>CAZUZY010000034.1:0-37619 GCA_964624885.1 uncultured Polyangiales bacterium | reverse complement strand
GCCGCCGTGCGGGCCGCGGGGGTGGGCCTCGTGGCCCGGGCGCCCCCCCGTCTGCGGGCGGAGCAGCGAAGCGGCCGAGCGCGTGCGCCCGACCAGATCGGTGGGCGGCGGCGCCGGGATCGACGAGCGATAGGGGTGCTCGCTCACGACGGTCAGGTGCAGCTTCGTCAGCCGCTCGATGTCGATCAGGAACTCGCGCTCCTCGGCGTCGCAGAACGAGTACGCCGCGCCGCTCGCGCCCGCGCGGGCCGTGCGACCGATGCGGTGCACATAGCTCTCGGGCACGTTGGGGAGCTCGAAGTTGATGACGTGGGTGACGTCGTCGATGTCGATGCCGCGCGCCGCGATGTCGGTCGCCACGAGGGCGCGCGTGGAGCCCTCCTTGAAGTGCGCGAGGGCGCGCTCGCGGGCGCCTTGCGACTTGTTGCCGTGGATGGCCTCGGCGCGAATCCCCGAGTCGTTGAGGTGCTCGGTCACCTTGTTGGCGCCGTGCTTGGTGCGGGTGAAGACGATCGCGCGGCGCACCCGGGCGTCGGAGAACAGGTGCACGAGGAGGCGGCGCTTGTCGCCGCGCTCGACGAAGAACACCGACTGCTCGACCTTCTCGACGGTCGACGAGACGGGGGTGACCGTCACGCGCGCCGGCTCGACCAGGATGGCGTCGGCGAGCGACTGGATGTCCGGCGGCATCGTGGCCGAGAAGAACAGCGTCTGGCGCCTGGGCGGCAGCTTCTTGATGATGCGCCGCACGTCGTTGAGGAACCCCATGTCGAGCATGCGGTCGGCCTCGTCGAGCACGAACACCTCGACGCCCGACAGATCCACGAAGCCCTGCTCACCGAGATCGAGCAGGCGCCCCGGCGTCGCGACGAGGATGTCGAGGCCCGAACGGAGCGCGCGCACCTGGGCGTCCTGCCCGACGCCGCCGAAGATGACCGCGTTGCGCAGCTGCGTGCCCTCCCCGTAGACCGTGAAGCTCTCGGCGATCTGGGCGGCCAGCTCGCGCGTGGGGGTGAGCACGAGGCAGCGGATGCGCGGGCGGCTCTCCCGGCGGCCCTCGGCCAGGCGGTGCAGGGTGGGCAGGGCGAACGCGGCCGTCTTGCCGGTGCCGGTCTGCGCGAGGCCCAGGAGATCACGCCCCTGCAGCGCGAAGGGGATCGCCTGCTCCTGGATGGGCGTGGGCTCGGTGTAGCCCTGGGCGGCGACGGCGGAGAGGAGGCTCGGGCGGAGAGGGAGATCGGCGAAACGCAACGGGGACCACTTTGTTGGAGGGGGCGGGCCTGTAGCATGGCCCGGCGCGCGGGGTGGTCCGGGCGGCCTAGCGCCCAGGTGGTGGGAGGGTCCTGCCGCTGTCGGCCGCGCGCAGCAGCGCGACCAGCATCTCGCGGTGCTCGGGCCCTGGGCGCACGAAGCCGTCGGCGTGGACCAGCGCCTTGGCGGCGGCGTGCAGCGCCGGCGAGCGCGCGTCGACGAGCGCCGCGGCGAGGGCGGTGACGATGCGGTGAGGGACTGACTTGTGGGCGGCCAGCACGTCGGCCGGGATCGGCCCGGCGTGGGCGACCAGACGCACGTCCTCGTCGCGGAGCCCGCCGTGGTCCTTGTAGCCCGACCGCGCGATCTCGACGGTCCCGCTCACGAAGTTGAAGCACGTGGCACCCACGTCGACCTTGCCGGTGGCGAGCGCGCGCGCGATCTCGGAGTGGCTGCGCACGAAGTGCTCCTCGGAGAACGCCTGCACGAGGCTCACGCCCGCCGCCCGCAGCGCGCTGCGGATCACGAGGTACCCAGAGGCGCTCTCGCGATCGACCCAGGCCGCGCGCACCCCACGCAGATCGGCGAGCGTCTCGATGCGGCTCGAACGCAAGGCGAACAGGCCGGTCAGGTAGGTCGACTGGCCGTTGCGCATCGTGATCGCGAGCTCGCGCACGACGCCGGCGCTGATCAGTCGCGCTGCGCCCACCGGGGGCACCCAGGCGAGGTCGACCCGGCCCTGCTCGAGCGACGACGCGAGCACCCGGTAGTCGGTCGCGCGGTGCACCTCGACCTCCACGTGGAGGTACTCGCCGGCCGCGCGGGCGAGGTCGTCGGCGAGCGACGCGTTGGCCTCGTCGGGGATGAGCCCGAAGCGCAGCCGCTCCATCAGCCGTCCGCCGCCGCGTCGGTTGCATCGACCGCGTCGGTGGTGGCGTCCGCCTTGGCGTCTGCGGCCCCGTCGGTCGTGGCGGCGTCGGTCGTGGCGTCGACGTCGGCGGGCGCGTCCGAGGCCGTGTCGCTGCCCGTGTCCAGCCGACCGGTGTCGACGCCGGTGTCCACGTCGACGGCCATGTGGCAGCAGGGGATCGCGAAGCCATCGACCGAACCGCACGCGGTGGCGAGCTCCCCCTTGGCCGACTCGAACCCCGGGCGGCAGATGAACGGCGAGCTGTTCTCGCACACGTACCCGGCCGCCTCGCACTTGTTGGGCCCCGAGTCGACGGTGCCGGTCGCCTCCTCCGAGCTGCACCCGAGGAGACCGCACAAGGAGAGCGCGAAGGCGAAGGCAAGCCGCATGGCGCCGATTCCAGCTCTCCCGCTGAGGGCGCGCAAGTCCCCCGTCAGGCCGCGCGAGCCAGCGGCCGCCGCGCGCCCCGCAGCCAGATCACGACGCACAGCGCCACCGCCACCGGCAGGAGCAGCAGCGCGTTCCGCAGGCTGGAGCGATCCGCGAGCCAGCCGATCAGCGGCGGACTCGGGAAGTCGCCCGCGGCATGGATGGCGAAGATGCTGGCCGCCATGGCCGTCGCGCGCAGATCGCGGGGCACGGACCCGAGGATGACCACGTTGATCGGCGAGGTGCTGGCGAACAGCGCCGCCTCGCAGAGGAAGATCGCGACGAAGAACGTGAGCGGCGTCGGCGCCACGATGGTGGCCACCGCGAAGGGCAGGGCGGCCAGGGTGGCGTAGCCGCAGAACCGCAGGTAGCCGCGCACGCGCTCCTCCTCGGTCGCGGCGGTGGGCAACATGCGGTCGGCGACGAAGCTGCCGCCGATCGTGCCCACGATGCCCGCGAGCACCGCCACCGTGCCGAAGCCGAAGTCGGCCTTGGCGAGCGCCATGGCGTGCGTCTTGTAGAGGAACTTGGGCGCCCACGCAGCGAACCCGCCGAGGGCGAACGTGTACATGCAGAACCCGGCCACGCACGCGACGTAGAGCGGCGCGCCGAGGAGCCGACCGTAGGCCCCCGCGCTCGGCGTCGGCTCGTCCTTCTCCAGCCGCTTCGGCTCCGCGACGAACAGGGCGAGCGCGGCGAGCGCGATCCCCGGGCCGCCCGCCACGAAGAACGCCGCTCGCCAGCCGAGCTTGTGCTCGAGGAGCCCACCGAGCAGGTACCCGAGGGCGCTCCCCACCGGCGTCGCGAGGTAGAAGATGGTCAGCCACTTGTTGCGTCGTTCGGGCGGCGCGAGGTCGTCGATGATGGTCGGTGCGATCGTCGCGTAGCTGGCCTCGCCCACGCCCACCAGCACCCGCGCCAGCACGAGGGTGGTGGCGTCACGGGCGAACCCCGACAGCACGGTCGCCACGCTCCACAGGGCCACGCCCACCGCGATCAGCACGGTCCGGCGCCCGGGCTTCGCGCTCTTCGCGTCGGCGAGCTGGCCGAAGATCGGGCTCGTCACGAAGTACCCGACCATGAACGCGCTGATCGCGAGGCCGGTCTGGAAGTCGTTGAGCTGGAGTGACTCCTGGAATCGTGGCGAGACGGCGGCCACCAGGTAGCGGTCGACGTAGTTGAGGAAGTTGAGCGCGGTCAGCAGCGCGAGGATGGTGCCGGGTCGCTCGATCTTCACGACGGCATGCCCCACGCCATGAGGGCCATCGCCGCGAACACCATCACCACGATGCCGATGCCCGCGCACACGAGACCGACGATCTTGCGCGTGCTGCTCGTGGTCTGCCGGGGGTCCTCGCCTCGCTCGCGCGCGAGCGCGTCGTCGACCGGGGTCCGCGCCGCGAAGATCCCGAGGCCGAGCATCAGCCCGATCTCCAGCAGGCCCCCGCCGAGGATGCCGAGGGTGGCCCCCCGACGCACCCGCCGCACGCGCGCCACCTCCTCGTTCAGCACCTTGGGCAGGCCGTCGAGCTCGAGGCCACGGGGCACGAAGGCGATCCGCGCCCGCGCGAGGGTCGCGGCCACCACGGCGCGGTAGGCGGTGAGGGAGGGGTCGGTCTTCTTCACCTGCTCGGGCAGGCGCGGCGACACGGCGACCGCAGCCCACGCGTCGGTCGCGTCGCCCGCGAGCACCAGCGGCCACGACACCACGTGGGCCGCGTCGTCGCTCGGACCGGCGGTGGCCGAGGACGACACCGAGAGGTCGATCACGCCCTTGAGGTTCGGAGGCAGCGCGAGGCTCGCCACGCCGTTCTGGAACGCGAGTCGCTGGCCGAGCAGCCGCACACCGTTCTGCACGACGTCGGCGTAGACGTAGGCACGCGTGGCCGGTGCGCGGAGCTCGATCGTGCCCCCCGTGAGCACGCCGTCACCAGGCGGCACCGCCGGCGCCAGCACCGCCCCGAGCGTGCCGCGGAACGTTCCTTCGGTGATCCCGCGGCGCGCCGTGACGGCCACCAGGACCGGCGGCAGCTTGGGGGTGAGTGGCACGCGCGCGAGCCCGTTGGCATCGGTCAGCGCGGCGGGCGGGTCGCTGTCGAGGCCGGCCTCGCCGGTGAGCGTGACGGTCGCGCCCGATACTGCCATTCCTGCCAGATCGCGGACCCAGACCCACGCCGCGCCGGGCAACGGCGGGGCGAGTGCCGAGAGCTCCGGGGCCGCGTCGACCACCAGTGCGCCCGAGCGCGAGCCGCCGCTCCGCGAGAGGGCCGTGAGACCGTCGTCGGGGCGGGGAGGGGGCAGGGCACCCGTCGAGAACGTGAGCAGCGGACGGAACGCGCCGTCGACCCGGCCCTCGACGGTGATCTGGGCCGGCAGCGGGGCGTCGACCACCACCTCTGCCGCGCCGTCTTCGTCCGTCGATCCGACGCGCCCCTGGGACACCCGCAGCTCGAGGCCCGGCACCGGCGTCGTGACCGTCACCCCACCGAGCGCGCGGATCACCATGACCCGGAACGTGAGGGGAGCGTCGGCGGGCGGGCGCCCGACGATCGAGGCCCGCCCGGCGAACACATCGCGAGGTCGCGAGAGCCCGAGCGCGATCCCGGCGACCAGCAGGGCGGCCAGCGGCGGCACGAACAGCGCGAGCCGGCGCACGCCGACCCGCCGGCCCTGGCGCTCGTCTTCGAGCTCGCGTTCGAGCGCGTCGCTCTCCGGATCGTCGCCCATCGCGGGCAGACTACACCTTCATGACGACGCTGTCGGGGGGGCCGTCGACGGGGATCCGCACGAAGAACGAGGTGCCCTGGCCGACCTTGCTCTTCACCTCGATCGTGCCGCCCATGGCCTCCGCCAGGTGCTTGACGATGCTGAGGCCGAGCCCCGTGCCGCCCACCGCGCGCGAGCGCCCGGCGTCGACCCGGTAGAACCGCTCGAACAGCCGCGGCAGGTGGCGCGGCTCGATGCCCGGGCCCTGGTCGCGGACCTCGACGTCGAGCTGCCCGCCGTTGCGCGTCACGAGCACCTGCACCGGCTTGGGCCCGCCGTACTTGATGGCGTTGTCGACCAGGTTGACGAGCACCTGCTCGAGGGCCCGCCGGTCGATGCGCACCGTGCCGAGGCCCTCGCCGAACAGCGGCTCGACCCGCACGCCGCGCTGCCGGCCGGCCACGGCCACGGCCTCGAGCGAGGCCTCCACCACCGCGCGGGGCTCCACGTCGGCTCGCTCGAGGCGGAACCCGCGGGATTCGATCTTGGAGAGCTCGAGGAGATCCTCGACCAGCTGGCGCAGACGGTTCGAGTGTCGATCGACGATCTCGACCATCTCCTGGGCGACCTCGGGGTCGGCGAGCGCGCCACCCAGCAGGGTCTCGGTGGACGTGCCGATGGCCATGATCGGCGTCCGCAGCTCGTGGGACACGTTGGCCACGAAGTCGCGGCGCACGATCTCGAGGCGGCGCAGCTCGGTCACGTCGGTGAACACCGCCACGAGGCCCTGCACCTTGTCGTCCTGCACGCCCCGGATGGGGCGCGCCCGCACGAGGATGCGGCCCGGCTTGAGCCCGGTGAGCTCGATCTCGGTCGCCGCGCCGCCGTCCACCTCGGCCTTCTCGAACACCGCGCCGAGCTCGGGCAGGATGTCGGCCGGGCGCTTGCCGAGGATCGAGCGGTCGAGCACCAGCATGTCGCGCAGCATGGCGTTCGCCAGCACGACGTCGCCACCCTCCTCGAGGGGATCGGTGACCAGCACGCCCTCGCCCATCGACTCGAGGATGGCGACCAGGCGGTTGCGGTCCTCCTCGAGCGAGGACTTCTCCTTGGCGAGCCACCCGGCGAGCTCGTCGAGCGCGCCGGCGAGCTGGCCCACCTCGTCCGAGCCCTGCACGTGGGTGCGGATGCCGAGGTCGCGGCGCATCGCGCGCGCCGTCCGCGTGAGCGAGGTGAGCGACTCGGCCACGATCCAGGCCGCGGTGTAGGCGATCGCGCCGCCGCAGACGAACGCTCCCACCACGAGCAGGCCGACCAGATCGCGGCCCCGGTCGCTCTCGAGGGCGATGCGCGGGTCGAGGAAGCGCTGCCCCATGACCCACGCGAGGAACGCGAGCCCGAGCCCGAACAGGGCCGCGAGGAGCAGACGGCCGCTGCGCCCCTCCATCGCTCAGCCCGGCACGCCGAAGGCGTGGAGCAGCCAGTAGGTGAGCGCGGCGATGCCCCCCGCCGCGGGGATGGTGAGCACCCAGGCCCAGACGATGCGGCCCGCCACGCCCCAGCGGACCGCCGAGAGCTTGTCCGTGGTGCCGACGCCGACGATCGACCCGGTGATGGTGTGGGTGGTCGAGACCGGGACGCCGAGCGCCGTCGCGCCGAACAGGGTGAGCGCGCCGCTGGTCTCGGCGCAGAACCCGCCGACGGGCTGCAGCTTGCAGATCTTCATGCCCATGGTGCGGACGATGCGCCAGCCGCCGCTCATGGTGCCGAGGCCCATGGCGGCGTGGCAGATGAGCACCACCCACAGCGGCACGTGGGGGGCCTTGCCCTTCACCGTGGCGATCTTGCCCGTCGCGACGAGCGCCATCACGATGATGCCCATGGTCTTCTGCGCGTCGTTGCCGCCGTGCCCGAGGGAGTAGGCCGCGGCCGAGGCGAGCTGCGCGAGCCGGAACCCGCGGTCCACCTTGCGGGGCGCCATGCGGCCGAAGATCCCCCGCACGAGGCTCATGAGGAGGAACCCGAGCAGGAACCCGACCACCGGCGAGACGATGATGAACGCAGCGGTCTTGATGAAGAACTTGGCGTCGAGCGCGGCGAATCCGTGGGTCTTCACGATCGCGGCGCCGGCCATGCCGCCGATGAGCGCGTGCGACGACGACGAGGGCAGGCCGTAGTACCAGGTGATCAGGTTCCAGATGATCGCGCCCATGAGCCCGGCGCCGACCAGCAGCAGCGACACCGTCTTGGCGTCGATGCCCTTGGCGATGTTGCCGGCCACGTGCGACTCGAACACCAGGAACGCGATGAAGTTGAAGAACGCGGCCCAGATCACCGCTGCGCGCGGCGAGAGCACGCGGGTCGAGACCACGGTGGCGATCGAGTTGGCGGCGTCGTGGAAGCCGTTGATGAAGTCGAACGCGAGCGCGAGCAGGATGATGACGACGAGCGCGGTGAACATCAGGAGTACTCCAGGACCACGCCTTCGAGGACGTTCGCGACGTCGTTGCACTTGTCCATCGCCGTCTCGAGCGCGTCGAAGATGTCGCGCCACTTCATGACCACCAGCGGGTCGTTGCCGGCCTTGTAGAGCTGGGCGATCGCCTTGCGGTAGAGGTCGTCGGCGTCGTTCTCGAGCTGGCCGAGCTGGGTGCACACCTCGAGCACGCGCGGCGACTTCTTGAGGCTCGGCAGCTCCTTGGTGGCCTCGAGGAGCATCTCGCACGACTTCACGAGGATGTCGGCGAGCTCCTTCACCGGCGGGCGCGCCTCGTCGATCTCGAACAGCACCACGCGCTTGGCGACGGCCTCGGTGAGGTCGAGCACGTCGTCCATGCGCGAGATGAGGGTGTGGATGTCGGCGCGGTCGAACGGCGTGATCCACGTCTCGTGGAGGCGCCGCATGGTCTCGTGGGTGATGCTGTCGCCCGCGTGCTCGTTCTCGACCACCTCCTTGGCGAGCTCCTTGGCCCGGTCGAGCTGGTCGAACATGCGGCGGACCACCTGGGCGGCCTCGAGGGTGTGCTCGGCGTGCTTGCGGAAGGCGTCGAAGAAGAGCGCGTCAGAGGAGGACTTGCCGAACATGGGACACTCCGTACTCAGGGGTACTCAGGGGAGGAGAAGCAGGACGAGGATGCCGAGCGCGATCCGGTAGAAGCCGAACGGAGCGAGCCCGCGCGTGCGCAGGAACCGGAGGAAGAAGCCGATGACGGCCCAGGCGACCACGAAGGAGACGGCGAAGCCGACGAACAGCGAGAGCCGCGCGGCCGAGGTGGCGATCAGCGCCTTGCCCCCCTTGTAGAGGTCGAGGAGCGTCGCGGCGCCGAGCACCGGCAGCGCCAGCAGGAACGAGAACTCGGCGGCCACCGTGGGCGAGAGGCCGAGCGCGCGCCCGCCGACGATGGTGGCCATCGAGCGCGAGGTGCCGGGCCACAGCGCCGCGCACTGGGCGACGCCGATGAGGAACCCGTGCTTCGGCGTCACGTCCTCGAGCTTCTCGAGGGTGGCCTTGGTGCGGGGCACGAGGCGCTCGAAGACGATCATCAGCACCCCGCCGACGATCAGCGCCACCACCACTGGCCCCTTGCCGAACAGGTGCGCCTTGATGGCCTTGCGCAGGAGCAGTCCGGCCACCGCCGTGGGCACGAAGGCCGCGAGCAGCGCCGAGAACAGCCGCACCGCGTCCTTGTCCTTGCGGAACACCCCGGTGACGCGCTGGAGCAAGAGCGCGCGGTAGTGCACCACCACCGCGAGCACCGCACCGAGCTGGATCACCACCTCGAACGTCTTGGTCGCGTCGTCGTGCAGGCCGAGCGCGTGCGACACCAGCACGAGGTGGCCCGTGGACGAGACGGGGAGGTACTCGGTGAGCCCCTCCACGATCCCCAGCAGCAGCGCGTACAAGACCGGCATCGACGGGCGCGAACCCTAATCGCTCGGGCTACGCCTGTGGCAGGGCGCCATGCGGTGGTTTCGCACTAGGCACCTCCGCGTCACACAAAAGTCGCATTGCCCCCCGTCGCGTCGCTGGAATGTCACGTCGGACGGAATCGCGCGGGCCTCCTCCACACCGGTGTGGCAGCAATGGCAGCATCTTTCGCGAGGGAGGCGGTTGCTCGACCGTCCCCTCGTGCGCAGCTTGCGGGGCACATGGCCTCGACCCTCGTGCAGCTGCTCGTCAACGCCGTCAGCGTCCTCCTCGTCGCCGCGTTCCTGCCCGGCATGCGCGCGCGCTCGTTCATGGACGCCCTCGGGTTCGCCGTCGTCGTGGCCATCCTCAACGCGGTCGCCTGGAAGGTGCTCTGGTTCGTGTCGATCCCGTGGACGATCCTCACCCTCGGCGTGGGCGCGTTCATCCTCAACGGCATCATCTTCCTCGTCGCCCAGAAGATCGTGCGTGGCGTGGAGATCAGCGGCTGCTTCGTCGCGGCCATCGCCTGGTTCCTGGTGAGCACGTGCAACGCCGTGCTCCTCGGTTTCTTCCACTGAGCAGAAATCCTCGGGGCCCCTCGGACGTCTCTCTCCCATGCGCATCCAACGCCTCTCGAGCTGGCTCGTGCCGCTCACGTTCGGGACCCTCGGGTCGGCCGTCCTCGCCGTCTCGCTCGCGTGCGCGCTCGGACCCGTGGAGCCGCTCCTCGGCGGGCGCTGGCTCGGCTGGGTGTTCGCGATGCTGGTCACCGTGCCGATCGCGCTCGGGCTCGTGCTCTCCGGCGCATTCTGGGACGTGGTGCGGCTGAAGCTCCTCGGTCAGCCACCCCCCGTCGGCCTGCGTGGCTGGCTCGTCGCGGCGGCCACGCCGCTCGCCACCTACGCGAGCTACCTCGTGTTCCGACCGGGGCTCTGGCCAGGGGTCCGGATGGCCCTCGCGCTGGTCGGCCCCGTCCTGCTGGTTCCCCTCCTGGTTCGCTGGGTCGCCGCGCGGGCGTTCCCGTCCGGGACGGCCGCTCGGTAGGAGCCGGTTGCACATCGGATCCGATGTAGTACATAGGGCGTCGCCTGGTGACTCAGGCAGGAGTGACGCTCATGAAGACCCAGTTTTTCTCGTTGGTCGCCGCAGTGGGTCTCGGTCTGGCGGCCTGTGCCGCCCCCCCTGTTGGCCGCGATGGGGCCGGGGCCGAGGACGAGAGCCAGATCGGCGACGACGCCCTCACCGGGGTCACCTCCGCCGAGCGTGGCATCCACTTCGAGGGTCGGGTCTACGTGGACGCGGCGGCGAACGACGACGTGGTGCGGGTCGCCATCGCCCGGCAGGTGAAGACCGCGCTCGGCGCCCTGCGGGATCCGAAGGTCTCGCTCAACGACCGCGCCTCGCGCGCCAACACCGACCCGGCCAAGTGGGCGCGGGTGCTCGTCGACGTGGTGGACCCGAAGGGCACCAAGGTCGATCGCAAGCTGCAGGTCACCTATCGCTACGACGATCGCGCGGTGGTCACCAACACGCTCGCCAAGCGCAGCACGGTCGACTTCGTCCTGCTCGCCGACGACTACGCCGCGCACGCCGACGTCCTCAAACGCGATTGCTCGGACGACGCGACGACGGACACCGACTCGCTCTGGTACCACTTCATGCCGCAGACGACCGCGTGCCGGGCGCGCATCACCGCCGAGGGACAGGCCATCACCGCGGCCGCCGCCAAGCTCTCGCCAGGCACGGTCTCGAGCGCGGAGGCCAACCGCTGGTTCCTCCCGGTCACCGCGCGCCTCGACCCGGTCAAGGCCGGGAGCCCGGCCGCGCCGGAGTACGACCGCCTGTTCGGGGTCGGCACGGACAAGTCGCAGGTGGTGATCTACGCGTTCTTCGGCGTCGACAAGGACGAGAACGACCCGGACGACGCGCTCGGTATCGAGGCCGCCCGGTTCCTGCGCACGATCCTGCGTGCACGCCCGAACCTGCGCCCGACCCACACGGCGCCGTTCACCTGGCTGCTGGATTTCCAGGTCGACGGCAAGAAGCTCGAGGGCGTGACCTACGACCGCGCGCTCACCTGGGTGGTCGACAAGACGGGCTACCCGGCCGAGGTCGGCGCCGACGCCGCCAAGATCAAGGGCCTCCGCCAGCAGGTCATGCAGAAGCTCGCCGAGCGGTGGATCTACTGGGACCTGCCGCTCTCGGTGAAGGACAGCAAGGGTACGCAGAAGACCGTGACCGTCGAGCTGCGCACGTTCTACGGCTACGAGGACGGCAGCGCCGACGCCCGGCAGCACGCGCAGTGGCGCTACCTCGAGGCGTTCTGGTACGGCGACGTGTTCCTCTACAACGGGCACTCGCACTTCGGCCACGGGCCGCTCGAGCCCACCAACTACGGCGCGGGCAACTGGAACGATCGCTATCAGATCATGATGGTGAACAGCTGTTTGTCCTTCAACTACTACCAGAAGGACTTCCTCGACATGAAGCCGGGGGGCAGCAAGAACCTCGAGACGATCGTCAACGGCCTGCCGAGCTGGGTGTGGGGCGGCGGTGACGTGCTCGCGCGGTTCGTCGACGGGGTGATCGGCGCCAAGGCCACCTACGCCGATCTGCTGCAGTCGATGCGGCTCGACACGCCCTGGGGCGAGAAGGGCTACGACCCGATGCGCGTCGTCGACGGCGAGGTCGACAACACCTACTCGCCCAGCAAGGCGCCGCTGACCGTGACGACGCTGGCGCCGGTCTATCCCTGACCCGCTCATTCGTCCGAATGGGCGCGCTCGCGCTGCGTGTAGGCGCGCACGAAGTGCGACACGGCGCGTCGGCTCGACTGTAACGGGGGCGGCACTCCTGACGACCGATGGCGGGCATCTCGCTTGCCCACGAGCTCTGCTCGTCCCCATCACCAGGAGGAATCCATGCGTTCGCTCACCGCTCTGTCCTTGCTCGTCGCGCTCTCCGCGTGCTCGCTCGTCGCCTGTGGCGACTCGGGCACCACGGCGACCGAGACCGATACCGGGACTCCGACCGACACCGCGACCGACACGGGGAGCCCGGCCGACGCGGCCGACACCGGCACCCCCGACTCGACGACCGACGGAGGCGACGACGGGGGCGTGGTCGACTGCACCGGCAAGGCCGACGGCACCGCGTGTGGAACCGGCAACATCTGCCTCAAGGGCGTGTGCGCCCCTTCGCGCTGCGGAGACGGCTTCGTCGACCCGGCCACCGAGGAGTGCGAGGACGGCAACGAGCTCTCGGGCGACGGCTGCAGCGCGTGCAAGTTCGAGTGCAAGCTCGACACCGACTGCAACGACGGCAACGACTGCACCACGGACTCGTGTGACAAGTCGACGGCCGGCAAGCAGCTGTGCAAGACGGCGGCGGTCACCGGCACTCCCACCTGCAAGCTGGCCGACGGCACCTCCGGGACCTGCAGCGGGGCCACCTGCAAGAAGGCCGGTTGTGGCAACTCGGCGGTGGACACCGGCGAGGAGTGCGACGACGGGAACACCGACGACACCGACGGCTGCAAGAAGGACTGCACGTTCACCTGCAAGGCCGACGCGGACTGCAGCGACGGCAACGCGTGCAACGGCACCGAGACCTGCGACACCGCCACCCACAAGTGCAAGGCAGGGACGGCGGTCGTGTGTGGCAAGGGCAAGAGCTGCCTCGTCGACGGCGTGTGCGACCCCGCGACGGGCGCCTGCACCTACCTGGACGGCGACAAGGACGGCGTGACCTGCGATCTCGACTGCAACGACGCCGACCCGGGCATCTTCCCCGCCTCCGGCGGCAAGCCCGCGGCCCCCGAGTGCAAGGACGGCAAGGACAACGACTGCAACGGCGCCAAGGAGGACAACGTCGACTGCGTCTGCTACGCGGACGGCGACGGAGACGGCTACGCGGCGGCGGGCGCTGCCACGATCACCGCCGTCACCTGCCCCACGGGCTACACCAAGCTGAAGCCGGTCGACGCGGCCACGACCGACTGCCGGGACAACAACGCCAGCGTCTTCCCCGGCCAGAAGAGCTACTTCCCCACGAGCTACTGCAACGCCGCGTCGCCGCTGCTCTGCGTCGGTCCCGCGGCGCCGCGCAGCTTCGACTACAACTGCAACGGCGCGGAGGAGACGCAGTACAAGGGGACCGCGGCGGCGAGCTGCGTCGGGGCCACCAACCTCCTCGCCTGCGTGATCCGGTCGGGGTGGGTCACGACGGTGCCTGCCTGCGGCGTCACGGGCACCTACCGCTCGTGCAGCTGGAGCGGCACGAGCTGCACCGGTTCGGACGCCAAGCGCGTCCAGCCCTGCCACTGAGCGTCGCTGGTCTCTCCTTCGAGAGCGACGGTGCGCGGTGCCTTTCGGCCGCGCACCGTCGACCTTTGCCGCGCCGGCGCGCCGGGTGTGTACTCGGTGGGTGAACCCGTTCACCGTCACCGATCCGGCCGCCGTGCGGGCGTTCGTCGAGGCGCACCCGTTCGGGACGCTGATCGCGGTCGACGAGCAGGATGAGGTGGTCGTGGGCCACGCGCCGTTCGTCGCGTCGTTCGACGCCCGCGGCACCCTGACCGAGCTCCGCGCGCACTTCGCGCAGGGCAACCCAGTCGCGCGCCTCGCGGCGGCGAGGGGGCGGGCCACCGTGCTGCTGCAGGGGCCCGACGCCTACGTCTCGGCGACGTGGTACGGCCACCCCGACGAGGAGGTCCCCACCTGGAACTACCTCGTGGCGACCGCGCGAGGCCGCGTGTCGGCGCCCATGCCGCGACCCGAGCTCACCGCCTTGCTCGACGCGCTCGCCGCGCACCACGAGGCCCTCGAGAACTTCCCGTGGACCCGCGATCGCCTGCCGGCCGCCGAGATCGAGGCGATGCTCGACGCCATCGTCGGGATCACCCTGCACGTGGAGCGGATCGAGGTCCGGGCCAAGGTCAGCCAGAACCGCTCGCCGGAAGATCGGGTCCGCGTGGCGAGGGTGCTCGCGGCGCGCGGTGGGCACGGCGCCGAGCTCGCGGCCTGGATGCACCGGCTCGGCGTCGTCGACCCCTGACGCTGGCCGAGATGGTCATGACGAAGGCTGCCTCGCCGGGGCGCCTTCGGGGTACATACAGCCACCTTGTCGCCGCCCTCGCGCCCGCCGTCGTCGATCGATCGCGAGCTGCTCGCGATCCTCGAGCGGTCGTTCGCCGAGCACGCCGGCCCCGACGCGGTCATCGACCTCGACGATCTGCAGAAGGCCCTGCGCCTCGAGAACCCCTACTTCGCGCGCCGCGTGCTGAAGGTGCTCGACGAGAACGGCGACGGCGTGGTGCGCAAGGACGAGTTCCTGGCGGGCATCCGCGCGCTCGTCGCGGGCACCGATCGCGAGAAGCTGCGCTTCGCCTTCCGCGTGCACGACCACGACGACGACGGGAGCCTCGACCGCGACGAGCTCCTGCGGATGATCACCATCAGCCTCGCCGAGAGCGACACCAAGGAGCGGGTGACCCAGCCCGCCGAGGCGCTGGTGCGCGAGCTCCTCCGCCGCGCCGACCGCGACGGCGACGGCAAGCTCTCGTTCGAGGAGCTCGAGGCCCACGTGGCGAGCCGCCCCGACCTGCTCACGCGGATGGTGCGGAGCGAGGCGATCTGGATCTCGCCGAACGAGGATCTGCTGCGCTGGCTCGATCGCGGCAAGGGCAGGCCCGACGACGGCCCGCGGCCCGCGCCGGATCGCGCGCCGTTCGTGTTCATGGCGCTGTTCGTGCTCGCCCAGCTGGCGGTGTTCGCCGTGGTGCTGGGGCGCGGGCTCGCCCGCGGGGAGAACCCGCTGATGCAGGTCGGGCGCGCGCTCGGCACCGTGCTCTCGCTCGACGCCGCGCTCGTGCTGCTGCCGATGATGCGGCGGCTGCTCACCAAGATCCGCCCGACCGCGCTCGGCCGCGTGCTCCCCCTCGACTCGGCGATCACGTTCCACCAGATCGTCGGTCACGTCCTGTTCTTCGTGGCGCTCGCGCACGCGGTGGCGTTCCTCGTCGTGTATCCGAGCGGGCACTCGCGCGGCCTCGACCGGATGCTGTTCGGTACCGCGGTCGGCCTCACCGGCACGCTGCTCCTCGCGGTGTTCACGCTGATGTGGGTGTGCTCGCTCCCGTTCGTGCGGCGCGGACGGCGGTTCGAGCTGTTCTACTTCACGCACCTGCTCTACGTGGTCTGGCTCGGGCTCGTGATCGTGCACGCGCCACGGGTGCTCTTGTTCGCCGCGCTGCCGTTGCTGGCGTTCGGGATCGAGCAGGCCCTGCGCCTCACCCGTCGCGGCCGTCGCGCCGACATCGTGGCGACGGCGGCGCTGCGCTCCGGGGTCACCCGGCTCGAGCTCACCCGCCCGCGGGCGATGACCTTCCAGCCCGGCGACTACGTGTTCCTGCGCATCCCGGCCATCGCGCGCCACGAGTGGCACCCGTTCACGATCAGCTCCGCGCCCGAGCAGCCGAACCTCGGCTTCCACGTGCGCTCCCTCGGCAACTGGTCGGCCGCGCTGCGCCGCCTGGTCGAGGAGCGCCACGAGCCCAAGGACCTCGTCGCCTACGTGGACGGCCCCTACGGCACGCCGACCGCCCGCATCTTCGCGACCAAGAACGTGGTGCTCGTCGGCGCCGGGATCGGCGTCACGCCGTTCGCGAGCGTGCTCGAGAGCCTCGTGCTGCGCGCCAACGGCGACCGCGGCGCCGCGGCCCCCGCGCGCTCGGTGCACTTCTTCTGGCTCAACCGAGACCAGTACTCGTTCGAGTGGTTCGCCGCGCTGCTCCGCGACCTCGAGGAGAGCGACCTGCAGCAGATGCTCGAGATCCACCTGTGCATGACCGCGGGCCGCGCCGGGGCCACCTCGCTCGGCCTCGAGCTCGCCCGCGACGCGATGCGGAGCGCTGGTCGGAGCGACATGTTCACCGGCCTGCGCACGCACACGCACCTCGGGCCGCCCGACTGGGAGTCGCTGCTCGGCGCCGTCCAGAAGCGCCACGCGCCCGAGCCGGTCGAGGTGTTCTTCTGTGGTCCCCACGGGCTCGGCCAGAAGCTCCGGCCGATCTGCGAGCGCCTCGGGTTCGCGTTCCACGAGGAGAAGTTTTGAGCCCCCGCCGCCTCTTCGCGCTCGCGCTCCTGCTCGGGGGGTGCAGCCAGGGCGAGGCCTTGCCGAAGGGCCGCGCGGGCGAGTGCGCGAGCTGCCACCTGGCCGAGTACGAGCACGCGAAGCGGCACGTCGGCAGCAAGCCCATGACCTGCGCCGTCTGTCACGGCCAGAACGGCTGGCACCCCACCTTCGTCGACCACGAGTGGGCCCTCACGGGCAAGCACGAGAAGACCGCCTGCCGGAAGTGCCACGACGGATCGCCGCCGGTCTACAAGGGCACCAGCAAGCTCTGCATCGACTGCCACCGCGACGCGTACAAGAAGGCCAAGCGTCACGAGAACAAAGCCGAGACCTGCGAGGACTGTCACACGACCTCGGGCTGGAAGCCGACCAAGAAGAAGGGCGGCAAGGCCAAGAGCGACGACTGATCAAGCGCGCGGGGCCCGGCTGCGAGAAGGCCTCGGCGCTGCTAGATCTGGCCCATGGCGCCCCGGGTCGGTTGGCTGAGCCTCACCGCATGCCTCGTGGCTGGTTGCACGAGCGAGTCACCCCCCGATCCCCGCATCGAAGAGGGGCGGTTGCTCTACGAGCGCTACTGCGCGCTCTGCCACGGCAAGAAGGGCGAGGGCTACGTCGCCGACAACGCGACCGCCCTCGGCAACCAGGAGTTCCTCGCGACCGCGAGCGACGAGCTGATCCGGCGGGGCATCGCGCGGGGGCGTCCGGGCACGACCATGTCGGCCTGGGGCAAGGCCGCCGGCGGCCCGCTCTCCGACGCCGACGTCGACCGGCTCGTCGCGTTCCTGCGCGCGTTCCAGAGCAAGGCCAGCGTCGACGTGCGCGCACCGGTGACCGGTGGCGAGCCGCTGCGCGGGCAGGCCGTCTACACCACGTTCTGCCTCGAGTGCCACGGCGTCGAGGGCAAGGGTCAGAAATACGTGAGCATCGCCAACCCCGAGCTGCTCGCGGTGGCGAGCGACGGCTTCGTGCGCCACGCGATCGAGCTCGGGCGGCCCGGCACGCCGATGGTCGGCTTCGGCGGCACGCTGACCGATCAGAACCTGCGCGACCTCACCGCGCTCGTGCGCAGCTGGGCCAAGCCGGCGACGGAGCCGCCGACCGAGCTGCCGAGCAAGGATCTCGGCAGCCCGACCCTCAACCCGACCGGCCCGGACGCGGTGTTCGACGACGGCCCGTACGCGCCCGCGGCGAAGGTCAAGGCGGAGCTCGATCGCGGGGCGCGGCTCGTGTTCCTCGATGCGCGCGCGCCCGGCGACTACGCGCGCGAGCACATCACCGGCGCGGTCTCGGTGCCGTTCTACTCGGTGACCGACTACTTCTCGCAGCTGCCCCGCGACGCGACCATCGTCTCGTACTGCGCGTGCCCGCACGCCGAGTCCGGCGCCGCGGCCGACGCCCTCGTGAAGGCGGGCTGGACCAAGGTGAAGGTGCTCGACGAGGGGTTCTTCCACTGGAAGGCGCAGGGCTACCCGACCAAGGTCGGGGCCAAGCCCTAGCCCGCCTTGCCCCGCGCGCGACGACGTGGCGAGGTCGTCTCCATGCGGCGGGCGCTCCTCCTCGCGTTCCTGCTGGTGCCCGACTCGACAGGGTGCGCGCGCACGCTGCCGCCGTTGCCGCAGATCACCCTCGCGGTGGACACCGACCTGCCCGTCGATCGCCTGGCCGTGCAGCTGCGGCTCGACGTCTACCTCGAGGACGGCACGTGGATCGAGTCGCGCGAGGTGCCGCGCGCGGATCCACGCGGCTGGCCCGCGACGTTCACCGTGTTCGCGCCCGACGACCGACCGCGCTCCGTGCTCGTCCGGCTCCGCGCGTTCCCGCGCGGCCTCGTGCGCGACTATCGCGGCGAGCGCTTCGAGGAGCGGCCGAGCCCGACCCCGGCCGCCGAGGTGATCCCGCTGCCGCCCGCCACCGACCTGCCGCGGCTGCTCGTCGACGGGGTCGACGTGACCCCGCGCTCGGAGCCGATCCCCACCGTGACCGTCGACCACCTCTCGCGCGTCGCGCTCGACCCAGCGGGCGGCACGGCGCGTGTCGTCCTCCGTGCCGCGTGCGCCGGCACGATGGTCGACCTCGCCAGCGCGACCACGTGCGTCGACGGCGTGCGCGTGCCCGCGGGAGAGGCCCGCGGGCCCGCCCCCTCGTCGTCGGCGGTCGGCACGGCCTTCGGCCCCGCGCCGTGCACCGAGCCCGCGCGCATCGCGCACACCCGCGCGGACGGCACCCCGCTGCTCGACGAGGAGGTGTGCGTCGACGGTGGCACGTTCGTGCTCGGCGATCCGATCCTCGGCAACGTCGGCTTGATCGACGGGCGTGACGTGAGCACCAACCCGCCGCGCCTCGTCCACGTGCCGGCCCTCCGCGTCGACCGCTACGAGTTCACCGTGGCGCGCTACCGGGAGGCGCTGGCCGCGGGCTTCGTGGTCGACGAAGCGGACCTCCCCATCGCCAACGACAAGCCGTTGCCGCTCGCGCCCACCGACGATCCGATCGAACAGTGCACGTTCTCCACCGCGCCGCTCCCCGGTGACGCGAGCCGCGAGGCCTACGCGCTCAACTGCTTGCCGTGGCACACCGCGCGCGCTCTCTGTGTGTTCGCGGGTGGCGATCTGCTGACCGAGGCGCACTACGAGTGGGTGGCCTCGGCGGCGGGGCGGCCGCGCAAGACCCCTTACCCGTGGGGCACGGCCCCCCCGCGCTGCGATCTGCAGGTCTACGGGCGCGAGCGCGATCCGGTCGTCGGCGGTACCGAGTGCATCCAGAAGCCGTGGAGCAAGCCCTACACGCCCGGCCCGGTCACCGAGGGCACGGGGGACGAGACCCCGCTGCTCGGTGACGGTCGCTCGATCCACGGCCTCGCGGGCGGGCAGGCCGAGTTCTCGCGCGACGTGTTCCAGCCGTTCCGCTCCCGCTGCTGGCTGTCGCAGCCGATCCACGATCCGACGTGCGGCGCCGGCGACACCTCGCGGCACACGAGCCGTGGTGGAGGCTGGGGGTTGCAGCCGTTCCTCATGCTGTCGACCGCGCGGTTGCCGCTCGGCAGCGCGACGATCCCGACCGACATCTCCTTCCGCTGCATGCGCAAGGGAGCGCCGTGAGCGTGCGCGCGCTCCTCGTGCTGCTCCTCGCGCTCGCCGCGGCGTGCGGCACCCGCACGAGCACCCCACCGGTCGGGCACGTCCGGGTGACCCTCGACACCGACGCGCCGCTGCCCTCGCGGGTCCGCGGCCCTCCGCTCGACGACACGGCGCCGATCCCTCTCTTCGACGCGCTGTGGATCGAGGTGCTCCGTGGGGCCGATGCGGCGCGGTGCGCGGACTGTCTCCGCGAATCCGACGCCGATCGCGAGACGTTCGCGGCGGGCGCGAGCTTCACCGTCGTCGGCGCGCCGGGCGAGGTGGTGCGCCTCCACGTGCTGCTCTACCGGCGGGCCGCGGCGCTCTCCGGGGCACTGCCGCCCGGTCTCGAGGCGTGGGTCGCGCTGCCCCCGATCCCCGCCGAGGGCGCGGCGGAGGCGCGGGTCTTCTTGCCGACCGAGACCTTCGCGCGCCCGGTCGGCAGCCGCGAAGCGCCTCGCGCCGTGGACCCGAGCGGAGGACCGAGCGTCGGGACCTGGGAGGGCGCGCGCCGGACGCCGTGCAGCGCACCCGCGCCGAGCGGCATGGCCTGCGTGCCCGGCGGCGCGTACCTGAGCGGCGATCCCACGCTCATCGCGCGCGCGGACACCGACGCCGACGAGCCGCACCTGATCGTGCTCTCGCCGTTCTACGTCGACACCCACGAGGTGGAGGTCGCGGCGTTCCGCGCGCTCGGCACGGCCCCGGGCGTCTTGCCCTGGACCGGCTCCGAGACCGGCACCGACGCCAAGGACTGGTGCACCTACACGGCCACGCCATCGGCCCGCGACGCGCTCCCCATGGTGTGCGTCTCGCAGAAGGCGGCGCGCGCGCACTGCCTCGCCCGCGGCGGAGACCTGCCGACCGAGGCGCAGTTCGAGTACGTGGCCGGTGGCATGCGGGGCCGACGCTTCCCCTGGGGCGACGACCTGCCCGCGTGCGAGGACGCGATCTGGGGGCGCGGCGGGTTCCCCGGCGGCCCGCCGGAGATCGCCGCCTACAACGGGAACTGCCGCCCCAAGAAGGGAGCCGATGCCTTCGGCGTCCCCTACGCCGTGGACCGCCCGGAGGGCCGCGCGCGCGATCGCGTGTCGCTCGGGGGCGTCGAGATCCTCGACCTCGCCGGCAACGTCTCCGAGTGGACGCGCGACGCGTTCCAGCCCCAGAGCGGCCCGTGCTTCCACCCGATCGCGAGCGCGGTGCTCCGCGACCCGACGTGCGCGTTCACGCCCGGCATGGTCGGGGGCTTCGGCGTCCGGGGCGGGAGCATCGTGCACGCACCGCGCGAGATCGCGGCCGCCGTGCGTCAACGCCAGGCCGAGGGCGCGTACCTGTACATCGGCTTCCGCTGCGTCCGTCCCGGCTGAGTCGTGTGGCGCTGGCCCCGCGCTTGCACGGCCCCCCGCGCATGACCGCTCGTCATTCCTTCTCCCAGGCCCCCATGCGGGTTTACTGGGAGATCACCCGGGCCTGCGGGCTCGCCTGCCGTCACTGTCGCGCAGAAGCTGCGACCCACCGCGCACCGGAAGAGCTCACCACGGCCGAGGGGTTCAAGCTCCTCGAGGAACTGGCGACCGGCACGCCCAAGCCGCACGTCGTCCTGACGGGTGGCGACCCGCTCGAGCGCCCCGACCTCTTCGACCTGATCGCCAAGGGGCGCTCGCTCGGCCTCGGCATCTCGGTCTCGCCGAGCGCCACGCCACGGCTCACCCGCGAGGCCATCCGCGCGTTCAAGGACGCCGGCGTCGAGGCCATCTCGCTCTCGCTCGACGGCGCCACCCAGGCGGTGCACGACGGCATCCGCGGCGTGACCGGCACGTTCGAGCGCACGCTGGTCGCCGGCGAGCAGGCGCGGGAGCTCGGCCTGCCGTTCCAGGTCAACACGCTGGTGGCCGAGGAGACGCTGGCCGAGATCCCGGGCATCGAGGCCCTCGCGCGGCAGATCGGCGCCGCGCGCTGGAGCCTGTTCTTCCTGGTGACGGTGGGGCGTGGTGTCGTGCTGCAGCCGATCTCGGCCGACGCGTGCACCAAGCTGCTCGGGTGGCTCGCCGAGCGCGCCACGCTGCCCGGCATGATCGTCACCACCACCGAGGCGCCGCACTTCCGCCGCATCGTGGCCGAGTCGAGGCTGTCGGCGCCCGGCCGCGGTCACGCCGCGGGCATCCGCGACGGCAACGGCATCATGTTCGTCTCGCACGACGGCGAGGTGTTCCCCTCCGGGTTCTTGCCCGTCGCCGCCGGCAACGTGCGCAGCGGCGACGCGCTGCAGATCTACCGCGAGGCCCCGCTGTTCCTCTCGCTGCGCGACGTGGACTCGTTCCACGGGCGCTGCGGAGCCTGCGAGGTCCGCACCGCGTGCGGTGGCTCGCGCGCCCGCGCCTACCTCGCGAGCGGCGACCTCCTCGGCGAGGACCCGCTCTGCCAGCACCAGCCCGCCCCTCCGCCCGCGCCGTAGCGAGATCAGGGCACCTGGATCTTCCAGCCGAGCGTGCCGCCGTCCACCTCGGGACGCGCGGGCGCGGGCCGGGTGAGGTACCACGTGCCGAGGGCGACGCCGCCGACCAGCACCGCCGAGCCCGCCCAGAACCACCAGCGCCGGGTGATCGACGGCTCGTCCTTGGGGAGCGTCGCGCTGACGCGCAGCGACTCCCCCGCGCCGACCTTCACGGTCTGGTCGAACGTGGTGTAGCCCACCTTGGTGACCACGACGTGGTAGGTGCCGGCCGGTCGCAGGACGTCGAGCGGCGCCGGCCCGAGGTCCTTGCCGTCGACCGTCACGAGGGCGCTCTCGCGATCGGCCGTGATGCGGAGGGTGGCGGGGAGCTTGTCGAGCGTGAGCTCGAGCGTGGTGGTGGTGCCGCCGGTGAAGCTGCGGTTGACCACCGCGTCGGTGAACCCTTTGCGCTGGAGCAGCAAGACGTGCGGACCTGGATCGAGCAGGACCGTGAAGCTCGAGGTCGACGGGACCTCGCCCACGCCGGGTGGGCGCACGCCCGCGACGAGGACGCTGGGCTTGCTGGACTCGAGGAGCAGCGGTCGACCGTCGACGAGGACGGTGGCCGAGTCGGGCACGAGGGTGACGGCGGCCCGCGCGACGAGCTTGTCGATCTCTGCGTCCCACGCCTTGGCGTCGGTGACCAGGTTGTCGGGGAGCTTGCCGTGGTCGCCGGCCTCGTGCTCGCGGAGCGCGCGACGCAGCGTGGTGCGCGCGCGCGTGTAGCGCCCCATCGCTCGCTCGCACGCGGCGATGTCGAAGGTGGTCACCGGGTGGGGCTTCTTCTTCTCGGCGCGCTCGAAGGCGGCGAGTGCCTCCGACCACCGCGCCTCGACGACGAGCTTGGTGCCTTCCTCGAACGCGGCGCGGGCCTCGTCGGCGTCGTCGGCGGAGCTCGACGCTTCGCCCAAGGCCGAGGCGGCGACGGCGAGCGCGATCGAGAGCGCCATCGCCGGCGTTCGACCACCGACCAGGCCTCGGCGAGGTTCAGTACGGAGAAACGCCATGCACGCCTCCCGGGAGCTTGGTCGAAGCGGGCTCGGGCTTCGGCGCGGACGCAGTGGGCGGGGTCGGCGGGGGCATCGCGGCGACGGGCGGCTTCGCCGAGCCGACGGACCCCTTGGACGGCGGCGGTCCGGGCGAGGTGACCGGCGGCACGGCATCGGCGAGCACCACCGAGGGCAACGCGACGCTCGTCGCGGACACCGAGACCAGCGGCGCCACCGTGACGACCGGGGCTGCGGGGGTCGGGGCGACGGGGCGGGCTGCGAGCCGTGGACGCACGAGGAGGAACCCCGTGAGCGCGAGCGCGCCGAGCGCGCCGACGGCGACCAGACGGCCTCCCCGTCCCGAGGGCGCGGCAGGGGCGCTCGAGAACGGCGGCAACGTGGGACGGCTGTCGAGGGCGCTCGCCCCACCGACCTTCGCGAGCACCGCGCGCACCTCGGAGAGCGGCGGGCGCGCGTCGCGATCGCGCTCCAGCATGCGCGCGACGAGCCCCGCGAGGCGCTGGTCCACCTCGGCCGGCAGCCGCGGCGCCTCGCCGAGCGCGACAGCCTTGAACACCTGCCCGTAGTTCTCGCCCTCGAACGGGCGCTGGCCGGAGAGGGCCTCGTAGAGGATGACCCCGAGCGACCACACGTCCACCGCGCCGTCCACCGTGCGATCGCCGAACACCTGCTCGGGCGCCATGTAGTGCGGCGTGCCGAGCACCGCGCCGGTCTGGGTGACGGCGCGCGCCTCGGGCTCGAGCACCTTGGCGATGCCGAAGTCGAGCACGGTCACGTGCGTGCGGTCGCCCCGCGGAGACAGGTGGACGTTCTCGGGCTTGAGATCGCGGTGCACGACGCCGCGCGCGTGGGCGGCGGCGACCGCGTCGACGACGGGCAGCAGCATGCGCGCGACCTCGTCGGCGGGCAGACGACCGGCGGCCGCGATGCGCTGGGCGAGGGACTCGCCCTCGAGCAGATCCATCACCAGCGCCGGCGTGCCGTCGTCGAGCTGCAGCACGTCGTGCACGGCCACGATGCCGGGGTGGGCGAGCGTGCCTGCGATCTTCGCCTCGCGGAGGAACCGCCGGACCGAGGTGACGTCTCGCGACTTGAGCAGCTTGAGCGCGACGCTCTTGCCTGTGACGAGGTGCTCGGCCGCCCACACGACCCCCATGCCACCCTCGCCGAGCTTGCGTACGAGGCGATAGCGATCGCCGACCGTGAGGCCCTCGCGGAGCGGCGCAGGCACGGCGGACATCGTGCGGAGGTCTAGCGAACCCCCGAGCGTCGTGCCAGGGCTGGCGCCGGGTCAGGCCAGGTCGCGCAGGACCCGCTCGAGGCTCAGATCGAGGCGGCTCTGGAGGGCCGCGACGAGGCTCTCGAGCTCGGGACCGCGCAGGGCCAGGCGGGCCTCGAGCTGCCTCCGAGTGCGCTTGCGCAAGTCCTCCTTGGCCCGGACGATCCACCGCGCGGCGGTGGCGCGGTGCACCCGGTGGACGAGGCCGATCTCGTCCACGCCGAGGCCATCGAGCAGCTGGAGGCGCAGGACACTCCGCTGCTCGGGCTCGAGCTCGGCGAGCGCGGCGTGCAACGCGGCGCGGAACGTCTCCGCGTGGGTCGCCCGGAGCGTGGCGAGCTCCGCCGAGTCCTGGTCGGCGGCGAGCGTCGCGAGGCCGTCGTCGGTGCCGGCGAGCGGATCGTGGGCGCGCCGGGCCGAGAGCGCGAGACGGGTGGCGACGACCCGCACGAACGCCCCCAGCGGCCCCTTGCCGCCGTAGGCCTCGAGGCGAGGGGGTGTGCCGTCGCTCGCGGTCATCAACAGGCGCGCCCGCACCTGCTGGAGCACCTCGTCGAGCGCCTCGGGCGAGAGCCGCAGGACGAGGAGCGAAGGGCGGATGTCGACGAGGATGTGCTCGACGAGGCCGATGGCCGTCGCGTCGCCACGCGCTGCCGCGAAGGCCACCACGAGGTCGGGGAGGCGCTCGCACGTGCCCTCGGGATCGACGCGCGCGACGTGCGCCGCGAGCGCGGCCTCGTCGACCGCGATGCGCGGCAGGCCCGCGCGGGCTTCGGCGAGGCGACGTTCCACCGGCCGATCCTACCAACCCCGGGGCGACTCCGGTTACGCTTCCCGGCGCATGCCGTGCCTCGACGACGACGACGTGCTCGCGCTGGTCGACGAAGGCACGCCCGAGGCCCGTCGCGCGGCGCTGCTCGCCCACCTCGACGGGTGCCCGGCGTGCCGCATGCTGGTCGCGGCGGTGGCGCGCACGAGCCCCTCGGTGTCCGGGGCGAAGCGCTCGGTCGACGAGGCCACGACCCTCCCGCAGCTCGACGCGCCGGTCATGTCGGTGAGCTCGCGTTACCCGGACCTGGTGGCGGGCGACCTGGTCGATCGCTATCGCCTGGACACCCGCCTCGGGGAGGGAGGGGTGGGCGTCGTGTGGTCGGCCACCCACGTCGAGCTCGGTCGCCGCGTCGCCGTGAAGCTGCTGAAGTCGGCGTCGCGCGAGCACGCCCAGCGCTTCCTCCGCGAGGCGCGCATCTCGGCGAGCCTGCGTCACCCGAACGTGGTCGAGGTGTACGATCTCCGCGAGCTCCCCGGCACCGATCGGCCCGACGTCGAGGGCATGGTCATGATCATGGAGCTCCTCGAGGGGCGCTCGCTGCGGACCCACCTCGATCAGGTGGGGGCGCTCGCGCTGCACGAGGTGGGGCCGGTGTTCGGCCCGCTCGTCGCGGCGCTGGCGGCCGCGCACGACCAGGGCATCGTCCACCGCGACCTGAAGCCCGACAACGTGTTCCTCGCCACCGTCGCCGGCCGCGTCGTCCCCAAGATCCTCGACTTCGGCCTGGCCAAGCTCACGTTCGTGCAGGCCAGCCTCGACGCCGGCGTCGACCTCACGCGGAGCGGCGCGCTGCTCGGGACCCCGCACTACATGGCCCCCGAGCAGATCGGGGGCGCCCGCGACGTCGATCTGCGCGCCGACGTGTGGTCGCTCGGCGTGCTGCTGTGGGAGTGCCTCGCGGGCGCGCGCCCGTTCGAGGGCCGAGGCTACGGGCCGATCTTCCAGGCCATCACCACGCTGCCCATCCCTTCGCTCGCCGCGGTCCGTCCCGAGCTACCAGCGCCGCTGCTCGCGCTGGTGGGGCGCATGCTGACCCGCGATCGCGTGCTCCGGCCGACCCTCGGCGAGATCGAGCGGGTGCTGCTGGCCCTCGACCCCTGAGGTGCAACGCGCGCGATCGACGAACGGTTTGCGGACAGAAGGCCGTGGTTTCGCGCAGTTGCGCCCCGAGGGAGCGCGCGGGCCCACCCTTTGCCTAGTGGAGGGGCAAGCCCTAGGAGGCCGCATGTTGAATCCGATCCAGGTGACTTTTCGTGACTTCGAGCCCACCGACGCCATCACCGAGTACGTCCACAAGCGCGCAGCGCGGCTCGATCATGTCCACGACCGCCTGACCAGCTGCCGGGTCGTCATCGAGACCCCGCACCGCCATCACAAGCAAGGGGACCGCTATCACGTCCGCGTCGACCTCACCCTCCCCGGCCACGAGCTGGTCGTCGGGAGCCGCCCCTCGGCGGGTGGGCCGCGCGAGGACGTCTACGCCTGCATCGACGACGTGTTCGACGACGCCGTCCACGCCCTCAAGGAGCACCTCCGCAAGCACAGCCCGCGTCGCCACGAGCACGAGGGCGCGACCACGCGCGGGAAGATCGTGAAGCTGTTCGGCTACGAAGGGTACGGGTTCCTCGAGAGCCCCGAGGGCGTCGAGGTGTATTTCCACCGCAACTCGGTCCTGCACGACCGGTTCGACCAGCTCACGCTCGGACAGGAGGTCCGCTTCGTCGAGGAGCTCGGCGAGAAGGGCCCGCAGGCCAGCACGGTGGAGGTCCACAAGCACTGAGTCGATTTCCTGCGACGGCCCGGGAGGGCGTGCGTCAGGGGGGGCGAGCCGGCGGATCCGGCTCGCTTCCAAGGAGCACGCCCATGGCCTCGCAGGTTTCGTACGTCGCCGCCCCCGTCCAGAACAACCCCGCCCTCGGCGCCCGCGGTGAGGTGCGCAGCGGCGCGGTCTGGGCGGTGCTGTCCATGTTCTTCCCGATCGCGTGGATGATCTGGCTCTATTTCAAGGCCCTCCCGGAGATGAAGGCCTACCTCGGCAAGTCCGACGCGGAGGTCTCGCCGACCAAGGACTTCGTCATCAGCCTGCTCACGCTCGGCATCGCCGGGTTCTGGCACGTCGCCAAGCTCGCCCGCCTCGTGCACGAGGCGCAGGTGAAGCAGGGCCAGGCCGACGCGCAGCCCAAGGGCACGACCTGGGTGGTCCTCACGATCCTGTTCTTCCCGGCGGTGCCGCTGCTCGGCCAGAACGCGATGAACGAGCTCTGGACCAGCGGTCGCTGAGCGCGGAGCAAGAACCCCATGATCACCCGCTGGGCAAGCAAGCTCGGCGCGCTCGTCCTCGGTGCGGCCTTGCTGGTCGCGCCGGGGGCTCGCGCGGACGAGCCCGAGGATCTGAACAAGGAGGCGCCGGCCGCGGCCGCGCCCGCGCACGAGGCGAAGGAGGCCGACAAGGCCCCCGCGAAGAACGACGGCGAAAAGAAGGACGCCGACAAGAAGGATGGCGAAGAAGCCACGTCCACGGCCGCCAAGGCCGGCCCCGAGGGCGAGGGCGATCTGTCCCCCGCCGAGGAGAAGGCCGGCGACACCGCCGCCGCCTCGCACGACCCCGAGAAATACGCCGCGTTCATCCGCGGGATCCTCCCCAAGATCAAGGAGAAGGTCCTCGGGAAGATCGAGGCCAAGATGGAGAAGGCCCAGGAGGCCAAGATGGAGCGCCTGTCGATGGTGCTCGGCTGGGTGTCGATGCTCGGCTTCGTGCTGCTCCTGATGCCGATCTTCCTGGCCAAGAAGTACCCCGGCAAGCTCGGCGTGCTGTTCAAGACCAGCGCCATCGCGGCGTTCGCCTCGGTGATCGTGATGAACCTGTTCGCGGCGATCGTCCTCCTGCTCAAGAACGTGCAGGGGGCGCTCGCCAAGTTCACCAACCCGCAGATCAAGATCGTCGAGGCCGCGCTCGACGGCATCGGCGACTCGGCGGACCACCTGATCTCGTTCGGTCCGCAGCTGATCCAGCCCACGCTCGACCAGCTGTCCTCGAGCGAGGAGTCGGTGCCGGTCGCGCTGCTCGAGAACGTGCAGAAGATCGCCAAGGACGCGCAGCCGTTCCTCGCCGCCGCCAAGTGGTTCAAGGGGATGCTGTGGATCTTCGACTACCTGCCGCTGGTCATGACCACGATGGCGATCTTCCTCTTCCTGGTCGGCGCGCGGCCGATGCTGGTGGAGCTGATCAAGCTGCCCGCGCGCGCGGCGGCCGGTGAGAACACCGAGGGCGTGGTCAAGGAGGCGTTCCGCAAGGTGGGTCGTGAGCTGCTCGCGACGCTGTGCCTCATCGTGCTCCTCGCCGTCGTCACCCTGCTCTCGGGCGAGCTGCTCGCGCTCGCGGTGCGACCGGCGGTGGAGAACTTCCTCAACACGTTCTTCGTCGACGTGATCTATGTGCAGACCCCGGGCGCCTCGTCGGGCCTGATCTTCGGGAGCCTCGCCGGCACGGTGGTGTTCCTCGTCCTCAACGTGATGGTGGTGCTGCTCTCGACCGGGTTCTTCCTCGGCAAGGCGCACAAGATCTTCCAGCAGCGGTTCCAGGAGAAGGTGCCGCTCTCCGCCCACAAGAAGTTCTGGGGGTGGGGCACGCTCGCGCTGCTGTGGGCGCAGGTCTTCCCGGTGGCGTTCGTGCTCGGCGCGGAGCCGCTCGTGGAGAAGCTGCTCGAGAAGGGCTTCGGCAAGGAGGAGCCCAACTGGACGCTCGTCCTGCTCGGTGGCTCGGGCGTGTTCGTGGTCGGGTTCCTCTTCTGCTTCTGGGCGTTCCGCGGGCTCAAGGGCCTCGCGTTCCTCAAGAAGTACGACCTGGTCGCGGCGAAGGCGGCGTCGGTGCCGCCTCCGGCGATGCCGCTCGGCGAGCCGACCCCGGCCTGAGCGTCGGTGACGGGCGCGGCCCTCGATCCCCTGCCAGGGGGTCGGGGGCCGCTCTCGTTCACTTGAGGTCGATCTTCGCCTTGGTGGTGACGCCGGCGCCGCTCCAGCCGTTCTTGGCGGCGGCGATGGTGGGGAAGTCCTTCTCGATCTTGCCCTTGCCGTCGACCAGCGAGATCGAGAGGAACAACGCGGTCGTGGTGGCGCCGCTCGTCGAGAAGCGCTGGAACGCGAACGCCTCACCGCCCCACGCGCCGAGGCCGTAGAGCCGACCGAACCCCGTGCCGCTCGTGCCGATGAAGCGCTTCTTGAGGTTGCTCGTGGCGCTCTTCTTGGCGAGCGCGGTGACGTCGATCTCCACGAGCACGTCGTTGCCGTTCTTGCACGTGGCCGTGTCGGCGGGCTTGGTGCACGGACGCAGGGTGGCGAGACCGATGGGCCCCGCGGTGCCCTCGAAGAAGGCGATGTCCCCGGAGAGCTGCCAGTAGTCGCCCGCCACGCCGCCGCCCGGATCGGTCGCCGTGACCTTGCCGAACGTGCCGACGCCGAGCGGCGCGCTGCCGTCGGTGGGGATGAGGTAGAGGTCGCCCGCCGCGTCGCCGCCGATCAGCGCCTCGGCGGTGCCGAGCACCCCGCTGGGCGCGAAGCCGAGGGCGTACATGCGGGGGCTGCTGGTCGGCAGCGAGACCAGGACGGTGGCGGTGACGTTGCCCGTGTCCCCGGCGGGGAGCTTCAGCGTGAAGATCTTGCCGACCGAGTTGCCGAACAGGTTGCCGCTCTTGTCGACCGCGATGTCGGTCATGGGCTCGGCGAGCGCGGTGCCCGACCCGTCGACGAAGTCGCCGATGCGGGTGATGGTCTTGGTGGCCGGGTCCATCCGCCACAGATCCTGGTCGGTGTTGGCGTAGACCCGCTCGACGGGCGGCGGTCCGGTCTCGGTCAGGGGGACGTCGGCCACGAACCCGTCGTCACCGCCGTCGACGACCGCCTCGTCCGCGACGTCGGTGCGGGCGTCTTTCCCACCGTCGAGCGTGCCAGGGTCTTCGCCCTGCGCAGAACACCCCATGACCCACACGCCCGCGAGCAACAAGACGGTACGCACCGACGTACGATGGGCGGTGGACGACCGCTCGGCAAGGGTCAGTGACTGTCACGAAGCCGTCGAACGGCGTCGCGTCGGACCCGCGCCGCCAGGGACGGACCTTCGCGGTGCAGGTCGGCGATCGCGGCCTCGAGGGCGCCGTCCACGGGCGCGATCCGTCGGCAGAAGGTCACGATCCGCCACGCGAGCTCGGCATGGCGCGCCTCGTCCTCGGCGAGGATCGCGAGGGCCGCGCGGACCACGGGGTCGTCGGTGCGCGCGGCCTCCTCACGGGCCGCTTCGGCCGCGAGCCCCTCCCCGCAGCAGCCGTCGACGAACGACTCCACGGCGAGGGTGGCCCAGTCGATCGCGCGGGGCTCGACCGCAGGGCGCGGGACAGGCGCGAGCGGCACGCCGGCGTAAGCGCTCGCGAGCGCGAAGCAGAGCTCGGTGTGGCGGACCTCGTCCTCCGCCGCGGCGAGGGCCCCTTCGATCAACGCCGGGTCGGCCGAGAGCGCGCGGAGCTCCTCCGCGAGGCGCAAGAAGCACGCGATCGCGGCGCACTCGAGCTGGCCGTCGGCCACGAAGCGGGTCGCCGCCGCCCTCCGCGTGGAAGCGTCTCCGAGCCGCGGCTGCGCGAGCGCGCCTTGCTCGGCGAGGAGCACCTCGGGGAGCCACTGGGTGCCGTCGTCGGCGCGGAGCGGTCGTCCGGCAGGCACGCGGATGCGGAGGAGCTCGGGCAGTCGATCGATGGGCACGGGCACCTTGAGGCCCAGGGTGAGACCGACCTCGGTGGGGTAGCCCGGGTCGCCCGAGATCGGCGCCACCACCCGCAGCGCGAGGTGGAGGAACCCGACCGAGAGGTACGGCGCGAGGTGGATCCCCAGGGTCGCGGCGTGGGTCGCGTCGGCGCCGCGGTGCGCGAGCGCGGCCTCGAGTCCCACGACGCCGAAGGACAGCTGCCCGCCGCCCGCGATCCGATAGGCGCCACCGTAGGTCTCGAACTGGACCAGCCCGGAGTACGCGAGGAGCTCGCTCGCGAGGGGGTAGTGCATGTACGTGACCTCGATGCCGTGCGACGTGACGGCGGCGTCGCCGAACACCCACGTGCGGAGGTACCCGAGGCTGACCACGTTCGCCGGCGCACTCGAGTCGGCGTGGGCGAACACGGGGACGAGCGACACCATCAGCCCGAACGTCGTCGCGACAGCCTTCCGCATGGAGCGAGGAGAGCGAGGAGCGTGGCCCGCGCCAAGTCCCTTCCTCGCCTGTCCGGTCGATCGTGGAGTCCCGTTCACAGCGGCCTCTGGGCGCACCGCGGATCGCCACGATTTCCCTGCGAACGACGCTGGCACCGGCGTTGCTGGAGGGTCGCCCATGCTTCGCTCCACGCTGCTCCGTCTCAGCCTCTTCGCTTCTCTCTCGGTGGCCTGTGTCGCCCAGGATCCGGCCGCGGCGCTGGAGGGCGGCGCCAACGCGAACGATCGCACCCGCGGCGGCGCGCAGGGCGAGATCCTGGCGACCGGCGCGATGACCGTGTCCCCGCGGGGCGACTACGTGTTCGCGCAGCGCAACGCGGTCAGCGTGATCTACGACCTCGGCAAGAAGACCTTCACCGAGCTGGACTTCCAGCCGACCCGGTTCGTGTTCTCGCCCAAGGCGGCGCTCGGCTACGCGCTCGCCGCGGACGGCTCGGTGGTCGGCGTCGACCTCGCGACGGGCAAGAAGACCTGGCAGAGCACGCCGATGGTCAAGGTGTCGCTGCTCCGCGTGTCGGCGGACGACCGCTCGATCGTGCAAGGAGACGACCACCAGATCCGCATCCTGGACGCGGCGAGTGGCGCGGTGCGCGCGAGCGAGGAGCTCGGAGGGGTCGCCTCGTTCGCGGCGTTCCTCCCCACGGCGAACAAGGTGCTCGTCGCGTCGCACACCCGGTTCACCGACCACAAGCCGGAGACCAAGCTCCTGCTGGCCGACCTCAGCGGTGTCACGCCCGCCGCGCGCCTCGCCGTGCCGAACTGCACCGCGCCGATCGAGGTGCTCCCCGACGAGACCCGCGCGTTCCTCTCACCCACGTTCTGCGCCGAGGACGTGCCCGCCAACACGACGCAGACCTGGACCAACCCCGACCCGGTGAGCGTGATCGACCTCGGCGCGACGCCCGCGTTCGTGAAGAACCTCCCCGGCTTCGGCCCGGTCGCGATGCCCGCCGACGGCGGTCGCGTCGTGGCCTACCTCGACCTGCAGCGCATCGACGCCACGATGTTCGCGGATCCCCGGCAGATTCCGAGCAAGGACGGCGCGCAGTACCACCTCATGGTCATCGAGCCGAAGAGTCTGGCCTTCAGCCTCACCCCGATCGGCAACGCGCTCCCCCGGTTCGCGCTCTCACGCGACGGCAAGGGCCTGCTCGTGGACGCCTCGATCAAGGTGAAGACGCGCGTGAAGGCCAAGGCCTCGGCGAGCATCACGATCGGTCCGAACGGCATCAGCGGCCAGGTCTCCGCCGAGGCCACGGTGTTCCAGGAGAAGTCGCCGTTCGGCTGGTTCGACCTCTCGACGCGGGCGTTCACCGCGTTCCAGGGGCCCATGGCCGGCCTCGATCGCTTCGTGCAGCCGAGCGAGGGCCCGGTGGTGACGCTCATGCGGCGCAGCGACGGCCTCGGCGGCGACGCCTTCACCATCGACCTCGGCGCCAAGGCCACGCAGGCGATCTCGGTCGGCGTGGCGAACTCGGGGCTGCGCGACGTCGGCCTCTTGCCCGACGGCCAGACGATGGCGTTCCGGCTGCGCCTCACCGCGAGCAACAAGAGCAACAAGCTCTACTCGCGCGAGGCGTTGTGTCTGTCGCTCGACCTCGGCAAGACCTGCGCGGCCGGGTACATCGAGTACGAGGCCAAGGTGCCGTTCGCCGACGCCGACCCCGAGGGCAGCTGTCCCGGCGGCCACGACTGCTGGTGAGCCCGTTGCGGTTCCGCGGCGAGCGGAGCATCGTCGGCCCATGGCCGCACGGATCCCGCTCCGGCCCTGGCTCGAGCACCTGCGCTTGCACCTCGGCGTGCTCGCGGGAGAGGTGACGCCCGCGTCGGTCCACCAGCTCCGGGTCGCGCTCGCGCGCCTGCGGGTGTGGGCGCTGCTCGACGGCGACGAGGCGCTGGGTGCCGAGCTCCGGTGGCTGCGGCGGGCGGCAGGGCCGGTGCGCGACCTCGACGTCCAGCTGTCGCACCCCGCGATGCCGTCGAGCCTCGCGCTGGAGCTCCGCGAGGAGCGGACCCGCGCGGCGAGAGCGCTGTCCCGCGTCATGCGGGGCGCGCGCGCGGCTGCGCTCCTCACCGCGCTGGAGGGGGCGCAACCTCTCCGGGCCCGCCGTATCGCCCGCAAGACCCGGCGCCTCGCCGAGAAGGCGCTCCGCTCTGGTGACACCCTCGTGATCGGCGACGGAGACGCCATGCACGCGTTCCGCCGCGCGGTGCGCCGTGTGCGTTTCGCGCTCGAGTGGTCGGGCGCCGAGCGCCCCGAGTGCTTCGTCGAGCTGCAGTCGCGGCTCGGGGACCTGAACGACCTGCGCATGGCGAGCCTGCGCGCGCGCCGCGCCCCCGCGACGAAGGCGGTTCTCGCCTATCGACGCGCGCTCCGCGTCGAGCTTGGAGACGCCGAGCAGCGGGCCCTCACGGCCTGGCCGAGGGTCCGCACGGCGCTCACGGAGTCCTGACCCGCCCGCAGCGCGTGCATCTCCGCGGCGAAATCCGTGCGGCGCTCACAGCAGGCGATGGAATGCACGCAGCACGTCCACGTAGCTGAGGACGCCCACCACGATCCCGTCCCGCACCACGGGCAGCGCGCTCAGGTGGGTCTGCAGCATCTTCTCGATGGCCTCGCGCAGCGGCGCCTCGGCCTCGATGCTCACCGGATCCTTGATCATCACCTGACCCACGTGTCGACCGAGGGCCGCGCGGGCGAGCAGCGGCGCGTCCACCGTGAGCTCGATGCGCGAGGCGTAGAGGCTGTGCAGCTCGCGCTCGCTCACGACCCCGAGCAACCGGTGCTCGTCGTCGACCACCGGGAGGTGACGCAGCGCGAGCGACTCGAGGATGGCGAGCGCCTCCCGCACCGTGGCCTGGGCCGGCACGGAGATCGGTGGGGTGGTCATGACACTGGCGACAAGGGTCTGCGACATCGGAGCACCTGACGGCCAATCGCTGCACGACACGTGCCGCTCGTGAGGCGCGACGAGACGTCGGGCTCGTGTAGGATCCGAGGATGCGTCGCGTGCTCTTCCTGTTGGTCGGTCTCTCCGCGTGTGGCTCCGATCCGGTGGACTCGACGTCCGACGCGGCCACGACCGCGGACGGCGATCCGCTCGTCGACACCGGTACCAGCACCACGCCACCCGTCGACACCGGTCCCCCGGTCGATGCCGGAGGTGGCACCCCCATCGGCGCTCCCCACGAAGGCGGTCAGTTCCACCTCGGCCCGGTCGACTGGGACGAGACCAAGTGGCACAACGCCTGCGCGCCGGGCACCAAGTACGCGACCGCGGTGCGCAAGGCCGAGGGCCTCCTGCTCGCAGGTCTGTGGAACGGCATCCCCAACGTCGCCAGCTACTGCGATGCCTGCATCTCCGTGAAGACCGCCAAGGGCAAGTCCGCGATCCTCCGCGTGGTGACCTACGGCGACACGACCCCCAACAGCATCGACGTGAGCCCCGAGGCCTACGCGATCCTCGACAGCGGTGAGTACCCGCGCGCGATGACCTGGTCGTTCGCCGAGTGTCCCGCCACCGGCAACGTCATGTACGAGTTCCAGACCGGCTCGAGCGAGTGGTGGACCAGCCTCTGGGTGCGCAACGCCCGCCTGCCCCTCGCCAAGGTCGAGGTGAAGAGCAAGAACCACGCGGCGTACGTCGCGTTGACGCGGGGGGGCGACGGCACGTTGACGGACGGTGGAGGGTTCGGCAAGGGACCGTTCACGCTCCGTCTCACCTCGGTCGACGGCAAGGTGCTCGAGGAGACCTTCGACTGGCCGGCGGCGGGGATCGCCGGGCAGTTCCTCACCGGCAAGGCCAACCTCTGATCGGTCGGTCTAGTTGGTGAAGTCGATCTTGTAGGTGTCGCAGACGGTCGGCGGCGTGGTGCTCGCGCGGAACACGCGGATGTACACCGTGCCGCCCGTGCCGACCTTGATCGGGATGCGCGCGTCGTCGGGGCCGTCGGGCGGATCCTCGAGGGGCGCGCCGTCGCCGCCGTCCGGGTCGTCGCGGTACCGCATCTCGAAGTCGGAGACCTTGGCCGCGGTGGTGGCGTCTTCGTCGCCGCAGGTGAGGTCGTCCTTGGAGCACGACTTCATGACCTCGAAGAGGAACGGCGTGCCCGCGTCGGCGCCGCCGGCGGTGGCGCTGATCTTGATGCGAGGGTGCACGCTCGGCTGGTCGAGGTTCTGGAACGTGACCTTGTACCAGCGCTCGCTCGCGCCGGTGATCGGGAGCGAGCTCGTGACCGACTTGCTGCTGCCAGCGGCGATGGTGCCCAGGTCCTGCACCGTCGCGCAGGTGTTCAGCGCGCCGGCGTCGGGACAGCTGAGGGCCGTGTCCTTGGCGCCGTCGGTGCTGCCGTCGGTCTTCGCGTCACCGGTGGAGCTGTCGCCACCGCCGTCACCGATCGGGCCCGTCTCCTTGCCGTCGTCCTCCACCTGATCGCCCGTCGCGCAGCCCGCACCGGTGAGCCACACGGCGAGCGCGACCGGCAGGGAGGCGACGACGAGAGAGGTCCAGTGCTCGCGCCGCATCTCGTCGATGATAGCAGCGAGTCGCCGTCACTCCACGAGGAAGACGACCACCTCGATGGGCCGGGTGGGGAGGGGGAGCCATGGGAGGCTCGCCCTCGCCTCGAACGTACGACGGGCCAGAGGTCGGAGAGTGTGGGTGCTCTCGAACGCCGCGCAGCGGGGCGCCCCTTCCGGCGTCGCGCAGAGCGAGGTGCGCACGTAGAAGCGGCGCGTCTGGTGGAAGGGGGCGAAGCCCTTGGCGGATACGGCCACCGACGTCGCGGTGCGTCCCGGGAACAGCGGCAGCGTGAGCACGCGGTCTCCCACCCGCTGCAGCGCGGCCACCTCGGCGTCGGACGGCAGCGTCTCCCGCCACTCGAGCGCGAACGCGAGCTCCTGTGCATCGGTGGGGAGGGGGGTGGCCCGGCGATCCCACGAGACATGGAGCACCAGCGCGACCGCGCCGAGCCACAGCGTCATCGCTCTCTGCGGAAGCGCGGCGAGCCCGCCGAGCACGGTAGGGGCGAAGAGGTGGAGGTAGGAGCTGCGGACCACGGCGGCGTCGGCCCGCACCACGTCGGTGGCCGCCGCGACCACCACGGTCAGGCACACCACACCCACCGGGAGCGCGAAGGCGCGGGTCGCGCGAACGCTCGCGAGCGCAACGACGGCGCCGACGGCGAGCGCGAACATGGGGCGCTGCTCGGCGAAGAGGGCCTTGGCGCCGGGGAGGAACCCGCGGCCGAGACCCCCGGCGAGGGTCGCGCGCATCGTCGGCAGGACGAGGACCGCGGCCACGGCTGCGCACAGGAGCGTCACCGCGGAAGCCTCCCAGGCCCGTCGTCGACCCGGCAGCGTGAGCACGACGAGCGGCACCAGCGCACAGGGCACCCACGCGAGCGGATGCACGCGACCCGCCTCCGCGATCAGCAGCGCCGCACCCAGCGACGCCGCGACCCGTGTCCCTCGCTCGCGCCCCGAGAAGCCCGACGTGAGCAGGGCCGCGGCGAGGAAGGCCAGCGAGAGGAGAGTGGCGAAGTAGGACTCGCTCCTCGCGAGGCGTCCGAGCACGGGATCGAGGGTCAGGGCCGCGCCGACCGCGAGCGCGACGGCGCGGGAGGCCCCGGTCGCGCGCACCACGAGGAACCCGGCGATGGGCACCGTCCCGGCAAGGAGCTCCTGCGCCACGAACACCGCGAGGTCGGGGCGTCGCGCGCGCGTGGCGATCCATCCGAAGAGCTCCGGGTAGCCAGGACCGTACTCGCCCGCGTCGCCCCGGAGCGCGGCCGCGATCCAGTCCGGCCCCTGTCCGTTCTGGTGGAAGTAGCCCGCGGCGAAGGTCGCCCGGCGCGCCAGCAGGATCGCGGCATAGGCGGCGCCGGTCGCCGCGACCGCCCGCCGGCCCACCCCTCGCGCGCGAACGACGAACAGGGCGAGGAGCGCCGCGAGCAGCGCGAGCCAGGGCACCCGCGGCAGCGGGGACGACGGCGAGACGAGCGCACCCTCGCCGTCGAGGAGCACGTCGGGCGGGCGCCGCTCGACGCACGCCGCGAGCGCGTCGAAGGCCTGTCGTCGCGCGGCCGGCTCGAGCTTCCAGTCCGCGAACTCGCCGATCGGGGAGAGGCCGAACGGGCCCACGCGGCGGAAGCCGCGCGGAGCGCGCGAGAGCTCCACGGAGAAGGGCGCGCTTCCCGTGGGGCGGAGCTCGACGATCGCCACCCCGGCGGGGCACGCCTCGAGCCGCATCGGGATCGCCGCGGCCTCCGCGCAGCGCGCGACCCACGCCTCGGCCTCG
>CAZUZY010000033.1:0-37729 GCA_964624885.1 uncultured Polyangiales bacterium | reverse complement strand
CTCGGGCGCGTCGGCTCCACCACGCCCCTCGACGCGCGGGCCGCCGACCTGTCGCCCGCCGCGCAGCAGCTGGTCGAGATCGCGCGGGCGCTCGTGCGCGGCGAGCCGCGGCTCCTCGTCCTCGACGAGCCCACCTCGAGCCTGGGTGCGGACGACGCCGAGCGCCTGTTCACGCTGATCGGCGAGCTCTCCCGCGCCGGGATCGCGGTGCTCTACGTGTCGCATTTTCTCGAGGAGGTGAAGCGGGTGGCGCAGCGGTTCACGGTGCTCCGGGACGGCGCGACGGTGGGCACCGGCGCCGTGGCCACCACCTCGATCGACGCCCTCGTCACCCTGATGGCCGGGCGCGAGGTCGCGGAGCTGTTCCCGCGCTCCGCCCACGAACGCGGCGAACCCTTGCTGGTGGTCGAGGCGCTCTCCGGCCTGCAGAAGCCGCGCGACGCCTCGCTCGTCGTCCACCGCGGCGAGGTGGTCGGGATCGCCGGGCTCGTGGGCGCGGGCCGCACCGAGCTCCTGCGCGTGGTGTTCGGTCTCGATCGCGTGACCTCGGGTGCCGTGCGCGTCGGGGCGTGGCGGGGCCCGCGGAGCCCGCGCGACGCGCTCGATCGGGGCGTGGGCCTCCTCAGCGAGGATCGCAAGGGCGAGGGTCTCGCGCAGGGGCTCTCGCTGGCCGAGAACCTGACTCTCTCAGGGCTACCCGCGTTCGTGCGTGGGGCATCGCTGCGGGCGACGGCGCGGCGCTGGGTCGAGCGCCTCGGTATCCGCGCCGGGAGCGTCGACGCGCCGGTCTCCGAGCTGTCCGGCGGCAACCAGCAGAAGGTCGCGCTCGCGCGGCTGCTCCACCACGACGTGGACGTGCTGCTGCTCGACGAGCCCACCCGCGGCATCGACGTGCGCAGCAAGGCCGCGATCTACGCCGAGATCGACGCCCTCGCCCGCTCTGGAAAGGCGATCGTCCTGGTGTCGAGCTCTCTCCCCGAGCTCCTCGGCGTGTGCGATCGGGTGGCCGTGATGTGCCGCGGTCGGCTCGGCGAGGCGCGCCCGGTCGCCGAGTGGACCGAGCACGCGATCCTCAAGGAGGCCGTCGGCGCATGAAGGCCCTGCTCGCCAAGAAGTGGTTCGGGCCGCTGGTCGCCCTGGTGGTCGTCTACGCGATCTTCCTCGCGCTGCGCCCCGAGACGTTCGGGCGCGCGGCCACGCTCCTGACGATGAGCCAGCAGACGGTGGTCGTGGCCATCGCGGCCGTGGGCGCGACCCTGGTGATCGTCTCGGGCGGCATCGACCTCTCGGTCGGATCCTCGGTCGCCCTCACGAGCGTGGTGGTCGCCAAGCTCCTGGTGCGCGGGCACGGTCCGCTCGTCGCGGCCCTCGGCGGGTGCCTCGTGGCGACGCTGTGCGGGGCGCTCGGCGGCGTGCTCGTCGCTCGGCTCCGGATGCTGCCGTTCATCGTCACCCTCGGGTCGATGAGCATCCTCCGCGGCGCGGCCAAGGGGCTCGCCAACGAGCAGAAGATCGACGCGCCCGCCCGCGGCCTCGAGACGCTGCTGCAGCCCACCGTCGGCTCGCTCCGACCGCCCACGGGGGTGTTCCTGGCGATCGCCGTGGCCGTGCTCGCCTCGCTCCTGCTCTCGTCGACCCGCTTCGGTCGGCACGTGTTCGCGGTGGGCTCGAACGAGCGCACCGCGCGGCTCTGTGGCGTGCCGGTCGAGCGGGTGAAGATCGCCGTCTTCGCGCTCGCGGGCCTGCTGGCCGGGCTCGCGGGCGTGCTCGAGTTCTCGATGCTCACCGTCGGTGACCCGACGACCGCCGTGGGCCTCGAGCTCGAGGTGATCGCGGCGGTGGTGATCGGCGGCGCCTCGCTGTCGGGCGGAGAGGGCTCGATCCTCGGGGCGATGATCGGCGCGTTCCTGATGACCGTGATCAAGACCGGGGGCACCCACCTCGGGCTCCCGAACTGGGTGCAGGAGATCGTGACCGGCGGGATCATCCTGGTCGCCTCGGGGCTCGACCGCCTGCGCCGCGGCAATACGGCGTCCTAGTCCGTCGCTCCCGCTCTCACGGGGTGGAGGTCGGCTTCACGGCGGCGGGCAAGGGGGCCGCGGAGGCCGCGGGAGGCGTGGGCATCGCCTGCCAGCCCTGCACCATCGCGCTCGACATCGCGGACGCGCTCGCCGCGACCTTCGCGCCCGGGTCGTGGGAGGCGCTGCCCTCCACGTGCACCTGCGCGTCGTCGTCGAGCTTCTTGCCGATGACCGACAGGGTGCCGTCGAGGAACTTCCCCGCGGTGTCGCGTGGCTTGACGTCGTGGGCGGCGAGGCTCACGTGCACGGGCTCCTTGGTCTTGAACGACACCTCGGTCGGCATCGTCGGCGATCCCTTGAACGCGAGCTCGACCACCACCGTCTTCTGCGCGGGCCGGCTGTGCACCCAGACGGTGCCCTTGGCCTTCATGGTGACCGTGCGGACGCCGTCCTTCTCGGGCACCTGGGTGAGATCGGTCGAAGGGGTCACCGACTCGATGGTGTCGATCTGGAAGAGGACGTTCTTGTAGTTGTCGAAATCCTTGGGGCGCTTGGCCTTCACGTCGTCGCCGACCTCGAACCAGTTGAGCGCGTGCTCGGTCTGGGTCTCGTTCTTGTCCTTGTCGTCGAAGGTCATCGTCTTGAACTCGAGCAGGCTCGCGGTGATCGTGCCGGTCGACGCGTCGAGCTTCTTGGGCTGCACGCGGAAGAAGCCGCCGAGCTTCCTGGTCTCGCCCTTGAACTTCTCGAGGGGGGCGTCGATGCCGACGGAGACCTTGCCCTCGGCGCGCACGACGTAGCTGGCCTCGCCCACGGCGAGCGGCGCGCTCGCGGAGGCAGAGGCCGGGGGTGGCGCCTGCTCGGCGATGGGGGGGATCTTGTCGTTCTTGCAGGCAGCGAGCCCCACGAGAGCACACGCGACGAACAGGAGACCACGGTGGTGCATCGGCAATCCTCCAGGGCTCGCGCAAGCGCGCGGCCGTCCCACGAGAACGTCACCGAGGCGGGGTGGTTTCGGTCTACCCGGCCATGAGCCCGCGGTAGGCCATCTGGTCCTCGTACATGCGGAGGAACACCTGGTGCTTCTTCTGGTGGAAGGCCGCGACAGCGCCCCCCGCCGCCTCGACGACTCCCCCTTGCCGGCTCATCGTGCCCATCGCACTGACGACGCTCGGGACGTCGCCCGCCGCGACCGCGCCGAGCATGGCGGACCCGAGCACCACCGCCTCCGCCTCGGCGGGCAGCACGACGCGACACCCGGTCACGTCGGCGTGCTCGCGCACGAAGAGCGGGTTCTTGGCGTCGCCGCCGCACGCGATCAGGGTGTCGATGCGGTGACCGGCGGCGTTGCAGGCGTCGAGCACGTGCTTGGTGCCGTGGGCGAGCGCCTGGATGGTGGCGAGATACAGGAGCGCGAGGGCGTCGACCGAGTCGTCGAGCGTGAGGCCCGAGACCATGCCGCGGAGCGTGGGGTTCGCGCGCGGCGAGCGGTTGCCGTGGTGGTCCGGCAGCACGTGCAGCTCGCGGACGAGCTCGGCCGGGAACGCGACGCCGCGGTCGGTCGCGAGCCGCGCGACCCGCTCGTTCAGGAGCGCGTAGACGGTGGTGCCGCGCGCCTGGGCCTCGGCGGCGAGCTCGGCGCCGCGCGCGTGGCCGTGGATGGTGTGGTCGATGAGCGCGCCGGTCGCGGACTGGCCCCCCTCGGTGAGCCACATGCCGGGCACCATCGCGGACTGGTAAGGACCCCAGACGCCGGGTACGAACCGCGGCTCGCGCGAGACCGCCATGTGGCAGGTGGAGGTGCCGCCGATCAGCGCGACGCGGCGCTCGAGCGCGGCCTCGTCGACCACGCCCTCGCCGTCGACGGCGAGGCCCACGGTGCCGAGGCCACCGGCGTGGGCGTCGATGATCGCGACGGCCACCGGGGTGCCCTCGGCGAGGCCGAGCTCGGCGGCCGCCTTCGCGGTGAGCAGCCCCGCGCGCTCGCCCATGGGACGCACGTTCGTGCCGATGCGGCGGTAGCCCTCGTCCACCAGGACGCCGAGGCCGACGGCGCGGAAGAAGGCGTCGTCCCACCGCGCCTCGTGGCCGAGATAGGTCCACTTGCAGACGGTGGTGCAGAGCGACCGCACGTCGTGCCCGGTGGCCCGGTACACCAGGAAATCCGGCAGATCGAGGAGGCGCGTGGCGCGCGCGAACGAGGCGGGCAGGTGCTCCGCGAGCCAGAGGATCTTCGGGGTCTCCATCTCCGGCGAGATGGTGCCGCCGACGTAGCGCAGCACCTCGTGCTGGCCGGCGTTGATGCGCTCGGCCTGCGCGATCGCGCGGTGGTCCATCCACACGATCACGTTCTGCGCGTCGTCCCCGGTGGGGCTCACGGTCACCGGGCGGTCGCCTTCGTCGAGCGCCACCAGCGAGCACGTGGCATCGAAGCCCACGCCGCGCACCTGGTCGGGGCGCACGCCGCCGAGGGCGAGGGCCTTCCGCACCGCGACGCCGCACGCGCGCCAGATGTCGTCGGACGACTGCTCGACGAAGTCGGCCTGCGGCTTCCAGGTGCGGATCGGCTCGGAGGCCGCGCCCGCGAGCGTGCCGTGCGCGTCGAACACCCCCGCGCGCGCGCTGCCCGTGCCGACGTCGACCCCGACGTAGAACGCCGTGGCCATCAGCCGCCGAACGCCTTCTGGCCCCAGACCCGCACCTTGAAGCCGAGCTCCTGGGAGAGCGCGACCATCTCGCCGAACACGTCGCCGTAGGCCACCGCGACGTGGTTCGAGAGGAAGTGCGCCATGAGCGTGTCGCGCGAGACGCCGAGGTCGGCCGCCATGAACGGCCACTGGCGCGTGGTGCCCTCCCACCACTGGTCGCGCACCTCGGGCGGGAGCTTCACCACCTCGCCCTTGCCGACGTCCATCCAGAGCTCGCCCTTCTTGATGTAGGCGCGGGCCCAGGTGATCTCGCCGGGGAGGCTCTCGCCGGCGAGCGTGCCGCCCGGCGTCGGGAAGTAGCCCGGCGGCTGGCGGTAGCTGTGTGCGCCGCGCAGCGTGTTCGGGTCGTGGTTGAACGCGTAGGCGCCGCACGACCCGCTGTTGAGCAGCACCCAGAGGAACCGCTTCGGATCGGCCGGGTGCACCGCGCCCCAGCGCACGTCGTGGAACATGACCGCCTGGTGCAGCCCCTTGGCCTTGAGCAGGCGCTTGAGCATCTCCATGGGCATCACGTTGCCCTGGTCGGCCTCGGTCGCCGTGGCGACGGTGTCGCCGTTCGACTCGGGGCGACACGTGGAGTTGAAGAGCCCCTCGGCCAGATCGCTCGGTGGCCGCAGCGGGATGAGACCGAGCTGGTACTGCCAGCCGAGGCAGTCGGCCTTGAACTCCTGCAGCAGGTCGAGGACCACGAGGTAGTCGCGGAGCTGCTCGCGGGTGGCCTGCTCGGTGAAGTCCTCGGTGCCGAGGTGGGCGTCCTTGCCCCAGTGGAACTCGAGGCCCTTCTCCTTGACGAAGGCGAGGGCCGCGTCGATGCGCCGGTCGTCGATGCGACGGCCGCGGTCGATGATCCACGCCTGGTCGACCTTGTGCTCGGTGAACCCGTGGCGGGTGAGCAGGCGCGGGCCGAAATAGCCGTTGATCATGCCCATCGAGGTGTCGCCGAGCATCAGGGTGAGGATGCGGCGGTCGCGGATCCGGGCGGCGACCGCGCGGGCGCGGGCCGCGGCGTCGGCGGAGATCGGCGCGTGCCCCGCGATCTCGTCCTCCGGGTACTTGATCTGGCCCGTGGAACACCACTCGCGGAGGCGCTCCATGAACACCTCGTCGCTCGACATGTCGGCGGCGTCGGTCCAGGCACGGGAGAACGGGCGCTCGAGCATCTCGAGGCACGCGCCGGTGTTCAGCAGGCCGACGAGGCCGGGCCACTGCCCGGAGAAGTTGCTCGCGAGGAGCAGCGGGTTGTCCTTGCCCACCACGCCGTCGGTCGTGTGCGGGCCGTAGAACCAGTGCGTGCACACCCCGATCATCGGGTCGCGCACGGGGCCGAGCTTCTCGATCGACTCGTGCGGCTTGCTGAGGAAGCCCTCGACCAGATACGGCTCCTTGCCGAGCTTCTGGAGCGCCGTGGTGAGCTGCTTGGTGGCCTCGACCATGGCCGGCCGCGCGAGCTCGTTCGGCTTCTCCCGCGCGTCGCCGGGCCAGAACAGCGCAATCCGCTTGGACATGTCAGTGCTCCTCTTTCGTGTTCACGGGATGTCTTCGCCGCCCTTGGCGACGTTCTCGCTGGTCCAGCTCTTGGTGCCGAGCACGATCTTCTTCTGCACCTGCTCCTTCTTGAGGAGCTTGAGCGCGACGTCGATCGCCTCGGCGCCGCCGGTCGGGTAGGTGAACGTGGCGTGCAGGAGGTTGTCCTTCACGTACTTCACACCCTCGTGCGGCAGCGCGTCGATGCCCACGAACTTGATCGTGGCCTCTCGCCCCGCCTCCTTGGCGGCCAGGTAGGCGCCGTGCGCGCCCGGGTCGTTGTGCGCATAGACGACGTCGATCTTGGGGTTGGTGGCGAGCGCGGAGGCCATCTCCTTGCGCGCATTGGGCTCGAGCCACTGCATGTCGGCGGTGAACACGATCTTGATGCCCGTGTTCTTGGCGAGGTCGAGGCCCTCGAGGAACCCGGCGTGGCGGTCTTGCCCCGGGGTCGAGGTCATGAGGCCCTCGAGCTCGACGACGTTGCCGCCGGATGCGCCGAGCAGCTTGGCCACCCACTTGCCGGCCTCGCGGCCGATCTTCTTGTTGTCGCCGCCGATGAACGTCGTGAACTGGTCGCCCTCCACCGCGCGGTCGAGCACGATCACCGGGATGCCCTTCTTGTAGGCCTCGGCCACCGGCTTGGTGAGCGGCGCGGCCTCCTTGGGCGAGATGACCAGCAGGTCGATGCCCTGGTTGACGAGCTCCTCGACCTGGGTGCGCTGGGTGAGCGAGTCGTTCTGCGCGTCCTTGAAGACGACCTTGAGCTCGGGGTGCTTGGCGGCCGCGTTCTTCAGGTCCTCGTTCATCTGCACGCGCCAGGGCTCGCCCAGGTTGCACTGGCTCATGCCGATGACGAACGGGTCCTCCTTGGTGCCGGCGTGCCCGGTGGACGCCGCCTTCTTGCAGGCGGAGAGCGGGGCGAGAGCGCCGAGGACGAACAGCGTGCTGGCGGAGAGCAGCCACGAGCGACGGAACATCGCGCATGCCTAAACCATCCCGAACGGTGCGGCGAGAGGGTGTCAGGGCGGGCAGTAGCCGCCGCCGGCGCCGCACGACGCGAAGCCGTGGACCTGCGGGCAGGGCAGCGCGATCGGCGTGAGGAACTTGCGGCCGGTGGCGAGCTCCAGGGTGCAGGTGGAGAACACCGTCCAGCTGCCCGACTTCTTCACGCACGCGACCAGCTGGGTGCCGGGCCCGTAGCAGAACGTGGACTCGTGCCACAGCGCCCCGCGCACGGCCTCGCAGTCGGCGGGGCAGGTGGTGCCGTCGGCGTTGATCGGGCACTGATCGGGGCCGAGGCCGGTCGCGCACGCGCCGCTGTCGGCTCCGCTCTCGGCCCCGCCGTCGGCCACCTCTCCGGCGCTGTCGCTCGCCGCGTCTCCCACCCCGAGGTCACGCACCTCGCCGCTGTCGCCACCGTCGGCCGCGACCGGGCTCGTCGTGCCGCATCCGAGCGCGCACGAGACCACCCCCGCTACCAGGACCCTCATCGCAGGAACTTCGCCCCCGGAGCGCCCTCGACGGGGATGAGCTGAATCCCCGCGCCGATGCCCGGCTTCTCGACGGGGGTCGAGACCTCCACGACCGGCGGAGCCTGCTCGAGCACGTCCCGGCGCTTCGCTACGTGGCGCGGAGGCTTCGCCGACAGGTCTACCGCCAGCAGCCAGAGCACGCCCACCCAGAACGGGGCGGTGCGAGTCGAGCGGCGCATGCCTCGAGCATGCCAGATCGACCCTGCCGTGTCAGGCCGTCCGGCCGCGCTGGAACAGCACCGCGCCGAGGATGATCGCGCCGGTCAGCATCAAGCGCGTCTCGAGCGCGAACGCGTTCAGCGACAGCACCTTCTGCAGATACCCGATGGTCAACGCGCCGACGAGGGTGAGACCGACGCCGCCCTTGCCTCCGCGCAGCGGCGTGCCGCCGATCACCACCATGGCGATCGCGTCGAGCTCGTAGCCCAGGCCGGTCTCCGGGTCGCCCTGCGTCTCCTGCGCGGCCTGGCAGATCCCGGCGATCGCGGCGAAGAACCCCGACAGCGCGTACGCCAGCGTGATCACCTTGCGCGTGGGTACGCCGGAGAGGCGCGCCGCTTCGAGGCTCCCGCCCACCGCGTAGAGCTGCCGGCCGAGCCGCGAGCGCGCCAGGATCATCCATGTGAGCGCGACGCACCCCAAGAACACCAGCGTGACGATCGAGACGCTCCCACCGAACACGCGCGTGTCCAGGAAATCGAAGATCGGCGGCAGCGGGTTCGAGTGCCCGACGCCGCTCGCGTCGACCACGTAGCTCGTGACCTTCTTCCCGGCGGCGATGCGCTTGGCGAGGCCGCGCGCGAACACCATCGCGGCGAGGGTCACCACGAACGGCTGGATCCGCGCGACCGACACCAGCGCCCCGTTGGCCGCGCCGATCGTGGCCCCGAGCGCCAGCACCGCCGGCACCGCCACCAGCGCCGGCTGCCCGCGCACGAGCGAGAGCGTGGCGAACGCGACGGCCGCCAGCGCGAGCACGCTGCCGACCGAGAGGTCGACGCCGGCGGTGACGATGACCAGGGTCATCCCGCAGGCGAGGATGCCGTCGACCGACACCTCGCGGAGCACCTGCTGGTGCGTCGTCCACCGGAAGAACGCGCCGTTCTGGTGGAAGATGCACCCGAGCACCACGATCAACGCGAGCGCGGCCAGCGCCCGCGCGATCGGCGAGCCGAGGAAGCTCCGGAGACGCGGGTTCACGCGGCCACCTCGCTCCCCATCGCCGCGGCGAGCACCGCGCGCCGCACGGCGGTCGGGTCCTCGCCCCGCACCTCCACGGTCGCGGCAAGGCGACCGCGGTGCAGGACCACCACGCGATCGGCGAGCGCGAGCAGCTCCTCGGCCTCGGTGGTGATCGCGACCACCGCGGCGCCGCTCGCGCACAGCGCCCGGAGGCGCGCGTGGATCTCGTGCTTGCTGCCGATGTCCACGCCGCGGGTGGGCTCGTCGAGCAGCAGCACCTTGGGCCTGGTCAGGAGGCACCGCGCCAGCAGCACCTTCTGCTGGTTGCCACCGGAGAGCGCGCTCACCTCGACGTCGGGCGAGGGGGCGCGCACGTCCATGTCGGCGAGGCCTTCGAGCACCGTCTGGCGCAGCTGGCGCTCGTCGACGAGACCGAGCTCGGTGAAGCGATCGAGGGCCGCGAGCGCCGCGTTCTCGACCACGCTGCGATCGGGGAGGATGCCCGCCTCGCGTCGGTCGTCGGACACGAGCGCGAGCCCGCGCGCCAGCGCGGCGCGAGGACTCCGCGCCTCGAAGGCCACGCCGTCGAGCCACACCCTGCCCCGCACGTCTCGCCCCGAGAGGCTCCCGAACACGGCGTGCAGCAGCGCACGTGCGCCCGACCCCGCGAGACCCGTGATGGCGACGATCTCCCCTGTCGCCACGGCGAACGACACGCCCTCGAGCTCGGCGCGTCCACCGTCACGGGGCGCCACGGTGAGCCCCTCGACGCGCAGGCGCTCGCCCGCGGTGGCGTGACCGACCCCTTCGGCCTGCTCGTCGAGCGCGCGCCCCAGCATGGCGGCGACCAGGGCCGCCCGCGGCAGATCGGCGGCGGGCGCGCTGGCCGCGACGACGCCGTCTCGCAGCGCGGTGATGCGGTCGGCCAGGCGGTAGACCTCCTCCATCTTGTGCGACACGTAGAGCACCGCGACCCCGGCCTCCCGCAGGCGCGCGACCTGCGCGAACAGCGTCTCGGCCTCCTGCTCGCCGAGCGCCGAAGAGGGCTCGTCCATCACCACCACGCGGACCGGGTGCTCGTGATCGAGGAGCGCCTTCGCGATCTCGATCAGCTGTCGCTGCGCGAGGGAGAGGTCCTCGACGATCGCGTCCGGGTCGATGGCGATCCCGAGCCGCGCGAGGTGGGCCGCGGCGAGGGCGCGCTGCTCGCCGTGACGCACGCCGAGCCAGCCCGTGCGCTCGCGCCCGAGGAACAGGTTGTCGGTCACGCCCATCGACCCGACCAGCGAGAGCTCCTGGAAGATCGTCGCGACCCCCGCGCGGCGCGCCGCGGCCGGCGAGTCGAAGCGCACCGCGTCGCCTCCGATGCGGAGGTCGCCGCCGTAGTCGTCGAGCGCGCCCGCGAGGGCCTTGATGAGCGTGGACTTGCCCGCGCCGTTCTCGCCGGCGAGCACGTGCACCTCGCCCGCGTGCAGATCGAGGTCGACCCCGCGGAGGACGGTCGTCGCGCCGTAGGACTTCGCGAGGCCGCGGACGGTGAGCAAGGGCACGGGGCGGCGAGGGTAGCGCGTGATACCCTCCCCGGCACCGTGAAACCCGTCTATTTCGCCAGCCCGGACGCCTTTCGCGCCTGGCTCGAGGCGCACCACGCGGAGGCCACCGAGCTCGTGGTCGGCTTCTACAAGCGCGGCACCGGGCGGCCGAGCCTCACCTGGCCCGAGTCGGTGGACGAGGCGCTCTGCTTCGGGTGGATCGACGGCGTGCGCAAGAGCGTCGACGCCGAGCGCTACCAGATCCGCTTCACGCCGCGGAAGGCCGGGAGCAACTGGAGCCGCATCAACGTCGACAAGGTGGCCGCGCTGACGGCCCTCGGCAAGATGCGCCCGGCGGGGCTCGCCGCGTTCGCCGCGCGAGAGGCCCACAAGACGGCCATCTACTCCTACGAGCGCGAGCACGCGGCCTTCGACGCCGCGCAGGAGCAGGCCTTCCGCGCCGACGCGAAGGCCTGGAAATGGTGGAGCGCGTGCGCCGCGGGGTACCGCAAGGTGGCCACCCACTGGGTCACGTCGGCGAAGCAGGAGGCCACGCGCGCGCGGCGGCTGGCCACGCTGATCGCGGATTGTGCGGCCGGTGTGAAGATCGCCTCGCTGCGCGAGCGGAAGGGGAAGAAGTGACCCTCGAGGCGCTGGTCGGCGTCTCGCACGAGGCACCACTGGGTGGCTTCCGCGTCACGGGCGTGCGGGTGGCGGACGGCGCCTGGCTCGAGGTCGAGACCCATCGCCACGACGGCCGCGGGACCGAGGGCGCACTGTTCCTCTTCGGCCACCGGCGTCTCGACGATCCTCGCGCCCTGCCGTTCGCGCGCGGCCTGCTCGCGGCCCTTTCGCAGGTGATCGACCGGGCGACGCCGCGGACGATCGGCCAGTGGGCGATCGGCTGGCTGGACGTGCGCATGCCGCTCGAGGTGCTCACGCCCGGCGCGACGAGCGACGCGTACTGCGCCGAGTTCCTCCGCTACGCCTGGCTCGGGCGGCTGTTGCCGGACCGCCCGACGAAGCCTCCGCCCTTCGAGCGGGCGCCCGTCGAGGCGATCGTTCGCGGGAACGAGCTCGATCTCGACGCGCTGTTCGCCTGGATCCAGGCCCAGGCGCAGCGCACCTACGCAGATCCTCGCTGGGACGACGCGCGGATCCGCGCCTTGCCGGCGCCAGCGCGGGTGCTCGAGGGCCTGCACTTGCTCGACGCCATGGTGGGGGGCAACGGCTTCGAGGTGTTCCTCGCCCAGGCGCGCGGCGCAGACGTCCGGCACTGCCTCGCTGCCCTCGAGGCCGTCGACGCCCCCCGGCTCCTCCACCTCCTGCGCGAGGGAATCGCGCTCGCCGCGAGCCAGGGCGCCGAGTTCACCAACGAGCGCAGCCGCAAGTGGCTCGAGGCCTTCGAGGATCCGACCGCGCACGAGTGGTCCACGATCGACGGTCACGAGCCCGATCGCTCGTATGCGCTGCTCGTGACCGAGCTCCGACCCGCCGCGTCACGGTTCGCCGAACAGCACCGGGCTCGGCTGCTCCGTTAGTGCCAGATGCTGCCAGGTAGTCTCGAAGCCCGCGCCGCACGTTGACCGGTGCCCGCGGCGGGGCGTCGCCCGCTCCGCGCGCGGTGAGCGAGTATCCTCCGGAGATGCGCCCCCAGCTGCTCGCGACCCTCTTGTGCCTCGCCGGTTGCTCCGAGGACGTGGCCGCCGCGCCACCCTCCGACGGGGGCGCCGACGGGGACGCGCTCGTCGACGCGCCGCCGGCCGTGGACTGGACGATCGAGATCGACCCGAGCACCGCAGGCCCGACGGTCTCGCGCTACCTGCTCGGCCAGTACGATCTCTCCGGCGCGCTCTACGACTTCGCCAAGGTCGAGGGGCTGTCCACGCTGATGAAGCAGGCGGGCTTCTCCGAGTGGCGCGTCGGTGTCGGCCGCTGGGAGCTCGGCACCCAGCTCCTCCCCGCGCTCACCGACGGCACGGCGTGCCCCACGATCTTCCCCAAGACCTCGCTCGCGCCGGAGGGTTCCACGGACCTGAGCCTCGTCGCGGGGCGCGACTGGTTCACCGACGACGGCAAGCCGGTGACGCTCGCCATGACCGCCGACGACACGCGCTACGCGCTCGGGTACGCGCGTTCGGCGATCGACCAGGCGACCGCGTTCGGCGTCGAGCCGTGGGTCGACGTGGATCTGATGCCGCGCGCGCTCGCGAAGAACCGCACCTTCTCGCGCACGACGAGCGTGATCCCCGACGCCTGCATGGCGACCTTCACCAACGCCGTCTCCAACTCGGCCCCGGCCGACGCGACCGTCTTCGCGGCGGCGGCCGTCGGCCTGGTACGTCGCCTCGTCGAGGGGAGCGGCAGCGAGAAGGGACGCCCACTCACCCGTGTCGAGATCTGGAACGAGCCCGAATACCCGTATTTCTGGGACAAGGCCCACGAGCCCAAGGGCGGGCTGGACGAGTGGGTGAAGATGGCCGCGGTCACCCTGGTGAGCCTCGCGGACTACCGCAGCAAGGCGACCGCGCCCGCGGCGAAGGCGCTGAAATTCGGCTTCGGGAGCTTCGCCGTCGGCGACACCGCCATCGCGCTGCTCGGCGCGTTCGACAAGACCGCCCTGCCGGACGGCAGCTTCTTGCCGATCGATTTCGTCTCCTTCCACGCCTACGACAACGACCCGCTGGCGGTGGCCGCCAAGGTCGACGCCGTGGCGGCCGCGCGCCGGTCCTCCACGCACTACCAGAACGTGGAGCTCGCCCTCGCCGAGTGGGGCCTCGCGCTCGACGCCAAGGGCTGGGATCCCGCGACCATGGACGTCCCGCTGCACACGGCGACGGTCCTCACGCTCGCCGCGACGGCGGGGATCGAGCACGCGCACCGGTCGATCTTCTACGACTACTACGCCGGCATCCCGTTCGGGATCGTGGGCAACGATCGCAAGCCCAAGCCCGGCTTCCACGCCTACACACTGCTCGCCCAGGTGGTCGGCGGCGCGCGGGTGCCGGTCAAGAACGCCGTGAACGGTCGCCTCGACGGAGGTCTCGGGGTGGTCCTCGTGACCAAGGACGCGGGCGGCAAGGTGCGCGCGCTGATCGTCAACCGCGCGACCTCGGCCCGCAACGTGGAGATCTCGGTCGGTGGCGCCGTGGTCACCGCGAGCGCCCTCTCGGTCTTCGACACGCCCTCCGCGGCCCCCTCCGCCCGCGACGTCGCCCGCACTCTGCGCCTGCCGCCGCGCTCGATCGCGCTCGTGTCGCTCTAGCGCTTGCCCCGGTCGGGGGGTCGGCGGAAGCTCTCCCCGTGTCGTCCCCGCTCCTCCTCCCCCTCCCCAGCGAGCTCGTCGGCGAGCGCATCAAGCTGCGTCCGCTCCGTCGCGGTGACGGCGCCGAGCTGTTCGCCGTGGTCGATCGCTCGCGCGATCACCTGCGCCGGTTCCTGCCGTGGGTCGACAAGACCCAGGGCATCGACGACTGCGAGACCACCGCCCGCCGGCTCGGCGCCAAGTGGATCCTGCGCGAGGATCTCGTGCTCTCGATCCGGCTCCGCGGCACCGATCGGCTGATCGGCGGCACCGGCCTGCACCGCTTCGACTTCGAGGTGCGGTCGTTCGAGGTGGGCTACTGGATCGAGAAGGCGAGCGAGGGGCAGGGGTTCGTGCAGGAGGCGGTGCGACTCGTCGCCGCGCTCGCGATCCGCCGGCTCGATGCGCGCCACGTGCGCATCCACTGCGACGCGACCAACGAGCGCAGCGCCCGCGTGCCCCGCGCGCTCGGGTTCTCCGAGGAGGCGCGTCTGCGCTGCAACACCACGACCCCGACCGGCGAGGTGCGCGACACGCTCGTGTTCGGCCTCACCGCCGAGGAGCTCCTCGCGCAGCCCTGGTCCAGCGCGGCGCTCGCGGCGGTCGACGCTGCCGATCGCGAGGGCTAGCCGCGCACGCGCTCGACGACCGACGGCGGGATCGGCACCACCTGCTTCTTGCCGTCGAGGCACACCATCTCGACGACGCCCTTCACGAGCAGCGTGTCACCGCGGTAGGCGTCTTGTTCGAACCGCGCGCGGTACTCGCTCTCGAGCGTGGCGCGCGACCGGATCTCGATCGTGTCGCCGAACACGGCCCCCTGCTTGAACGAGAGCTCGCAGCGGTAGACGACGAAGCCGATGCCTTCTTCGTGGTAGAGCCGCAGGAGCTCCTGCACGCCGAGCAGGTGCTCCCGCGCGCGCTCGAAGTACTTGAGGTAGTTCGCGTGGTAGACGAGCCCCGAGTGGTCGGTGTCCTCGTAGTAGATCTGCACCGGGAAGACGGCGGGGGTCGCCATGCGGGCGAGTGTGGCAGGGCTCGTCCGGCCCGTCACGCCTCGCGCGGGCTCACGGTGCGGCGCAGACCGGCAGCGCGCGGGTGGGGCCGGCCTTCTTGGCCGCGACGTCGACGACCGCGAGGCCGGGAGGGTTCGCGTGGACGAGCACCACCTTGCCGCCCACCGAGAGCCAGTCGGCGCTCGTCGACTCGGGGTCGAGCGCGTCGCCCGGGGCCGTGGCGAGCGGCGTCTTGGTGAAGGCGTCGAGATCGGCGATGGAGAGCGCCTTGCGGTCGAGGACGAGCCAGGCCTTGCTCGCCGGGTCCTGCGCGAGGGAGCCGCCGTAGCCGCTCAGGAGCAGCTTCTGGCCCTTCACCGGGTCGACGAGCCAGTTGGCCTGGCCGGGCCCGCAGCACACCGTGTCGCTGAGCACCACGCGGTTGCCGACGAAGTGACCGTGCCAGTGGTTGGTGGAGTCCGAGAAGCCCATCGGCGCTTCGGGCTTGCCCGGGTCGCCGCTCGTGAGCAGCACACGCGCCGTGCGCTTGCCGGTGGCGACGTCGTAGGTGTCGCCTTGCAGCTGGAAGTTGCCCTTCTTGTCCTTGTCGCGCACGAACACGAACACCTTGCTGCCGGTGTCGTCCGCGAAGGCGGCGATCGGCGGGTCGGCGTCGACGGGGGCCGGCGCGACGGGCTTCTTGCCCTTCTTGCCCTTCTTGTCGCCCGCCTTCGGCTCGACCTTCTTGGCCGCCTTCTGGGTCTGGCCGGGAATGGTGATCGTCTTGCACTTGGCCTTGTCGGCGGGACAGACCTTCACCGTGCTGGCGGTGGTCTCGACGGTGACCGCGGTCGGCGAGGGCGCGGAGTCGCTCCACTCCGGGATCTTGAAGGGCGGCGCCTGCGTCGCCACGCCGGTCTCCGGATCGACGAGCAGGCAAGGGTGCGACTGACCCGGCTCGGCGTAGGGGTTGCCGCCGGTGAGGCTCGCGTCGAGGAAGCAGGCGAGCACCTGCTTGTCCTGGACCGCGAGGTGGACGATCCCGCCTTCGCCGGCGCGGGCCGGGAGGCAGACCTTGGGCGCGGCGACCGCCGACGAGGCGACGGGCGGCGCCGAAGACGCGCTCGACACCGAGGCCGAGGCCACGGGCGTCGGAGACACCGGCGCGGGGTCGTTGGTGCAGGCGACGAAGGCGAGGGCAGCGAGCGGCAGGGAGCGGTGCATGGGGGACCTCGAGGCTGCGTTCCTAGCACCGACGACCGCGAGCACCACCCGTCTTCCCCCGTGATGGATCGCGGCTTCTACCCCCAATGTTCCTCGAACGAGCCGCGATCAGACATCGAACGCGGCGCCGGATCGCCGCATCGCACCGATCGTCCCCACGCAGTTTCCGCTCACGCAAGGAGCAGGATCATGAAGTTCCGTCTCGTCTCGTCCCTCGTCTTCGCGTCGTGTTGCCTGGCCGCGGCCGCCTCGGCGGCCCCGCTCGACAAGGAGGGCACCCCCGAGCCCTCGACCGCGAGCACCACGACCCCCGTGCGGGTCGGCGTCCTCGGGGGCGTCGGCGCCCCCCGCGCGCTCACCGTCGAGGGCATGTTCCTCGTCAGCGAGCGCGTGCTCCTCGGCCTCGAGTACGGCGTCCTGCCGACCTCGACCTTCGGCGGCGTCTCCGTCGGCGTCTCGGCGGTCTCGGGAGACCTGCGCATCTTCCCGTTCCGCGGCGGGCCGTTCTTCCTCGGCGCGCGGCTCGGCCGCCAGATCCTCGACGCCAGCGCGAGCGTCACCGTCGCCTCGTACGGGACCTACTCCGGCTCGACCCACCAAGAGAGCTGGTTCTTCGGTCCGCGCCTCGGGCTCCTCTGGGTGTCCCGCCCGGGCTTCACCGTCGGCACCAGCGTCGGGCTGCAGATCCCCCTCTCGCACAAGGTCGACACCACGCTCCCCACCGGCGTGCCGCGGGACAAGGTGGTGCCCTCGGCGATCGACACCCTCGGCGGTGGTGGTGTGATCCCGACCCTCGATCTCCTGCAGGTCGGCGTGGCCTTCTGAAACCTCCGGCCTGGCGCGGCATCGCTCGGCCATGCACAAGCGCAGGCTCGGTGGGCTCGAGGTCTCGGCGATGGGCCTCGGTTGCATGGGGATGTCGGAGTTCTACGGCGCGGCCGACGACGCCGAGTCGCACGCCACCCTCGAGCTCGCCCTCGAGCGCGGGCTCGACTTCTTCGACACCGCCGACGTCTATGGCTACGGCAAGAACGAGCGCCTGCTCGCCCCGTTCTTGCGGCGCCACCGCGGTCGCGTGGTCCTCGCGACCAAGTTCGGGATCGTGCGCGACCCGGGCGATCCGACCAAGCGGGGGCTCGACGGCTCCCCGGCCTACGTGCAGCGCTCGTGCGAGGCCAGCCTGCAGCGGCTCGGCGTCGAGACGATCGACCTCTACTACCTGCACCGCAAGGACCCGAAGACGCCGATCGAGGAGACCGTGGGCGCGATGGCCGAGCTCGTGACGCAGGGCAAGGTGCGCCACCTCGGCCTCTCCGAGGTGAGCCCCGAGACGCTACGCCGCGCCTGCGCCGTGCACCCCATCGCCGCGCTGCAGACCGAGTACTCGCTGTGGAGTCGCGACCCGGACGACGGCCTGCTCGAGGCCTGCCGGGCGCTCGGGGTCGGGTTCGTCGCCTACAGCCCGCTCGGCCGCGGGTTCCTCACCGGCCAGATCAAGTCCTTCGACGACCTCGCCGCCGACGACTACCGCCGCTTCTCCCCCCGCTTCCAGGGCGAGAACTTCGACAAGAACCTCGCCCTCGTCGCCGCCGTGTCCGAGCTCGCCCGAACCAAGGGCTGCACGCCGGCCCAGCTCGCGCTGGCCTGGACGCTGGCGCGCGGCGCCGATGTCGTGCCGATCCCCGGCACCAAGCGGCGCACCTACCTGAGCGACAACCTCGCCGCCCTCGACGTCTCGCTGAGCCCCGCCGATCTCGCGGCCATCGACGCGCTGGCCCCCAGGGGCGCAGCGGCCGGGCTCCGCTACCCCGAGACCATGATGCCGCTCGTCGACGCCTGATCACGCCGCGCTGGCAGCCACTCGGAGCGGAGGACCGGACAGGGACGGTCCGGGAGCGACAAAGCCAAACAGTCAGTATCCGCGAAGGCGCGTGAGCAGGCGCTCCACGCGCAGCATCGCCCGTAGATCGCTCGTGCGGTGGGCGTGGTCCATGGCCGCGAACAGGTGGGTCTGTTCGCGGAGGAGCCGCGCGGGCTCGCGCTCGAGGAGCCGCACGTAGTGGCGGTAGAAGCGGGCCCGATCGAACTCGGTCCGCGCGGCGACGGCGTAGCGCACCACGGCGTGCAGCGTGTAGCGGCCGGCGAGCGGCTCCTGGACGAGGCGCAGGCGCACCAGCGTGGCGAGCGTCGCCTCGGCGCCGTGGTGGACGCGGGCCAGCTGGGCGAGCGAGGCGGCGTCCACGTGGTCGCCCTCGACGTGGGCCAGCACGGCGAGCATGCGCCGGCTCGAAGGAGACAGGCGGGCCCACGCGAAGTCGACCAGCAGGCTCACCTCGGGCACGTCGTCCTCGTGGGCCACGACGTGCACCCGCCCGAGCCCTCGCGTCGTGAGGAACGCTTGCAGCTCGGGGACGGTGACCTCCCCGCTCTCCACGAGGCCGTCGGCCACGTCCTGGGCGAGCGGGTTCCAGCGCAGGAGGCGCGTGAGCGCGGCGACCCGCGGGAACGCCGAACGCCCCGCGGTCACGAGCGGCGCGGTCACCGGGTAGACGAGCACCCCCGCGAGCAGGCAGCGCCGCGCGGTCACGAGGAACGTGACCGGCGTGCCGTCGAGCGCGTCGAGCAGCTTGGCCGTGGCGCGATCGTCCTCGTGGTTGTCGAGCACCACGAACCGCGGGCCGCCCGTGGCGAGGAACGCGCGCAGGCCCGGCAGGCGCTGGTCGGCGCCCGAAGGCGTGCCGAACCCGACGGCGAGGATCTCGAGGAGCGTCTGCAGATCCCAGGCGCCGATGCGGAACCAGTGGATCCGACCCTGGAAGCGCGGCGCGACGCGGTGGCCGAGCGCGGCGGCCAGCATCGACTTGCCGCTGCCGCCACCGCCGACGAGCGCGAGGCGGGTGGGGCTCTTGCCGACGAGGCGGTCGAGGGTCTCGAGCTCGAGGGTGCGCCCCTTGAGCCCACGTGGCCGCGGGGGGAACGCTCGGCCCGGGCCCGTCACCGGGTGAGCTCCATCACCCGCTGCTCGAGGCCGCGGCCCTTGCTCACGCCGCTGATCCGGGCCTTCTCGCGCAGCAGCACGGTCAGGACATCGGCGATGACGGTCTCGGCGTCGGCGCGGTCGCGCGTGAAATAGACGACCAGCTCGCGCCGCTCGGCGTCGAAGTCGGCGCGATCCACGAGCGAGGCGCCGCGCACCGCCTCGAGCGGCACCGGACCCTCGGCCAGCTCGAAGCGCACCTCGGCGGCGGAGGCGGTGAGCTCGCCGATCGCACCGGCCATGACGAGGCGCCCTTGATCGAGGATCGCGGCGCCGTCGCACATCTCCTCGAGCTCGTGCAGGTTGTGGCTCGAGATGATGAGCGTGCACTGCCCCCGCCGCTTGACGATGATCTGCCGGACCTCGTAGGCCACGCGCGGATCGAGGCCCGCGGTGGGCTCGTCGAGCAGCACCACCTCGGGCGCCCCGAGGAGCGCCTGCGCGAGCTGCACCCGCTTGGCCATGCCGTGCGAAAGCGCGCTGCACCGCGTGTCCCACCAGGCCGCGCCCTCCACCTCGGCGAGGACCTTCTGCGCGTCGCGCGTGGCGTCCGTGCGGTCCATGCCCTGGAGGCGCGCGAGGTGGACCAGCAGCGCACCCACCCGGTCGTTGGGGGGGAGCACCGCGTCTTGCGGCAGCACCCCGATGCGCCCTCGGAGCTGGTCGACCTCGCTCGGGGCGAAGCCGAGCACCTCGAGCTCCCCGCTCGTGGGCTGCAGGAACCCCGCGAGCATGGAGAAGGTGGTGGTCTTGCCAGCGCCGTTCGGCCCGATGAGGCCGTACACCGCGCCCCGCGGGATGCGGAGCGAGACGCCGGCCACCGCGGCCTTCTCGCCGAAGCGCTTGGTGACGTTGCGCAGGACGACCGCCGAGGCGGCGCTCTCGGGCCCGTGGGCGCTCACGCATCCCTCTGCTGGAACAGGAGCAGCGCGGCGCCCACGAACACGCCGGCGAACAGGCCCGAGGCGAGCAGACCGAGACCGAGCTTGTCTGGCGAGGGCGAAAGCAAGAGCCGATCGAAGCCGCTCGGGTGCACCCACGTGATGGCGTCGTTGTCGCTCGCGCGGCCGATGCCATAGGTGACGAGCAGCACGAGCCAGGCGAACGCGCTGGTGAGGAGCGCGAGGATGGGGGTGCGGAAGAGCCCGCTGAAGAAGGCGACGAGGGCGCACCACGCGGCGCTCACCGGCAGCGTGACCAGCCACAGGCGCAGCCCCCAGACCACGACGTCGGCGACCGAAGCCGAGCTCTTGGTCACGATGACGATCCAGCAGACGACGCTCATCACGAGGGTCATGGTGGACGCCACGGCGAACATGCCGAGGTACTTGCCGAGGAAGTACGAGCTGCGACGAGTCCGCACGGTCCAGTAGCGGACCGCCCGGTGCTGGAGGTCGCCGGCGACGGTGTCGAAGCCCACGAACACCGCGAGCAGCGCCGCGAGGGCGAGGGTGCCGCTCATCAGGACGAACAGCACCTCGGGCATCCCGGCCAGCGCCTTGCCGATCTCCTTGCCGTAGACCTGGGCGATGGCCTCCTCGCGCATGGAGTGCATGTTCTCGGCGCCGAACTTGCTGCCCATGCGGCTCTGGGTGCTCAGCGTGACCAGGGTGGTGCCGACCCCTCCCAGCACGCAGATGCCCGCGAGCACGAGGCCCTTGGCGCTCTTGAGGTTGCGCACGAGCTCGCGCTCGACGACCAGGGCTATCTCTCGCAGCGGGCTCATCGGGCTCGCAGGCTAGCAGGCCTTCTCCATGGCAGGTCGCCGGCTCGACCTGTACGTTGGAGGCGCATGCGCCTGAAGCACATCACGTTCCACGAGGCCGAGCGCGAGGCGTGGACCGCGAGTCAGCGGCAGTGGCTGAGAGCCTCGATCGCAGCCGGCGGGCTGCGCGGCGCGTTCGGCGCCGAGCACGACGGGCAAGCGCGCGTGGTCTTCTTGTGGGAGAGCGACGACGCCCTGCGCGGCTTCATGGAGCGCGACCACGACCGCGCGCTCGCCGAGGCCGGGTCCGTCGGGCGGCACGCCGCGCTCTACCTCGACGTGCTCGAGCAAGAAGGCACGCTCGAGGGCGCCACCTTCGTCGCCGAATCCCTGGCGTGGGTCCGGGACGACGGCATCGAGGACTGGCTCGTCCAGCGCAAGATCTGGGCAGAGGCCACCCGAGCCTGCGAGGGCTTCGTCGGGAGCCTCGTCGCGCGGGGCCGTCACGCGTGTCTCGTCACCACCCTGTGGCGCGACCGCGCGGCCCACGAGCGCTACCTGCACGACGTGGTCCCGGCGATCCGGATGAAGACCGACGAGGGCAGCACGGTGCGGCTCGTGCGGTTCGAGGCCGAGTTGCTGCCATTGCTGACGCACGGCGCGATCGCCTAGTCGGCCGCGGGACAGGCATAGGCGATCCCGCTCAGCGTCCAGGTGCGCGTGCGGCAGCCCGGCGACTCGTGGGGCCGTTGCTCCTCGGTCAGGCGGACGTAGTTGGCGCCCTTCTCGGCGGCCTTGTTGCGCAGCTCGGCCTCGGCCCCCTCGCGCGCCCCCTCGAGGCCGAGCGGCTCGCACCCGCTGCCGTGCTCGGCCTTCATCGGGCCTATCTCCTTGCAGGCCTCGGCTTGCTGGTTCGGCGAGACGGTGACCTGCTTGCCCTTGGCCGTGAGCGCGGGGATGCGCACCGCGCCGCCGCACGCGAGGAGCGCGACGGCGACGACCGACAGGGCGAACGAGGCGTCCGAGCGGCGACCCATCCGGCGATCCTACGGTCAGGGGGTGACCAGCGTCGAGACGCGCAGCTTCCGGAACAGGCTGCGCTTCTTGTACCGGTGCTTCTCCATCCGCCGGAGGATGTCGGAGAGCACCCGCACCGCGTGGTCGACGTAGGGGCCCTTGTTGAGCATCACGCACTCCGCGGCCACGCTCGCTGCCGCGTCGGTCACCTCGGCGCGCGAGGGCACGCCGGTGCGGGCGAGGGTGTCGAGCACCTGGGTCGCCCAGATGGCCGGGAGGTGCGCGGCCTCGCACAGCCAGAGGATCTCCTCCTGCAGCTCGGCGAGTCGCTCGAAGCCCACCTCCACCGCCAGATCCCCGCGGGCGATCATGACCGCGAGCGGCGGCCGCACGAGCCCCTCGAGCAGGATGCGCGGGAGGTTCTCGAACCCCGCGCGGGTCTCGATCTTGAGCACCACGCCGATGTCGGGGCGCCCGTGCTTGTCCAGCACCTCGTGCAGCACGCGCACGTCCTCGGGGCCGCGCACGAACGAGAGGCCGACCAGGTCGGCGCGCTCGGCGACGAACTTGACCGCCTTCTTGTCCTCGGCGGTGAGGCTCGGCACCGTGGTGTGGGTGTCGGGCAGGTTGATGCCCTTCTCGGCGCGCAGCTTGGCGACGGGGCGCTGGGTGCGCACCACCCGCAGCCGGTAGTCGCGCGCGCGCGCGTCGACCTTGACCACCACGGCCTCGATGCGCCCGTCGTCGAACAGCACGCGGTGGTCGACGGCGAGGTGGTCGAGGGCCGCGGGCAACGTGCACGCGATGACGCCGGCCCGCGTGACCTTGCCGTCGGCCTTGCGCTTCGGCGCGTGGCCCGAGACGTCGCGACCCGTGAGGAGCAGCGGATCGCCGATGCGCACGTCGATCGCGGCGTCGGAGGCGCCGCCGATCACGAGGTCGCCGCTGGCGACGGCCACGCCCCCGCGCACCACCTCCATCGAAGCCTGACCGAGCAGGTAGGCCCGACGGTCGGCGGTGGCGACGAGCTGGCCCTGCTTCTCGTCCACCTCGACCACCTGCAGGCGGCGCTTCTTGTCGCGGACGTCGCGGAAGCACAGGTGGTCGCCCACGCGCACCGCGGCGAACAGCGCGTCGTCGAGCAGGAGGATCGGGCCCTCGATGTCGGCGGGTGGCGCCGACGCGCGGCGCACGATCACCCGGGCCCGCGTCGTCACTGCGCCGAGGTCGTCGCGCGCCGGCTTCCAGGTGGCCGTGCGGGCCCCGCCGACCTGCCCGGTGCGGATCTTGGGGCCGGCGAGGTCCATCAGCACGCGACACTCCTTGCCGCTCTCGCGCTTGGCCCCGTCGAGCGCCTCGAGGATCTGGCGCCAGTGCGCCTCGTCCTCGTGCGCGCAGTTCACCCGCAGGACGTTCATGCCGCTCGCCAGCATGCGGCTCATCCACGCCTTGTCGCACTCGCGCGCCGAGGGCGCCGTCACCATGATGTAGATGTGGCGATCGTCGGGGCGGGGGCCCAGCATCTCGCGGGTGTGGCGGTGCAGGTAGGTCTTGGCGCCGTCCCAGCTCAGCGCCTCCCGGCGCGCACGCTCGAGGCGGCGGAGCTCCCGACCCACGCCTTTGCCGTCCCGCAGGGCGAGCGCCTCTTGCACGCGCAGCGACACGTCGAGCAGGCTCCCGCGGACGAAGCCCTCCGAGCGCCCGAGCGACGAGAGCCCGTGTTGCGAGAGCTGCACCTGCAGGTCACGCAGGTCGTGCTGCCGGAGCGCCACGTAGTGCACCAGGTTGCGGGCGCTCTCGCGGCGCTCGCTCGGCACCCGCTCGATGGCGCTCTCGAGCTTGTCCTCCAGCTCCGAGAGGCTGTCCTCCAGCCGACGCAGCTCGCGCGCGATGGCCTTGGTGGCCGCGTGCGCCTGGGTGACGGATGTCGGAGGAGCGGGCTTGCGACGCTTGGTCACGCAGGAGGACGAGCAAGGTGCGTACCCCTCACGCGCCGCCCGCAGACCCGGCTCGGGAGGCTGCACTCACTGCGTCTGACCGCAGCGGATGCGGCCCTCCGAGAGGTCACTTCACGATCACGCGGTCGGTCGTGAACTTGAAGTAGCTCGAGTAGGCGGCCGAGTTGAGGCAGGTCGCGAAGGTGACCGTGGCCCCCGACTTGTCCTTGCAGGTGTCGACCACCTTGGTCGAGGTCGACGAGGCGCTCAGCGTGTATTTCGGCCCGGCGCCGGCCACGGGGGCGGTCGGGTCGGAGACGTCGGGCTGGGTCTTGGAGACCGCGGTGATGAACCCGCCGACGACGCGACAGCCGCCGACCAGCACGTCGAGCAGCGAGTTCGAGGCGGAGTAGTTCTCGATGCACGCGGTGGAGCCGCCCGCGAGGATGGCGGAAGGCACGGGCACCTTGGAGAGCGAGTAGGCGCTGACGTTGCCGCACAGCTGTCCGTTGCTCGTGGTGGCGAAGCTCACCAGCGTGGCGTCGAGGTGCTCGGTGACCAGGTGGCCCGGCGTGGCGCCGGTCGAGGCCAGCGGCTTGCTCGTGGTGCCGATGGTGCCGCGCACGCGGACCGCCGAGAGGTTGAGCGGGGTGAGCACGCCCGAGAGCGTGAGCGTGAGCTTCACGTTGCCCGGGCCCGCGTTCAGCACCTTGGAGGCGATGCTGCCGACCAGCGTCGCCGTCGGGGTGCGGGTCGCGTCGATCGACAGCGGATCGACCGTGTACCACCAGTCGAGATCGGACGTGCCGCTGTACCCGGTGCCCGTGATCACGGTGCCGCCCATCTGTCCGAGGGTCACCGCGGGGTCGGCGGTGCCCGTCAGGTCGTCGAGGCCGATGTACTTGAACAGGATGTTCAGCGTGCCGGCCGCGATGCCGTCGTCGAGCGGCTTCTGCACCTGGCCCTGGGCCACGCCGCCGATCGAGCCGCCGAGCGCGTTGGCGGTGCAGAACGCGTCGGTCGCCCACTGCATCTTGAGCGAGTTGAACCGCTGGTCCTGCTCGAACTGACACTTGCTGTCACAGCCGTCGAGGTTCACGGTGTTGCCGTCGTCGCACTGCTCGCCGGCCTCGCGCACACCGTTGCCGCAGACCGCGGGGACGATCTTCTTGCAGCTCGCGTCGCAGGTGCCGGTGGCCGGCGGATCGCAGGCCTCGCCCTTGGCCGCGTCCACGCAGCTGTCGCCGCACACGGAAGACTTGCAGGCACCCGCCACGCAGACGCCGCCGGCGCCGCAGGCCGCGCACGCGGCGAGGGGCGTGCCTGGGGAGCACTTCTGGCCGGTCTTGCCGCCGACCGTCACGGCGGCGCAGGTCTCGACCCCGTTGCACGGGTTGCTGTCGGGACAGGAGTCGGGGGCCGTGGTGCACGAGAACTTGCACGAGAGCTCGCACCCCGTGCCGGGGCCGTTGCCGGTGCCGAAGTCGCAGTCCTCGCCGGCGTCGAGCACGCCGTTGCCGCAGTTGGCCGACGTGCAGACGCCGCTCTTGCAGGTCTTGCCGGTGCCACACGCCGTGCCGTCGCCGAGCGGGGTGCCGGCGGCGCACTTCTGGCCGGTCTTGCCGCCCACGCTCACCGTCGTGCACGCCTCGGCGCCGTTGCAGGGCTCGGCGTCGGGGCAGCTGTCGGGGGACTTCTTGCACGAGAACTTGCAGTCCACCTCGCAGCCCGTGCCCGGCCCGTTGCCGGCGCCGAGATCGCACTCCTCGGTGCCGCTGACGATCCCGTCGCCGCACGAGGCGCTCACGCACGCGCCGCCCTTGCAGACGAGGCCCGTGCCGCACGTGGTGCCGTCGGCCTTGGCCGCGCCCGCGCTGCAGGTGTGCTTGGCGTCGTCGCAGGTGCCGTCGCCGACGCACGCATCGGCCGACTTGCAGGCGCGCGTCGGGTCGGAGCCGACGCAGCTGAACTTGCAGGAGTCGCACCCGTCGCCGCTCGTGGTGTTGGCGTCGTCGCACTCCTCGGGCGCCGTGGTCACGCCGTCGCCGCAGACCGCGTCGATGCAGGTGCCGGCCTTGCACACCTTGCCCGTGCCGCAGGACGCGCCGTCCGCGAGCGGGGTGCCGGCCGCGCACTTGTGGTCGGCGCCGCAGGTCTCGGCGCCGTTGCACGCGTTGCCGTCGTCGCACTTCTTGGGGTCGCCGTCGGGCGGGGGCTTGCAGCTCCAGGTGCAGTCGTTCTCGCAGCCGTCGCCGTTGACCTTGTTTCCGTCGTCGCAGAGCTCGCTGCCCTCCTTGGCGCCGTTGCCGCAGACCGGCGGGAGGTCGCCGTCGTCCCCCGTCTCCGCGGGCGTCCCCGTGTCGGTGTCGGTCGCGATCTCGGTCGTGTCGCCGCCGCACCCGGCGGCGAGCGGAGAGAACACCCAGGCGCCGACGCCGAGCGAGAGCAGCGTGAAGACAGTACGGTTCGTGAGCGCGCGACTGGCCCGCATCGTGGACTCCTTGGGAGGGCGCGCCGCCAGGCGTCCCTCGAACCAGAGTACGGAGGCCCTCCACGGTTCGTCCATACGCGGCCGGTGCGCGTAGGTCGTTGCCGCGTCGCGGCATGTCCGAATCCTGGGAACCCGTCTAACTTCGCAGCGTGGCTGGAACTGCCGAGCGCGAGACGACGTTGGCCGAGGACCTGCGCGCGCTGATCCGCGCACCGCGCGAGCTGTGGCTGGTCTACCTCGCCACGTTCTTCGAGTACCTCGGGATCTTCTCGTTCCTGCCCACCCTGCCGCTCTGGCTCTCGGGTGACTTCGGCATGACCGACAAGCAGGCGGGGTGGTGGGCGGCGACGTTCTCCACGCTGCTCACCCTGTTCGTGTTCCTGGTCGGGTCGATCGCCGACACCCTCGGGGTGCGCCGGACGCTGCTGCTGTCGTTCGGCCTCGCGGCGGTCACCCGCCTCGGCATGGCGCTCGCGCCGTCGCGACAGATGGCCATCGCCACACTGCTCTCGTTCGGCTTCGCCTATGCCACGACCTCGCCTGTGCTGCAGACCGCGGTGCAGCGCGCGTCGAGCAAGCGCACGCGCGCGTTCGCATTCTCGTTCTGGTACGTGAGCTTCAACCTCGCCGGCGCCATGTGCGGGCCGCTGATCATCGACCCCGCGCGGCGTGCGTTCCTCGACCCGGGCACCAAGAAGCTCGTCCGCAAGGTGATCTCGCTGCCCTTCGTCGGCGCGCAGGAGTTCAGCGCCCACCGCGCCATCATGGCCATCGGATTCGTGTTCGCCCTGATCGCGGTCTTCGTGGTGGCGTTGCTGCGCAAGGACTTCGAGCACCGCATCGACCCGGAGGACGAGCCGAAGGAGGCCAAGGCGAAGACGAGCCCGCTCGTCGCGCTCAAGGAGGTGCTGGGCGACAAGATCTTCTGGCGCTTCATGATGCTGCTCGTGCTGCTCTCGCTGGTGCGCATGATGTTCCAGCACATGCACTTCACGTGGCCCAAGTACGTGCTGCGCGAGCAGGGCGACGGATTCCCCATGGGCACGGTGTGGTCGTTCAACTCGATGCTCATCCTCGTGCTGGCGCCCCTCGGCACCGCCCTGACCCGCAAGCGGCGACCGTTCGAGGTGTTGCTGCTCGGCGCGTTCATCTCGGCGCTGAGCCCGTTCATCCTCTGCCTCGGCTCGGCGATGCGCTTCCAGATCGCCATGATCATCGTCCTCACCATCGGCGAGGCGCTGTGGTCGCCGCGGCTCTACGAGTACAACGTGTCGATCGCCCCGCGGGGGCGAGAGGCCACCTACGTGAGCCTCGCCTCGCTGCCCTATTTCCTCGCCAAGTTCCTCGTCGGGCCGACGTCGGGCTACCTGCTCGATCGCTACGTGCCGGCCAACGGGCCGCACCACGCCGCGATGCTCTGGGCGATCATCGGCTTCAGCACCATGCTGGGCCCGGTCGGGATCTTCCTGCTCCGCGGCTGGATCGGGAAGAAGGACCCACCGACCGAGGCCACCGCCTGAGCGTCAGGGGCAGCCGGGGCGCTTGCGCGCCACCTTGGCCTCGGCGGTCACCGTCACGTCCTCGGCCACCACGCCGTCGAGCTTGCTGTTCTGCGCGACGACGTCGAAGTCGCGGCGGTGCACCCGGAAGCTCGCCACCACGTGCAGCTCGCAGTCCTTCACGTCGAGCTGGATGGGGAAATCGACCGGCCGGGTCTTGCCGCGGAGCTCGAGGGCGCCGACGAGGTGCAGCGCGTCGCCGTCCTTGCGCAGCACGTGCGACTCGAACCCGGCGTGGGGGTACGAGCCCGCGGCGAGGAAATCCCACTTGGCGACGTCGGCCACCGCCTTGACCGTGGCCTCGGCGGACTGGGTCTCGACGTCGACCCGCAGGGTGGAGGCGAGCGGGGTCGCGGCCGAGAAGGTGAGGGTGCCGCTGCGCTTCTGGAACCGGAGGGTGTGGGTGGTGAAGGCCTTCACCTCCACGTCGACCGTCAGGGTGCGCGGATCGAGGGTGTACACCTCGGCGTCGGCCTGGGGCGCGGCGCGCGGCGGGAGCACCTTGGGCGAAGAGGCCAGCGGCGCGCTCCCGCACCCGCCGACGAGCGCGAGGAACAGAAGCCCCGAGCTCCGTCCACGCATGGCGCCGAGCGTGGCAGACGGCGACGCGGGGCGCTACCGCCGGGCGGACTTCTTGGTGGCGGCTTTCTTGGTGGCGGCTTTCTTGCTGCCGGCCTTCTTGGTGCCGCCCACCGCGCCCTTCTTCGCCGCGGCCTTCTTGGTCGCCTTCTTGGTGGCCTTCTTCGCGGCCTTCTTCGCCACCTTCTTCGGGGCCGGGGCCGGGTCCGCCACGAGCCCCTCACCGAACCTCGCCCGCAGCTGGTCGAGGGTCGCCGGGCCGAGCGGGTTGTTGCGCACGTCGAGGGTGCGCAGCTTCGGCAGCACGAGCGGGCTCACGAGAGGCAGGATCGCGGCGTCGGTCACGTGGACCCCCGCGGCGACCAGGGTCTCCAGGGCCGGGAGCTTCGCGCGCGCGAGCACCTTGCCGAACTGGGGGGACATGTATCCACCACCGACCACCAGCTTCTTCAGACGCGGCAGCGGCTCGGCGAGGAGCTCTTCCTGGAACCAGCGTGGCTCGAGCTCCTCGATCCTCTGCCCGAGTGGCGAGCGCAGCAACCGCGCGAGCACCGCGGGCGTGAACCCGATCGCGATCGCGAGCCTCCGCAGGGCCGGCAGACCGTTCACCCGGTCGAGCGGTCGCAGATCCGGATCCAGCGAGTAGCTCGTACCGAGATCGAGGCGCTCGAGGCGCGTGAATCGCGTCGACGACAGGAGCAAGAGGGCGGCGCGCAGGCCCAGGTTGACCGTCAGCTGCAGCGACTCGAGCGAGGCCACCTCGTTGCACGCGCAGAACCCCCGGAAGCCGTCCCACGTGAAGGTGACCCGCGTGAGCGAGAGCGATCGGATGCGCGGGAACTGCGGGTGCTGCAGCAAGGTCGCGAGCGACTCCTCGCTGGCGTCGGTCACCACCAGCTCGTGGAGCCAGGGGCACGCGAGGAGCTTCTCCGGGAGCTTGTTCCTGGCGAGCGCCACCTTCGCGCCGACGGGGACGCCGCGGTCGAACACCAGGCTCCCGCGCGGCACGCCCAGCTCCTCGTGCCACTTCGCGGTGGCCTTCGGCAGGAGCTCCTGCGCGCGCCGCGAAAGGTCGGGGCGGCGTGGGTCGTCGGTCGCGAGCTCGCGGAGCTGGCTCTCCACCACGATGGCCTCGCCGCGTGGATCGCCCTGCTCGACCAGCGCGTCGGCGAAGACGAGCTCTGCGGTGCGATCGTCCACGCGCGGAGCCCTCGCGGCGGGTGCCTCGACCTTCGCGACGTTCTCCACGGGGTGGTCGACTGCCGCCGCCTCGCAGGCGGTCACCAGCGCGTCGAGGTCGGCCTTCGAGAGCAACGGCGACTGGGCGCGCAGCTGCGCGGGCAGGGTCGGGTCGGCGAGGTGCGCCACGGCGCAGGCCGGGTGGAGATAGCCCGCGCCGACCGTGGCGAAGGTCCCGGTGACGATCTCCCGCTCCACGGCCACCCGGAGCTCGCCCTTGCCGATCGGCTGATCGCACCGGATGCAGCGGGCCCGACCCGACGGCGCGCGCTCGCCGTACGGGTAGCGCGACGCGCTCTTCTTCAGCGACAGATCGCAGGTGGCGACGAGCTTGTCGTAGTCGGGGATCTCCCCCGGCTTCTTGACCCTCTTGAGCACCTCGCGGAGGGCCTCGGGCAGGCGCTGGGCCGCGCAACGCAGGTGGAACCAGCCGTAGGCCTCGGCGCCGTCCGCATACATCCCCTCGTGGTCGGACCCGAACCGGAGGTCTCCCTCCTCGATCTGCTTGCGACAGTGGCGACAGCGGGACCGCGAGGTACGAGCCGGTTCGATGACGTTCACGACGCCATGAAACCACTCCTTTCGGCGACTGCAAACGCCGAGAAGCTCTGCTTGACCGTGCGTCCACGCGCGTGAGATGTCTCGTGCAACCGAAACGGGCCGTCGTGCCCGAGGGAGCCAAGATGAATCCGGGATATCAACAGCAGCCGCAGCAGGGGTATCCGCAACAGGGCTACCAGCAGCCGGTCGCGCCGGCGCCGAGCGCGCCGAGTGGGCCGACCGACAGCCCGATCAAGAAGAACCCGTTGCTGCTCGTCGCGGCGATCCTCTTCGGCGTCTTCATCCTCTGTGGATGGCTCGTCGGGTCGTTCAAGATCGACGGCGACGGCGGCCGCTTCCTGAGCCACACCGGCCTCGCGACCGGCATCGCGGGCATGGGCCTCCTGCTCCTCTCGGCGTTCCACCGCCTCGTGGAGAAGGACAAGGAGCACCCCACCGGCGTCGGCCTCGGCATCGTCATCTCGGTGCTGATCACCGTCGTCGCCGCGGGCTCCATCGTCCTCATGAAGTGAGCTGGCCGACGCGTCGCGCGATCGCGGTCGCGGTGTTCCTCGCCGCGGGGGCGCTCGCCTGCCGCAAGAAGGCCCCACCCCCCCCGCCACCGCCGCCACCGCGTCCCGCCGACGTGGTGGTGGAGGTCGTGGTCCCCGACCCGGCCGGCGCCTGGACCAAGAGTCGGCAGTTGCTCGGCCTGGTCGCGCTCCCGTTGCCGCGTTCGGCGTTCGGGCTCGCGGCCGAGTTCCTCGGCACGCCCGCGGAGCTCGAGTCCTCCCTCGAGCCGGCCAAGCCGCTGGTCGCCCTCGGGTGCGGCGACCGGTGCTTCGCGGCGGCGTGGGTGCTCGACGATCCCGGACGCCTGCCGACGTTCGCGAAGGACCGCTACACGCTCTCTCGACGCGAGGGCGTGCAGTGGCTCGCGCCGCTCGCGGGCATCGCTCCGCTGCGGCTGCCGGTCGGCGTCTGCGAGAGAGCCCTCGTCGCCGGGGAGCCCGCGAACGTCACGGCGCACGTCGACTACCTCCTGCACGGGCTCGCGCTGCGCGCTTCGTCCGCCGATGCGGCGCTCACGATCCACCGCTCCCGTCACGCCGGCGTGGTGACCGCGCTCGATCGGCTCGCCGGCCTCGTCGCCGAGAAGCCCTATCCGGACGCGCCGACCGCGTTCGCGCCGACCCAGACCGCGCTCGCGGCGCTCGAGAAGCGCCTGCGCGGTTGGTCGGCCGCCGATCAGTCGTTCGAGGTGGAGCTGGCGATCGGCGGCGACGCGCTCACGCTCGTCGCGCGTCCGCGCGAATCGGCAGGCGGTGCGGTGACCGCGATCGTGCCCGGTGAGGTGATCCGCGGCTGGCTGCAGGCGAAGGTGAAGAAAGCGCTGCCCTAGCACTTCCAGACGGCGATCTTGCAGACGCCGTCGCGACACTCGGCGCTCTTCGAGTAGCCGGCGCAGGGCTTGCCCGTGGGGCGGGGCACCTTCTTCGACGACACGGGGCGGAGCGGCTCGTCGAGCCAGCTGCAGTCGGCCGAGCTCGTGCACGCCACCAGGTCGGCGAACCCCGGCGTGCAGGTGCCTGCGGTGCACGTGCAGAACCCTCCCTCGTCGACCGACCGCGGCCCCTCGCCCTTGTCGCAGGCGCCCGTCTTCGGGTCGAACGCGCACTGATCGGCGGTCGTGCAGCCGGTCTTCTTCGCGCCGGTGGCCGGGTCGGCCCGGCGCAGCGTGCACTTGCCGAGGACGCACCCGCACGTGCCCGGGGGCTTCGCGCTCTCCTCGCAGGCGAAGACCTTGCCGGTCCTCGGGACGCACGCCTTGGCGAAGCAGTGGTCGTCCCACTCGCAGTCCTTGTTCGCCACGCACGGCCCCGGGACGGGCGGGGGCAGGGACGGCGCGGGCGCGCTCGACGACGACGTGCCCGACGGATCGGGGCCGATGGGGCGTGCGTCGGGCGTCGGCTTGCTGCACCCGACGACGAAGACGAGCACGAGCGCGCGCGGGTTCACTGCACCACCGAAAGGGTGAAGCCGTCGTAGCCCTTGCTGCCGACCGTCTGGATCGCCGTCGCCGAGAGCCGGGGCTCGGTGCCCATCCGGGCGAGGAGCGCCCGCACCCCGCGCACGCTGGCGTCGTCACTCTCGGCGTCGAGCACCGCGCCGCCACGCACCACGTTGTCGACCACGATCAGCGTTCCCTTCCGGGAGAGCGCGAGCGCCTGCTCCAGGTATTCGGGGCCGCTCTTCTTGTCCGCGTCGACGAAGACCAGATCGAACGGCGCCGCGCCCTCCTCGATCAGCGCGCGCAGGCTGTCGTGGGCGTCGCCGACCCGCACCGTCGCCTGCGGAAGCGCCGCCCGCGCGAGGTTCCTCCGCGCGACGGCGGCGTGGTGCTCGGAGAGCTCCAGGGTGACGAGCGTCCCTTCGGCCGGCAGGGCGCGCGCGAGCCAGATCGCGCTGTACCCGCCGAGCGTGCCGATCTCGAGGATGCGCCGCGCCCCCACGAGCCGCGCGAGCAGGTGGAGCAGCTTGCCCTGGGTGGGCGAGACCGCGTGCGGCGGGAGCCCCGCGGCCGCGCTGTCGGCGAGCGCCGCCTCGAGGACCGGATCGAGCGGCAGCAGGTGCTTTTCGAAGAGCGCGTCGACCGCGGACCAGGGCTCGCCCATGGCCCTCGATAGTTCAGGAGCCAGGGACGCGCCAACCGAACCCGTGGTCCTCGAGCAGTGCGTCGGCTTCCTTCGGGCCCCACGTGCCGGCGTGGTAGGTCGGCAGCGGCGACCGGTCGCCGGCCCAGCGCTCGAGCAGCGGGTCGAGCAGCCGCCAGCTGGTGGCGACCTCGTCGCTGCGCGTGAACAGCGTCGCGTCGCCGATGGTGGCGTCGAGCAGCAGCGTCTCGTAGGCCGCGTGGTGTTCGGTGCCGAACGCCTCGTCGTAGTCGAACCGCATGTCGACCGGTGCGACGGAGAGCTCGGGGTCGAGCGCGCGGACCACGCCGGGCACCTTGGTCGCGAAGCTCAGCGACATGCCCTCTTCGGGCTGCACGCGCAGGACCAGCACGTTCTCGGGCAACGGCTCGCCCGGCTCCTCGCCGGTCAGACCCTCGATGAGATACGGCGGCGTCTTGAAATGCACCGCGATCTCGGTGCAGCGCCCCGCGAGCCGCTTGCCCGACCGCAGGAAGAACGGCACCCCGCGCCAGCGCCCGTTGTCGATGGCGAGCTCGAGCGCGGCGTAGGTCTCGGTGTGGGTCTCGGGGGAGACGCCGGTCTCCTCGCGATACCCGCGCACGATGCGGCCGCCGACCACGCCGGAGCCGTATTGCGCGCGCACCGCGCGGGTGGGGTCGAGCACGCGCACCGACCGCAGCAGCTTCACCTTCTCGTCGCGCACGGCGTTGGCGCGCAGGCTGGTCGGCAGCTCCATGCCGGTGAGGGCGAGCAGCTGGAACAGGTGGTTCTGGAACATGTCGCGCACCGCGCCCGCGGTGTCGTAGTAGCCGCCGCGCCCCTCCACCCCGACCGACTCGGCCGCGGTGATCTGCACGTGCGACACGTGGTCGCGGTTCCAGATCGGCTCGAACATGGCGTTGGCCGCGCGGAACACCACGATGTTCTGGACCGTCTCCTTGCCCAGGTAGTGGTCGATGCGGAAGATCTGGTGCTCCTCGATCCGCGAGCGCACGGCGCGGTCGAGCGCCGCCGCGGACTCGAAGCTGCGGCCGAACGGCTTCTCGACGATGGCGCGGGCCCACGGGCGCTCCTCGGCGGTGCGTCGCGTCAGGAGGCCGACCCGCGACAGGTGGGCGACGGCGGGCTCGAACACCGCGGGCGGCACCGCCAGGTAGAACAGCCGGTTGCGCGACTCGGGCGGCACGTCGCGCTCGAGCAGGCCGATGTGGGTGACCAGGTCCTCGTAGAGGTCGGGGTCGGTCAGGTCCCCCGCGACGTAGTGGGTCCGGGTCAGCATCGAGTGCAGGTCGCGCGGATCGAGCCCCTCGGCCCCGTCTCCCTTGGCGATGGCCTCGGCGACGAGGCCGCGGAAGCCGGCGTCGTCCAGCTCCATCCGGTCGACCCCGATGATCCGGCACGCCCCGGGCAGGAGCCCTTTGCGGCGCAGATCGCCGACCGCCGAGAGCAGCTTCTTCTTCGCCAGATCGCCGGTGGCCCCGAGGAGAATCAGCGTGCACCGGTCTCCGTGCACCGGACGGAACAACGCCTGCGGCCGGAAGCTCGGGTGGGCGAAGGCGCGGATGGAGTGTCGCACGCACCCCTGGACGGACCGTCGGGCCCACGCCCCAGGGCACCTGTTAGGATGAAGGAATGACGCGGTCGCCCTTCACAGCCCTCGCCCTCGTGCTGGTCCTCGTCGCGCCTGCCGCCGTCGCGGAGTGGCCGGTCTCCCGTCACGACGCGCAGCGCACGGCGATCGCGGGCGGCAAGTGCGACATCGCCAAGCCCACCCGCTACTGGCAGCGCTACCTCGGCGGCACGCTCCGCGGCACGAGCCACCTCGCGATCGACGTCGACAAGGACGGCCGCGTCGACGTCGTCTACCTGGCCGGTGGCAAGGCGATCGCCAAGCTCCCCGACGACCGCCTGGTCTGGGAGTCCACGCCGGTCGAGCTCACGACCCTGCACGGCGTGGTGGATCTCGACAACGACGGCGCGCTCGAGGTGGTGGCGAGCTCGGCGCGCAACGTCTACGTGCTCGACGGCAAGACCGGCGCGATCGTCTGGCGCGAGCCCGACGGCGAGGTGGGCAACGTGGGCGGCGTGCGCCTCGCCGATCTCGACGGCGACAAGACCCTCGAGCTGGTCATCGACGACTGCGCGTGCTGCGGCATCAGCCCCACCGCGAGCCCGGCCGGCGGCGTGTACAAGTTCGAGACCGGCAAGCTCGCCACGCCGACCAAGCTCTACGCGCCGCTCTCGCGCAGCCACTGCGGCGCGCAGGCCACGACCCTCGGCGACTTCGACGGCGACGGCGCGGTCGACGTCGCCTACGGCAACGCCACCGGCTACTCGCTGACCACCGGCAAGACGGGCGCACTGCTCGGCTCGAGCGACGTGGCGGGCGAGACCATGTACTACGCGTCGTGCGACGCCGTGAACGTCGACGGGCGCGCCGGCGACGACCTGATCTGCTTCCAGGACTCGTACCTCGCGACGGTGGGTGGCGGACGGCGGGTGGCCGCGTTCACCTACGACCCGGCCGCGCCGACCAAGGTGCGCACCTTGTGGAACGTGGTGCCCGTGCCCAAGGCCACCGGCGAGCTGCGCTGGGTCGGCAACTCGGTCGTCGACCTGGACGGCGACGGCAAGTGGGAGGTGGTGTTCGCGTCGCACGACGGCGCGGGCCCGTGGACCACCACGGTGATCGACGCCAAGACCGGCACCGAGATCGGCAAGACCAGCGGCAAGCTCGTCGGCATCGTGGACCTCGACGGCGACAAGAAGCTCGAGCTCCTGACCGAGCCCAGCTCCGGCGTGGGCCTCTCCACCTGGCGCTTCGACCGCACGGTGCTCCCGGCCGTGTACTCGCTGTCGGACGTCGGTGACTTCAAGGTGCCCTACGGCACCGACTGGGCCAAGTCGGCGCGGAGCACCGTCGGCGGCAGGCCGCTGACCGTCGACCTCCTGGGCGACGGCAAGGTCTACCCGGTGTTCTTCCAGCGCGCGGTGGGCACCACCCTCGCGAGCTACACGGCGTATGCCTTCGACGCCAAGGGCCTCGCCTCGCCGAAGGCCAGCTACGCGGTGCCCGACGGGATCGAGATCCTCACCAACGAGGTGTTCGCCAACGTCAACCGCAGCTACCCGCAGCTGCTGCTCACCCGCAACGACGGCTTCTTGCTCGTCCTCGACAACGCCTTCGCCCCGACCAACAACCTCATCTACGGCACCGGCGAGTTCAAGGTCACCCTGCCGGGCATGCGCGTGGGCGGGTTCCTCGGCGAGCCGATCGCACCCCGCCTCGACGGCACCGCCGATGCGCCTGTCGTCCGCGACAGCCGCGGCACCCTGCTGCGCCTCGACCCGACCGGCGCCTGGATGAGCAAGCCACCGGCGATCGCCTGGGAGATCCGCGAGGCGGGCTCGCCCACCACCGTCGCCGGCATCGACGGCGGCAAGCCCGGCCTCGTGTGCGTGAAGAACGACCCGGTCACCCGCAAGCCCGACACGCTGCTCGCGGTGAACGCGGCCGGCACCAAGCTGTGGGATCGCAAGATGCCCGACGGCACGCTCACCTACGATCCGCTCGGCGGCGACGTGAACGGCGACGGGGTCAAGGACGTGTTCGCAGCGTGGATCGCCCCGGGCTCGGTCGTGAAGCTGCAGGTGCACGACGGCAAGACCGGCGCGCCGATCTGGGCCACACCGCACGCCGAGCCGCTGCAGTGGGGCTTCATGCCGTTCACCCTCGCCGACTGGAACGGCGACGGCGTGAGCGATCTCTACGTGGTCCCCAACACGCTGCGCGTGCTGAACGGCGCGACCGGTGCCAAGCTCGCCGAGAACACCACGTTCCTCGCCTATTTCACGCCCACCGTGGCCGACGTGGACGGCGACGGCAAGCTCGACGTGACCCTCAGCCGGGGCTACTTCCCCGCGCGCACGCTGGCCAACGACCTCGTGACCCAGAAGTGGATCGGCGCCGACGATCGCCCGTATCCGCACGGGGCGCGCGGCGCGTGCAGCGGCGGCCGCTCGGTGTGGGTGCAGCCCTCGGCGCAGGTGCAGGGCATGGTGCGCCTGGTCGACATGAACGGCGCGAGCGCCGGCACCGCCAAGACGGTGTACCTGGCCGGTGGGAAGCTCTTCGCCTCGGCGGCCGAGGCGGTGACCGACAAGCGGTTCCTCGGCACCCTCGGTCACGTGGCCGTCAAGCAGGAGCTCGTCTCGGGCGCCACGCACCCGAGCGCCCTGATGGGCAGCACCGACGGCTACCTCTACGCGGTCGATCCGTGCAGTGGCGCGCTCGACTGGTCGTACAGCCTCGGCTTCGCCGTGGGCGATCCCATCTTCGCCGACACGAGCGGCGACGGCGTCGACGAGATCCTCGTGCCCGCGGCCGACGGCTACTTGCACGCGATCGGCCCGCGCCTGCTCCCGGCCCCGGCCACCATCGCCGACAACGACCCCTATGGCGCGGTGCCCGGGCCCGACGTGGACACGGTGAAGACCAAGGACACCCTCGCCGCCTCGTGGGACAAGGTGCCCGACGCCGACGGCTACCAGGTGGCCATCGTCACCGAGGGCGGCACCTACGTGACCCAGCCCGACTGGGTCGATGTCGGCGCGGTGACCGACGTGAAGCTCAAGTCGCTCGCGCTGGTGAACGGCAAGAAGTACTTCGCCGTCGTGCGTGCGGCCTCGAAGACCAAGGGCTCGTCGACCGAGACGCGCTCGAACGGCGTGGTGGTCGAGATCGTCGACATCGGGGACGCAGGCGTGCCCGACGGGCCGATCTTCGACGACACGGGCACGGCGCCAAGCGACGCCGGCGTGGACGCGAGCGTCGACGGCGGTGCGCTCGGCGACGCGACCCCCGAGGCCGGTGGCTGCGGCTGCCGTACGGGCGCCTCGAGCGG
>CAZUZY010000032.1:0-38071 GCA_964624885.1 uncultured Polyangiales bacterium | reverse complement strand
CGTACTGCGAGCCTTGGCCGGTAAAGAGAAACGCGGCGCGCGGCGTGGTGCGGCTCACCGGCGCCTCGGGCTCGCTGGCCTGCGTGGCGGCCAGCGGGTCGATCGACGCCTCGGGCATCGAGACCCCGAGGATGACCGCCAGCGCGGAGGTGGCGTGGGAGGCGCTCGGGTAGCGCGCGCTCGGATCGGGCGCCGTGCAGCGCGCGAGCCAGCCGTCGAAGGCCTCGGGCAGCTCGACGCCGTGCTCCTTGGCCCGGGCGCTCGCGGACTCGACCGCGCCACGCCCGATCTCGCGCGCGAGGTCGAGCCACTGCTCCCCGCGCCAGTAGGGGCGCCCGACCAGCAGCGTGTAGGCGACGAGCCCGAGGGCCCACTGGTCGGTCGCCGGGCCCACCCTTCCGCCGGCGGTGGCCTGCTCGGGCGCCATGTAGAGCGGGGTGCCGCCGCCGAGGGTGCTGTTCTGCCCGACGTCCAGCACCTTGGCGATGCCGAAGTCGAGGATCTTCAGCGTGGGCGCGGCACCCTCGTTCTCGGCGAGGAACAGGTTCTCGGGCTTGATGTCGCGGTGCACGACGCCGGCCGCGTGCGCCTTGTCGAGGGCCTTGGCGGCCTGCGCGAGCCAGTCGACGACGTCCCGCGGCGCGCACCGCACCTGGGCCCGCAGCTGCGCGGCGAGGTCGCGGCCCCGCAGGAGCTCCATGACGAGGAACGGGGTGTTGGTCGACGCGTCCACGCCGGCGTCGACCACGGTGACCACGTGGCTGCTCTCGATGCGCGCGCCGACGCGGGCCTCCTGGGCGAAGCGCGCGCGGAAGGCCGGATCGTCGGCCAGGGTGGGGCTCATCACCTTGAGGGCGAGGAGGCCGTCGGTGTGCACGTGGCGCACGCGATAGACCGCGCCCATGCCGCCGGCGCCGAGTCGACCCTCGACGCGGTAGCGGTCGGCGAAGACCTCGCCCACCCCGAGCTCCGTGGCCCCACGCACGCCGACACCTTCGCCAACCACGGCGAAGCGGTCAAGCCAGGGAGGCGGCCGCGCGGATCAGTCGCCGTGCTCGATCCGGGCGCGGAGCACGGCGGCGCAGCGTGCCTCGTAGTCCTCGTCGGAGCCCGGGAACGAGGCGCGCAGGCCGGCGAGGCCGTGCGCGGTGGCCCAGAGCCCGAAGCTCGCGAGCTCGGCGGCGCGGTCGCTCGTCACCACCTCGCGCATCGTGCCGCGCACCACGTCGATCGGGGACTCGCGCAGGTCCTGGACGTGGCGCCGCTTCGGCGGCGTCCACCGGTAGAGGAGCTCGAACTCGGCGGGGTGCTCCGCCGCGAACGCGACGTACCGGAGGCCGAAGGCGACCAGCCGCTTGACCGGGTCCTTGATGCCACGGCCGGCCTGCTCGAGGAGGTCGGTGAGCTCGTCGTGGAGCTCGTCGGCCACCGCGGACAGGATCGCGTCGCGACCCGGGAAGTGCGCGTAGAGACCGGCGGGGCTGTACCCCGCGGCCGCGGCGATCTCCCGCAGCGAGCTTTGCGCGTGACCCCGCCGACGCACCAGGGCCCGCGCGGCGCGCAGCACGCGGGACTGGCCTTCGGACCGCGGTACGAACATCGTTCGTAAGGGTACCGAACATTGTTCGGTACGCAAGGCCGAGCGATCAGTCCAGCCCGGCGAACAGTGCCTCGACATCGACGATCAGGCCTTCGTGCTCGGGAATCTCGAGCGCTCCGGTCTCGGCCGCCGCGACGCGGGCGTAGAGGCCGCTCCGCAGGGCGAAGATCTCGACCGTCCGGTCGTCCGGGTCCACGATCCAGTACTGGGCGATCCCGCGCTTCGCGTACTCGTCGAGCTTCGCGATCCGGTCGCGTCGGTGGTTCGCCGCGCCCTCGGAGAGGACCTCGACGACGATGGCCGGCGGCACTCGGACGACGCCCCGCGGGGAAGGACGCTCCAGGAACACGGCCGCGTCGGGGACCCGCCCCTTGCGTTCGCCGAGGAAGAGGCGGACGCCGTCACCGACGACCCAGGCCCCTCGCGGGCGGAAGTGGGCGCGGAGCAGGGCCGAGAGCTCGGCGACGATGTAGCCGTGGGCGAAGGTGCCCATCTCAGCCTCGACGAGGCGGCCTTCGACCAGCTCGCGATCGTCGTCCTCGGGCAAGAGCCCCCACTCCTCTACGGTCAGCAGGGCGTGCGCCGACATGGGCATCGTCATCGTAGCACCTCATGACCCGAGGTCGGCGCGACCCGCCCCGCGGTTGCGCCCCAGGCTCTCTGTCAGCCGAGGCGCAGCACCCGCCGGTGGAAGGCCACCTCGGACTCGATGGCGTGGCGCACGGTCTCGGGGCGGCGGAAGCCGTGTCCCTCGCCCTCGTACGCGTGGTACTCGGCGTCGAGCCCCCGCGCGCGCAGGGCGTCGTAGATGGCACGGGTCTGGGCCGGGGGTACCGCCTTGTCCTCGAGCCCCTGGAAGAACACCACCGGGGCGCCGATGCGCTCCGGCGCGTGGATCGGCGAGCGCTCCACGAACAGGTCCTTGCGCTCGGGGTAGGGGCCGACGAGGTAGCGGTCGTAGTGCGACTCGAACTTGTGCGTGTCGCGGGTGAGCGCCTCGATGTCGCTGATGCCGAAGTGACAGGCGCCGGAGCGGAACACGGTGGAGAGGGAGAGCGCACGAAGCACCGTGTAGCCGCCGGCGCTGCCGCCGCGGATCGCGAGCCGCGCCGGATCCACGCGGCCCTCGTCCCCCATCGCCCGCGCGCCCTCCACGCAGTCGTCCACGTCGAGCACGCCCCACTGCCCCCGCAGACGCTCGCGGTAGCGCCGCCCGAACCCCGTCGAGCCGCGGTAGTTGACGTCGAGCACCGCGAAGCCACGCGTGGTCCACAGCTGGATGGCGAGGTTCGGGGTGGGCGCGGCGCATCCCGTGGGGCCGCCGTGCACGGTCACGAGCAGCGGGGGCCGCTCGCCGCTCGGGCCCTCGAACCCCCGCAGCCGCGGGGCGTAGAAGAAGCCGTGCGCTGTCTCCCCGTGGGTGGTGGCGAAGTCGACCGCGACCGGCGTGCTGTGGTCGTCCACGTCGAGGATCGACGGCGGCGCGCGCAGCACCGTCTGCTCCCCGGTCTCGAGGTCGCGGTGCACGAGGCTGCTGTCGCGGCCGGCCCACCCGCGGATCGCGAGCACCCCGTGCGTGGAGACGGCGACCTGTCCGACGTGCCCGAGGCGGTCGTCGAGGACCGAGACCACGCCGGTGTCGAGGTCGCCGACGAGCAGCACCGACAGCCCGGCGTCGAGCCCCGCGGCGACGACGCGCCGGCCCGCAAAGCCGAAGCACTCGGTGCCGAGGAGCCACAGGGGCTGGAACACGTCGGCCTCGGTGGCGAGCACGCGGACGAGCCCCTGGTCGGTGACGCGGTGCAGGCGGAACCGGTCGTCGACTTCGACGCTCACGTAGAGCGCGTCGTCGGGCCCGAACGTGGGCTGGTAGGCGGCGCCCGCCTCGCTCCCCGCCACGGGACGGGGGCCGATCGCTCGGCCCTCTGCGTCGAGCGTGGCGATCCACGCGACGGCCGCGTCCCAGGGCATGTGCGGGTGATCCCAGGCCAGGAACGCGAGGCGGCGACCGTCGGCAGAGAGCGAGGGGCTCGCGTAGAAGTCGTGGCCCGCCAGCAGCGTGCGCACGGCGCCGGTCTCGAGATCGACCGCGACCAGCTCGTTGACCGGTTGGCCATGGCCCGCGTGGAGCTCCGCGACCGCGAGGAGCCGGCCCCGCGGCTCGTCGAACACCATCTCGGCGAACCGCCGCGGCGCCTCGACCGTGAGCGCGTGCACCCGGCCGTCGGGCTCGACGAGGTGCAGCCGGCCATCGACACCGTCGGACACGACGACGCGGCCCGAGCGCGCGACGGCGTAGGGTCGGCCGCCGTACTCGTGCACCTTGGTGCGTACGTCGAGCGTGGTCGGCGTCACGTCGCGACGTGCGCCGCCCGGCGCCTCGGCCACGAGCACGCTCTTGCCGCCGAGCTCGGGGCGGCCCTCCACCCAGAACCGCGTGCCGTCCACGCCGAAGGCGGGAAACGAGAGCCGCAGCCCCGCGCCGGCGACGGCCTCGGGCGACAGCGGAGAAGGGAAGGCACCGAAGGCGACGCGCTGCATCGGCCCAGGCTAGCGAATCGGGCGCCCGGCGCGTGCTAGACCATGGGTGTGTCCACTCGCCGTCGCGTGCTCGCGACGCTCGCCGGCGCTGCGCTGTCGCCGCTCGGGCTCGGTCGTGCGCGAGCAGCCCCCTCGGTCGGAGGTGGGCTCGAGGCGACGCCCACGCTCGAGCCGCTCGTGAAGCCGAAGCCCTCGGCGCCTTCGGTGCGGCGGCGGGTGCTCTACGTGGTCATCGATCGGGTGGAGGACGGGCCGATGTCCTACCACCAGTCCAACATCCACGGTGTGCGCGCGGCGGTGTCGGCGTTCGACCCGACCTTCGAGGTGGTCCCGCTCACCATCACCGACCTCGCCGGCGTGGACACCGCCCTCCTCGACGCGACCTACCAGCCGCTCGCGGTGTTCGGCGCGGGCAGCTTCACCGAGTGGTTCATGTACGCGGTGGACAGCGGCTGGCGCGCGCGGCTCGACCACTACATGGGGCTCCTGCGCACCATGAAGATCCCGCTGGTCGCGGTGTGCGGCAGCCACCAGCTCGTGGCCATCGCCTTCAACGGCTTCTCGGCCGTCGCGCACATGACCGATCACGGCGCGCCGGTGCGGGTGTCCGAGGAGCTCGCGGCCCCGAAGCCGCGGGGGATGTGGCCGTGGCCGCGCGTCGGTGAAGAGGGCAACTACCCGGTGCTCGCGACGCAGGCGGGGCTGCTCGACCCGGTCGTGAAGGCGAGCGGCACGGCGCCCGTCGCCGCCTCGCACCACAAGGACATGGTGGTCGACACGACCGGCTTCACGCTGCTCTACCAGGGCGACGAGAGCCGCACCCCGGCGACGACGGCCGGCGAGCAGGTGAAGGTGCGGTGCCGCGTCCAGGGCATGCGCCTCGACGATCCCACCCGCCTGCTCTACTCGACGCAGTTCCACCCCGAGATGCGCGGCTTCGACGAGAGCACGAGCGACGACAAGGGCTTCGGCGTGAAGTGGCTGCACGCGTTCCTGCGCGAGGCGCAGGGGTTCTGGGCCAGCGGGAAGCCGTTCTAGCTCGCGCAGTCGTGCGAGGGCTTGGCGGCCGGCGAGGTGCCGAGCAGGCGCGCGCCGAGCTCGCGGAACGCCCAGCGCGCCATCGCCGCGTAGGCCTTGTCGGGCGCCTTGGCGGCCGCGGTGTCCACGCACTCGCGGTCCACGGGGATGCTGACCGTGGCGAGGGTCTCGGGCGCGGCCCCGGGCGTCCGGAGCACGAGGCGGAAGCGGAACGTGAGGGCGGGCAGCGCCGGTCCAGGACCGTCGAGCAGGCCGGCGGCGTCGACCGCGTGGATGACGTCGAGGGTGACCGGGGCCAGCCCGTTCTCGTCGCCCTCGGGCTCGAGCTCCACGAGCTCACCGAGCCACTCGCGCATCGAGGTGCGCAGCGCGGTGACGCCGACCTTCTCGCCGGCCTTGCGCGCGCCCTCGAGCTGGTAGGAGGGGAGGAACGCGGTGCCGGCGAACCGCGCCGAGCGGGTCACGGCGGCGTCGGCGACGGTGAGATCGGGGGTCGCCTCGGCGACGAAGCGCACCGTGACCCGCGGACCGTGGGCCTCGGCGGCGTAGAGCAGACGGGCGAGCTTGGGCGGCGTCGCGGCGAGGGCGCCCTGCCACGGGGAGTGGCTCACCTGCACGACGGCGTCGCGGTAGATCGAGCGACGCACGCGGCGCACCTCGAGATCGAGGCCGTGCTCGGGGTTGCGCAGCTCGAAGGCGGCGAGCGTGGCGAGCGAGCCACTCGCCTGGCCGAGATCCTCGAGCAGGAGCCGACGCCGCGCGGCCTTGACCTCGGCGACGCCGAAGCCGGGGTGCGTGGCGGTGAAGCGACCGAGCGCGCTCAGCGTCCCGGCGGCCACCGCGGCGCGCAGCTCGGCGCGCGGCAGGAAGTGGTCGCGCACCACCGGCGCGTACCGCCCGTCGGCGAGGTAGGCGGTCCAGGTGGTCGGGTCGTCGATGGTCCGGGCGTGGGCGAAGGCCACCTCGTCGCTGACGCGATCCCGCACCACGTGGAGCGCGGACGCGACCACCACCGCGAACGCGACGCGGGGCAGCGAGGGGAGGAACGGCGAGAACACCCGCGGGCTGTCCGCGTCGGCGAGCGGATCGAGGAGCGCGGCGTCGCCGGCCTGGCCGAAGATTCCGCTCGGGCGCGGGGGCGGCGCGGTGAGGGCCCGGAGGAGCGCACGCGCGCTGCCGGGGTCGAACGTCTCGAGCTCGAACGCAGCGCCGAGACCGAGGCTCGCCTCGACCCGCGCGCCGTTGCGGCGCAGGCACAGATCCTCGAGCGGGTACTTGCGGAGCTCGCCCCCGGCGGCGCGGACGACCGTGGTCGGGAACACGTACCAGCCGTCGGCGTACGGCGTCTCGCGACGGCTCCGTGCGCGACCGGCGAAGCACGCCACGACGACGAGCGCCGCGAGCGGGGCCAGCACCCAGATCGGCTGGTGCGCGCGCCCGACGTCGCCGAAGCCCACCGCGAGCAAGCCGACGGTCGCGGCCACGGCGCCGAGGGTCCAGGGGATCGACGCGCGACGCTGGGTGGTCTCGCACTGGACGTGCAACGTCGGACGAGGCGGGAAGCGCCCCGAGACGGCGGCGACGAAGCGCTCCTGGACCCGCGTCGGCAGGCTGTGGAAGTCGTAGGTGCGGGCGCGGGCGAAGAAGCGGGACATGGCGATGCGGTGGACGGACCGAAGGGGGAGAGGTTGATGCCTCAGACGACCCAGATCTGGCGGAAGCTCGACCGATACCGATCGGCGATGCTCGGCGCGATTCGCTCGTTGACGCAGACGAGCAGCGCGGCGTCGCGACAGCTCGGCTCGATGGCGTCAGGGCTCTTCACGGTCGTGCCCAGCTTGGTGGTGCCGTGCTTCTTCGGGTTCGCGTCGAACACGCCGGCGACGTGGGTGTCGGAGGACAGCACAGTCGCCGCGAGCGTGGCGTAGAACCCGGCCCCGTAGAGGTAGAGCTCCCGGCTCTTGGCCAGCTCGGGGGCGAGGCGCTCGAGGCGCGAGAGGTAGTCGAGGAACGTGGCGGCGCGGGCGCGGGCGGCCTTGACCCGCGCGCGGCTCGGTCGCACCGGACGCGTGCCGGCGCCGAGGTTCTTGGCGACCAGGACGATGGCGCCGACGCTGCACGCCTCGTCGACCTCGAGCACCGAGAACCCACAGGCGGTGACGGCCTCGGTCAGCATCTCGGCGGAGAAGTGGCTGCGGTGGTCCGCGCAGGCCAGGTCGACGACGTTGGTCGCGTGGCTCGGCACGACGAGATAGAGCAGGGCCCCCTTGGCCGCGACGCTGCGCAGGTAGCGCAGGCCCGACATCGGATCGGGGTCGTGCTCGAAGGCGAAGAACGAGCAGAGGACGTCGTAGGTACGGTCGGTCGGGCGCTCCCCGAGGTGGACCCGGTCTGCGCCGACGAGGCGCGTCAGCGGCTCCCGATAGCGACGGCCGACGTCGTGCGCGGTGAGATCGCCGAAGCCGTCCTTGCGCAGGCGCGAGAGGATCCGGCCGCGACCGCAGCCGTACTCGAAGATCGCGGCGTCGCGTGGCAGCTCTGCGAGGAGCTTGTCGCGGAAGACGCCGTAGTCGAGGTCGGTGCGGAACACGACGCTGCCATCGGTCGTGGTGACGATCTCGTCGTGTCCGTCGTCGTCGGTGAGCACCGCGTCGTAGTCGTCGGCGTAGTAGGCGGCGAGATCGAGGTCGATCTCGGTGTGGAGGTGGCCGCAGCTCGTGCACAACACGAGCTCCGATCGCCGCTCGACGACCTTGGACTCGGAGGTCACCGAGCGAAGCTGACGAGTCAGGACCTCGCCCTCGTGACCGCAGATCGGGCAGCTCATCGCTCGCCTCCGAGCCGCTTCGCCTCGTCGTCGATCACGAGCTCGGGGTGCAGCGCCGTGAAGTCGTGCCCCTCGTGGAGGCCACCGACCCAGCCGTGCTCGATGGCGGTCGAGTGGGCCATGTCGAAGAAGCGCGCCTGACCCGAGATGCGCACGCGGTCTCTCGAGTGGTTCCAGCCCGACTGGTGGAGGGTGAGGAAGTCGAGGAACACCACGTCTCCGGGGCGCGTCTCGACCGTCGCCACCAGGTGCTGGGCCGCGATGTGCGCGGCGTCGGGGATCTCGAACGTCTTGGTGTAGTCGCGCCCGCGGTTGAGCGGGTCGTGCGCGCGCACCGGCAACACGCCGACGTGGTGGCTCCCGCGCGCGATCTCCACCGGACCCATGGAGTGGGTGACGTCCACGAACGGGATCCACGCGACGAACCCCCGCGGAGACGAGATCTGGGCGTGGTACTCCTGGTGCCAGGTCGATCGCCAGTGGTGCTCACCAGGGAGATCGAGGCGGATCCCCGCGCCGCGGAAGGCGAGCCCCACGTCCTCGGACTCGAGCAGCTCGTTGGCGGCGGTGGTGAGCTCGGCGGAGCCGAGGAGCTCCCAGAACGGGACGACCTTGCGGGCCGCGTCGTAGACCACGCCGAGGGTGCGGCGATCCTTGACGGCGGGCGCCAGGAGCTTGGCGTGGATCTCTTCGCGCACGAGGTGGGGTGCGCTCGGCGTGAACTCCGGCGCCCGCGCACAGATCAGCCGGTCGATGGCGAGGAGCGCCCGGAGGATCGGCGTCTCCGGCAGGAGGCTGCGGGCCACGAGGAACCCATCGCGGCGGAACCGGGCGCGGTCGATCTCGGTGAACATGATCGAGCCCCGAGCACACGTCGTGCCGCTCTGTTCACCGGCCTGCGGCCGGGTCTCGCGCCCATGGGGGCGCGTCCCGAGCGAAGCTTCTTCGCTCGGGTCCCTTCTCCGGCCTGCGGCCGGGTCACGCGCCGCTGGTACGGAGCGTGCGTCGAGGGCTTCCACCATGCGCTTCAACGTCGCCGTCGTGACGCCTCCGGGGTTCCCGTTCACCCACTTCTTCTTCGACACCGTGCGCATGATCCGCGGCGCGATCGAGGGGGCGGGCCGGCCCTGCACCGTCACCCACAACGTTCTCGAGCGCGACCGGGTCAACGTGATCGTCGGGATCCACACGCTGACCGACCCGGGGCTGCTCGACTCGGTGATCGACCGCGACCTCGACATCGTCGTCGTGAACACCGAGATGGTGCGCGGCAAGGGCTTCAACGGCGTGGTGCACGACGCCCGCTGGAACGACTTCGTGCTGCCGCTCCTGCAGCGCGCGCGCGCCGTATGGGACAGCTCGCCGGAGAACATGGCCGCGCTCGCGAGCCACGGCGTCGAGTCCCAGATGCTGCGGTTCGGGTGGGTGCCGGAGCTCGAGGGCGACGTGCGCCACGACCAGGAAAAAGACCTCGATTTCTACTTCTGCGGCAGCATCACGCCCCACCGCCGCGCCGTGCTCGATCGCCTGGCCGACCTCGGGTACCGCGTGGCCGTCGCCTTCGACGACGCGCCCTTCTTCCGCAACGCGAACCTGAGTCGCGCGGAGGTGCTGCCCACGCTGCGGCAGAACGATCTGCTCACCCACGTGCCCCAGGCCCGCATCCTCCACCTCGTGGCCAACGGGTGCCTCGTCGCGGGCGAGGGCGGCGAGAACCAGGCGCCCGTCGAGGACCTCTTCGTCCACACCCGCGAGAACGACGTCGTCGACCTCCTGCGCCGCACGCGCGCGCGCGCCGACCGCCGCGCGCTCGCCGAGTCTTTCCGCGCCCGCCTGCGCGCGCGTCCGATGGCCGCCATGGTGGCCCCCCTCCTCGAGGCCCTCGTGTCCCCCTCGTCACCCTCCTGGCGCCCCGTCAGCGTTTTGGCTCATTGCTGAGGGGGGCTCACGCCCCCCTCGGGGTCGGTGGCCGCGCCGCGACTTCGCCCTGCGGGCTACGTCACGTCGCTGACCAGCCTGCGCTGTGTTGCTGAGGGGGGCTCACGCCCCCCTCGGGGTCGGTGGCCGCGCCGCGACTCCGCCCTGCGGGCTACGTCACGTCGCTGACCAGCCTCCCACCCCCCTGCGCCGCTGCGCGGCGGGAGGTCGGCTGGCTCGCTTGCGCCCCCCCCCCCTGCGTCGCTGCGTGGCGGGAGGTCGGCTGGCTTGGTTGCGCCGCAGTCTCCCACCCCCGCTGTCACCTGCGTCGTCCCTTCCCACCGCCAGCGACATGGGCACGGATAGTGCTGTGGGGGGGGTGTGAGTCACCGCATCGCCCTGTGCATGATCGTCAAGGACGAGGCTCGGTTCCTCGCCCGTTGCCTCGAGAGCGTGCGCGGCGCGGTCGACGAGATCATCGTCGTCGACACGGGGAGCCGCGACGACTCGGTGGCGATCGCGCGTCGCGCCGGGGCCGTGGTGCTCGAGCACGCGTGGACGCACGACTTCGCGGCGGCGCGCAACTTCGCCCTCGCGGCGACCAAGGCCGACTTCGTGCTGCAGCTCGACGCGGACGAGGAGCTCGCCAAGGGCGCAGCGAAGGCCCTCCGCGCCGCGATCAAGCAGCCCGTCGACGCCTGGCTGCTCCGTCTCCACCACGCGACCCGGCTCGACGCCGATCGTTCCGCGGTGGTCGCCGGCCATCCCGACGCGCGGGTGGGCGACGAACAGAACCTCCCCCGGCTGTTCCGCCGCGACGCCCGTTACAGCGGCGCGATCCACGAGGACATCGGGGAGTGGCTCCACGCCCGTGGGGGGCGACTCGGGCATGTGGACGCCGACATCGTCCACTGGGGCCGCACCGCCGAGGTGGTGGCCGAGAAGGGCAAGGCCGAGCGCAACCAGAGCCTGCTGCGCAAGGCGGCGGCCGACGAGCCGGGCCTTCTCTACCACGGCTATCTCGCGACCGAGCTGCTCGACTGCGGCAAGCCCGACGAGGCGCACGCCATCGCCGAAGAGGCCTTCGCCCGCCTCGAGCGAGGGGTCGTGCCCCCTCACCACTCGGCGCTGCGCGTCGCGCTCGTCCGCATCGACGGCGCGCTCCGCCGCGGCGAGCTCGCCAAGGTGGTGACGACGGTACAGGTCGTGGAGGCGCGGGAGGGATCGCACCGCGACCTGCAGCACCTGCTCGGGGAGGGCCACCTCGCGGCGGCGATCCCGGTGCGCGGTCACGCGCGGGCGCGCAACCTCGCGCGGGCCATCACCGCGTTCGGCGCCGCGATCGACAAGGCCGGCGTGCGCTACGCGCAGGCGTTCGTGAGCGGCGCGGGACACGAGGCGAGCCACACCCAGCGGGGCGTCGCGCGGCTCCTCGCGGGCGACCCCGCCGCGGCGCTCGCCGACTTCGAGCGCGCGCTCGTCCGGCGACCGAAGCACCGCCCGGCCTGGCTCGGGAAGGCGGAGGCCCTCGTTAGCCTCGATCGCGCGAAGGACGCGCTCTCGTTGCTGGACGGTCGACTCGACGAGACGCCGGACGCGTGGGTGGTGGCTGCTGCCGCGCTCGAGCGGCTCGGGGCGATCGACGACATGGCGGCGTGCCTGCGCGCCGCGCGCGAGCGCGTGAGCCACGGCTACGTCTCACCGCACCGGAGACGCCTGCACCTCGACCGCGCTGCGGCGCTCTCGAGCTACCAGGGCCAGCCCATCGTGGACGACTCGCCCATGGGCGTCCTCGGCGCACTGCTGTCCCGCCGGCCGCACGCGGCGGAGGCCTCGGGCGCGACCTTCCCCGACGCGCGGCGGCTCCTCGACCCCCTGCTCCCGAACCTGCTGGCGCTGGGTCGCGGCGACCTCGCCGCGACGCTGTTCGAGCCGCGGGCGCGGGCGCTCGTGCCAGGGATCGTCGACGAGCTCGCGACCCTCGCCGCGCGACGCGGCTGGAACCTCGGCGACGACGGCGAAGAGCCGGCCTTCTGCCTGGAGGGCGACCCCCACGCCTGCGACCTCGTCGCGAAGGTGCTCGGCGAGCACCCCGCGATCCGCCTCGCGGCTTTTGGGACGAAGGTGCCGATCACGGTCGAGCCGGTGGAGGGTGCGGTGTCTGTATCGGCGCTGTTCACCGAGCCGAGGCGCACGCTCTCGGAGATCTGCGCGCGGTTTGGTGTCCCATTTCACGAGGCGCCGCTGCGGGCGGTCCTCACCCAGGAGGTGGAGTCATGAAGGTGGTGATCCTGGCCGGAGGACTCGGGACGCGTCTCGCCGAAGAAACCGAGGTCCGGCCGAAGCCGATGGTCGAGATCGGCGGACAGCCGATCCTCTGGCACATCATGAAACAGTGCGCTTTCCACGGGCTAGAGGAGTTCGTCGTCGCACTCGGATACAAGGGCGAAGTCGTCAAGAAGTTCTTCGTCGAATACGTCGACTACGGCGGGGACTTCACCGTCGACTGCCGGACGCGGGACGTGCGTCGGCACGATCCCGACCGGGACCGGTGGCTCGTCCACCTGCACGACACGGGCTCGGCCACCAACACGGGCGGGCGCCTCCGCCGCCTGCGCCCTCTGCTCGCCCGCGAGCGGTTCATCGTCACCTACGGGGACGGCGTCAGCGACATCGATCTCGGCGCGCTCGTGCGCTTCCACGAGGCCCAGGGCAAGCTCGCCACCGTCACCGCGGTGCGGCCGCCCGCCCGCTACGGGGGACTGTTCTTCGACGGCAACCTCGTCTCACGGTTCACCGAGAAGCCGCAGGCCGGCGAGGGCTGGATCAACGGTGGCTACATCGTGATGGAGCCCGCGGCGCTCGAGCTGCTCGCCGGTGACGAGACCAGCCTCGAGGCCGACTTGCTCGAGGAGCTGGCGCGGCGCGGGGAGCTCGCGGCGTTCCGCCACGAGGGGTTCTGGCACTGCATGGACACCCTCCGCGACAAGCGATTCCTCGACACGATGTGGACCACGGGGCGTGCGCCCTGGCGCGTGTGGGAAGCGGCCTGAGCGCATGACCGCGGTCGCGCTCCACCTCCCGGCCACCCGCGCCGCGTGTCGCGGCTGTGGCCACGCGACGGTGCCCGTCCTCGACCTCGGGTCGATGCCGATCGCCAACGAGCTGGCCCCGACCGCGCTCGCCGCGCGTGCGCAGGAGCGGTTCCCGCTCGCGCTGCACCTGTGCCCGACCTGCGGCCTCCTGCGGGTGGGGCACGACGTGCCTCCTACGCGGTTGTTCCGGGGCTACCGCTACTTCTCGTCGTTCGCCGACACCATGGTCGCGCACGCGTCCGCGCTGGTCGATCGGACGTGCCGAGAGCTCGACCTCGGCCCCGACGACCTGGTCCTCGAGATCGCCAGCAACGACGGCTACCTCCTGCAGCACTACGCGCGGCGGGGGATCCTCGTGCTCGGCGTGGACCCTGCCGAAGAGGCCGCGCAGGTGGCCGAGCGCGAGCGCGGCGTGCCCACCGTGTGCGCGTTCTTCGACCGGGCGCTCGCCCACGCGATGGCCCGCAACGGCACGCGTCCGCGAGTGATCCACGCCCACAACGTGGTCGGGCACACCCCCGATCCGCTCGATCTGCTGCGGGGCGTCGCCGAGCTGCTGCGCGACGACGGCGTGGCGCTGGTCGAGATCCCGGACGCCGGCCTGCTCCTCGAGAACGCCGCCTTCGACACGGTCTACCACGAGCACTACTCGTACTTCACGGTCACCGGGCTCGTCGGCCTTTGCCGCCGCGCCGGCCTCACCGTGCTCGACGTCGAGCGCACGGCGGTCCACGGCGGTTCGCTGCTCGTCACCGCCGCCCGCGCGGGTACTTCGCTCCCCATCCGCCCGCGCGTGGCCGCGGAGCTCCGCGGAGACGTGGAGCGCGAGACCACGAGCGCTCGTCGCTGGAGCCGCCTCGGTGCGACGGTCGAGGCGCGTCGCCAGGCCCTCCGCGCGCGGCTCGCCGACCTCCCGCGGCCGATCTGGGCCTACGGCGCCTCGGCCAAGGGCTGCGTGCTGCTGAACTGGGCCGGGCTCGGACCGAGCGAGGTCCCCTGCGTCGTCGATCGCAGCCCGCACAAGCAGGGGCTGTTCGTGCCCGGGGTCGGCGCCGAGATCGTCCCCCCCGCGGCCGTCGACGGGGTGGCCGGCCCGGGGACGCTCCTCCTCACGGTCTGGAACCTGCGCGACGAGGTCTCGGGGCAGCAGCGCGCCTTCCTCGCGAGGGGTGGTCGCTTCGTCACGGCCGTCCCCTCCGTGGAGGTCTTCCCGTGATCTTCGACGACACGAGCATCCCTGGCGTGGTCCGCCTCCGCGGCCCGGGCCTCGAGCAGCGCCTCGGGCAGACGAGCCACTCGCGCTCGCGTCGGATCGGCACGCTGCGGGGCATGCACCTGCAGGCCGAGCCCCACGAGGAGGTGAACCTCCGCTGCCTCGCGGGGCGCATCTACGCCGTGGTCGCCGATCTGCGGCCGTGGTCGCCGACCTACCTGCGCTGGGAGGCCCACGTCCTCGGCGCGGGAGACGGCGCGCTCCAGGTACCTCGCGGCATCGCCCACGGGTTCCAGACCCTCACCGCTGGCGCCGAGGTTCTCTACGAGATCTCCGAGCCGGAGCCCCGCGCGCCGTCGCTCGGGGTCCGGTACGACGATCCGGCGCTCGGCATCGCGTGGCCGCTCCGCCCCGTGAACGTCTCCGACCAGGACCTGGCCTTTCCCTTGCTTGGGCCACGGTCAGAGGCCTTCACGTCATGACCTGCGTCGTCATCTCCCAGCCGATGTTCCTGCCCTGGGTGGGCATGTTGGAGCAGATCCGCCTGTGCGACGTGTACGTCCACTACGACGACGTCGCGTTCTCCAAGGGGAGCTTCGTCAACCGGGTGCAAGTCAAGACGGTGACGGGCACCAGCTGGTTGACGCTGCCGGTCCGGGTCCAGCTCGGGCAGTCCATCCGCGAGGTGCAGCTCTCCGAGCGCACCTTCGCCCGCAAGCACCTCCTCACCCTGCGCCAGGCCTACGCCAAGGCGCCCTACCTCGACGCGATGATGGCCGTCGCCGAGGCCACCTACGCGGTCGACTCGCCCTGGTTGCTCGACTGGACCGTGGCGGGGCTCGACGCCCTGCTCTCGGCGTTCGCGCTCCGCCCACCGCGCGTCGTGTTCTCCTCCGAGCTCGGCATCCCCGGGGCCAACTCCAACCGAGTGCTCGACATCGTCATGCACCTCTCGGGCACGACCTACGTCACCGGGCGGGGCGCGCTCGACTACCTCGACCACCAGAAGTTCGAGCAGGCCGGCGTCGACGTCCGCTACGTCCGCTACGCCACGCATCCCTGGCCGCAGCTGCACGGCCCCTTCACCCCGTTCGTCACGGCGCTCGACCTGCTCGCCAACGTCGGGCCCGCCGGGCGCTCGTGCATCGTCTCCGAGACCATCCCCTGGAAGGAGCTCGCCGCGTGAACCCCCAAGCCACCCACGTCCACCCCGACCACGTCGCCGAGGTGCGCGACAACATCCGTCGGCTCCGCGAGGATCGCGACCTGCACGCGCTCTCGCGCATGTGGGCCCGGGCCGTCGCGCCCTACAAGTACGCCTACAACTTCAGCTGGATGGGGCGCCCGATCGTCCAGGTCCCGCAGGACGTGATGGCGCTGCAGGAGCTCATCTTCCGGGTCGAGCCGCGGGTCATCGTCGAGACCGGCATCGCGCACGGCGGCTCGCTGGTGTTCCACGCCTCCATGCTCGCGCTGCTCGGCGGAGACCGGCTCGCGATCGGCGTCGACCGCGAGATCCGCCCGCACAACCGCGCGGCGCTCGAGGCCCACCCCATGCGCGAGCGCTTCGCCCTGGTCGAGGGCTCCTCGACCGACCCGGCGATCGTGCAGCGGGTCTACGAGCTGGTCGCCGGCCGCGGACCAGTGCTGGTGGTCCTCGACTCGGATCACACCCACGAGCACGTGCTCGCCGAGCTCCGCGCCTACGCCCCGCTCGTCGGCGCCGGCAGCTACCTCGTCGTGCTCGACACGCTGGTGTCCGACCTGCCCGAGGAGCTCTACGCCGGCAAGCGCTGGAGCCGCACGAGCAACCCGCGGAGCGCGGTGACCGAGTTCCTGCGCGAGTGCCCGCGGTTCGCGGTCGACGAGGACGTGGACGCGAAGCTCCTGATCAGCGTGGGCCCCGGAGGCTACCTCCGCGCGACGGAGGACCCGTGACCACCCGGGTGCCCGTGGCCGGGCCTTCGATCGGCGCCCTCGAGGAGGAGCTCGTCCTCGAGGCCGTGCGTCACGGCTGGTACGAGAACGCCGGGCTCTATCCCGATCGGTTCGAGCGCGCCTTCGCGGAGCGCCACGGTGTGCGGCACGCCTTCGCGCTGCCCTCGTGCACCGCGGGCCTGCACCTCGCCCTCGCCGCGCTCGACCTCGGCCCGGGCGACGAGGTGATCGTCCCCGAGCTCACCTGGATCGCCACCGCCGCGCCGGTGGTCTACGTGGGCGCGACGCCGGTGTTCGCCGACGTCGACGCGACCGACTGGTGCATCGACCCGGCCGCCGTCGAGGCCTGCATCTCCTCGCGGACGCGCGCCATCATCGCCGTCGATCTCTATGGCGCCGTGTGCGACATGGGCGCCCTGCGGGGCCTCGCCGAGCGGCACGGCCTCGCCCTGATCGAGGACGCCGCCGAGGCGGTGGGCTCGCGCCGCGACGGTCGCATGGCCGGATCCCTCGGCGACGTCGGCGTGTTCTCGTTCCACGGCAGCAAGACGATGACCACCGGCGAGGGCGGCATGCTGGTCACGGACCGCGACGACGTGGCCTACCGCGTGCGGGTCCTGCGCGACCACGGGCGCGACCCCGGGGACCGGTGGTTCTGGAACCGCGAGGTGGGCTTCAAGTACCGCATGGGCTCGCTGCCCGCCGCGCTCGGCCTCGCCCAGCTGCAGCGGCTCGACGAACTGGTGGAGCAGAAGCGGCGCATCTTCTCCTGGTACGCGGAGGCCCTCGCCGACGTACCCGGCGTCGCGCTCAACGTGGAGCGCCCCACCGTGCACCAGTCGTACTGGATGACCACGCTGCTCCTCGACCGGCGCCACCGGCTCCGCAAGGAGGCGCTCTACGCGGGGCTCATGGCGCTCGGCGTCGACGTGCGCCCGTTCTTCCACCCGCTCTCCGAGCTGCCGGCGTTCGCCCACCTGTCCGAGGCGCGGGCGGCGCGGGCCCGCAACCACGTGGCCTACGACGTGTCGTCGCGGGGCATCAACCTGCCCTCGGCGCTCAGCCTCACCCGGGCGGACGTCGAGCGGGTCGCCCGGGCGGTCAAGCTGGTCCTCGGCGTCTCGACGGAGCGCGCGGCGTGATCGACGAGCTCGTCGCCGCCATCGCCGTGAAGAACCCGCGGCAGCGCCGCCCGGTCGAGGTGGCGCTGTCGACGCTGCAGGAACAGGAGCGTCGCGACCTCGCGGCGTGGGTGCGCCACGCGGTCTCCCGCGGTGGCAGCGCGACGTCGCTCGCCGCCGCGTACGACCTCGTCGTGCGCGACACCCTCCGCGAGCAGGTCTACTTCCGCCGCCACGGTCACTACCGGCACGCGTCGTTCGCCGACGTCGCATCCGACGTCTACTTCTCGCCGACCTACATGCAGCAGTACATGGAGGGCCTCGCCCTCACGGGGTTCTTCTGGGAGAACCACGTCGTCCTGCGTCGCTTCTTGCTCCACGCGCTCGCCCGCCTGCCGCGGGTCCGGCGCTACCTCGAGGTGGGCCCTGGGCACGGCCTCCACCTCGCCGCCGCGGCTCGCCTCGACTGCGCCGACAGCTTCGAGGCGATCGATCTCTCGCCCACCAGCGTCGCCCTCTGCCGGGATCTGCTCGCCTCCGGCGCGCTCGGCGCGTTGCCCGTCGTCCAGGTGCGCGAGGCGGACTTCCTCGGCGCCGAGGTGGACGGTCCGTTCGGCATCGTCGTGATGGGAGAGGTGCTCGAGCACGTCGAGCGACCGGAGCTGTTCCTCGGACGGGCCCGCGCGCTCCTCGAGGACGGTGGACACCTCCTGTGCACCACCTGCATCGACGCGCCCGCCATCGATCACATCCGCCACTTCCGCTCGGTGGAGGAGGTGGAGGACCTGATCTTCGACGCGGGGCTCGACGTCCTCGAACGCTGCGTCCTGCCGCACCCGGGCCTCTCGCTCGCCGAGGCGGCTGCGCAGCGCCTCGCCGTGAACGTCGGCTTCGTCGCCCGCGCGCGTCCTCGCGCCTGACACGGACCTTGCAGAGGAGCTCGTCATGGAGACCTTCGAACGCATCCGCGCCCTCGCCGCCGACGTCTTCGGCGTGCCCCCCTCGAGCCTCGGCCCCTCCTCCTCCCCCGACGACGTGCCGGGGTGGGACTCGCTGCAGCACCTGACCCTGGTGGCGGTGATCGAGCAAGAGCTCGCCGTGCGCCTGCGCGACGCCGACGCCGCCGACGCGCAGACCCTCGGCGAGCTGACCCAGGCCGTCGTGCGGGCCCGCGCCGAGGCCGCGTGATCGGCAAGAACCTGCGCCACGCGCTCTCGATCTGGGTCACCAAGGCCAGGGTGGCGGCGCGCTACGACGTGCTCCTCGAACCCGCGGTGGTGATCAAGCACCCCGAGCGCCTGTCGTTCGGCAAGAAGTGCACGCTGCAGGCGGGCAGCTACGTGTACGGCTCGCGTCGCGGGGCGGAGGTCACGTTCGGCGACTGGGTGGTGCTCGCCGCGGGCGCCATGGTCCTCGGCGAGGGCGGCGTGCGCGTCGGCGACGGGACGCACCTCGGCCCCCACGTCGTCGTGACCAGCCAATACGGTGACGGTCGCGGCGAGCGCGTGACGGATGCGCCGACCGTGCTCACGCGACCGATCGTGATCGGGCGAGGGTGCTGGATCGGCAGTGGCGCGGTCATCATGCCGGGGGTCGTCCTCGGCGATCGCTGCACCGTGGCTCCCGGCTCGGTCGTCTACGGTCGGTTCCCCGACGACACCACGCTCTCCGGCAACCCGGCGCGACCGCTCCGTCGAGTGACCAGGGCGGCCGCGGCCTCGGCGGAGGTCACCCCCGAGTCCCAGGGCGCGACCACACGGTTGCGCCCGGCGTGCTTGGCTCGGTAGAGCGCGCTGTCGGCGTCCGCGAGCAGCGCCTCGCGGTCGCGGAAACCCACGTGCCGCAGCGACGTCACGCCGACGCTCGCGGTCACCTCGAGGGGGCCTACCCGCGTGGGGAACGGCGCGCGCGCGATGGCGAGGCGCAGGCGCTCCGCGGCGAGCCGCGCGTGGGCCTTCGACTCCACCGGGAGGATCGCGAGCAGCTCCTCGCCGCCGATGCGGCCGAGGATGTCGCCGGCGCGAAGGGTCGACGAGAGGCGCTTGGCGAGCTCGCGCAGCACGTCGTCGCCGACGAGGTGTCCGTGGGTGTCGTTGACGTTCTTGAAGTGGTCGACGTCGAACAGGAGCACGCCGACGTCGCCGCCCGACCGCTCGGCGCGGGCGGTCTCGGTGTCGAGCAGATCGAGCGCCGCGCCGCGGTTCCACAGCCGGGTGAGCGCATCCCGCGTGGCCTGCTCGCGCAGCGATTCGCGGGCCGCGTGGAGGTCGTGCACGAGCCGCACGACGCGCGCCCCGGTGCGCAGCCGCGCCCGCAGGACCCCGGCGTCCGCGCCCTTGGTCACGAAGTCGTCGGCGCCGGCGTCCAGCCCTTCGGCGATCCGTCGCGGATCGTCGTGCGCGGTGAGCAGCACGAGGTAGACGTAGCGCTCGCCGCAGGCCCCCGCTCGGACGCGACGACAGACGTCCGGGCCAGAGAGTCCGGGCATCTCCCAGTCGAGGACCGCGATGTCCGGTCCGTCGGGTGCCATGAGGCCGGCGAGGGCTTCCTCGCCGTCGGTCACCACGACCACCTCGTGCCCCGCGGTCCGCACGAGCAACGAGAGGACTCTGCGCGCGGCCGCGCTGTCTTCGGCGATCAGCACGCGCGGAGCGACGGGCGTGTCGGAGGTCGACATGCCGACCAGAACGGTCCAGCCGAGGCGCCCTTGAGGTGGGCCGAACGGGCGCGGAGCTTGCACCCCTCTCGGCGTGCCCTCCGACCGTTTCGACCTCCGCCGGCTCCACGACGCCCTCGGCGACGACCCCGCGCTGGTCGCCGACGTGCTCGACACCTACCTCGCCTCCGAGCGAGAGCTCTCCGAGCGGATGCGGGGCGCGGCGGCCCGAGAGGATTGGGGAGAGGTCGCGCGGGCGGCCCACGCCCTCCGCGGCGCCGTCCTCGCCATCACCGCGGCGGAGGTCGCTCCGCCTCTACGGGAGCTCGAGGAGCGGGCCCGGTCGGGCGCCGCGGAGGGGCCGCTCTGCGAGGTCCTCGCTGCCCTCGGTGCGCTGCGGGTTCGTCTGTCGCCGTGAACCATCTCCTCAAGTCGAGCCCTGTACGTCCGTCCCCCATGGTGAGCGGGGCACGAAGCTCCGACCCAGACAACCCCGGGTGTCCGCCCGACGCCCGCTGCACATGAGGTCCAGCCTCGGGGTGTTCGCATGCAAGCCATCTGCAAGACCGTCCTTCCACCCGCACCCGCGCAGCCGCGCAAGCTCGCCAAGCTGAACGCGCCGCCGGTCCCGTTCCACCACTTCCGCAGCGTCGTGGTCCCCGTGGCCACCCGTCGCTCGGCGATCTCGGTCGTGCCACTGCTCGAGGACGACCTCGAGCTCTTCGAGGAGGACGAGGAGGGGCTCGACACCATCCCTGTTCCCCCCAACGACCACGAGTCCCCCACGGTCCGCCCGTGAGCGCCGCGGCGTCGATCGAGCCCGGCGGGCGGGCGAGCCTCCCCGGTGTCGCGGCGGGGCCCGGCCACCTCGCGCGCGGGGCCTTGATCGCGGACGCCTTCAAGATCGGCGACGTGCTCGGCTGGGGCGGCATGGGCGTGGTGTACGAGGCCACCGACGTGCGGCTGCGCCGCAAGGTCGCCCTCAAGATCTCGCTCGAACCCGACGATCTCGCCCTCCGCACCGAGGCGCAGGGGCTCGCCATGCTCCAGCACCCCGGCATCGCCGCCGTCCACTGGATGGGCGTGCACGAGGGTCACGACTTCTTCGTGATGGAGCGCATCTACGGCAAGACGCTGGCCGATCACCTCGACGCCCGCCTGCGGAGCGGCAAGCTGCCCGAGGTCGCCGAGGTCCTTCGCGTGCTCCGCGGCGTCGCCGACGCGCTCGCCGCCGTGCACGAGCGCGGCATGGTCCACCGCGACGTCAAGCCCGCCAACGTGATGCTGGCCCCCAACAACCGGGTGGTCCTGATGGACTTCGGCCTGCTCTCCTCGGGTGAGGTGGTCGGGCCGGAGGGGCTCTGCGGCACGTTCGAGTACATGGCGCCCGAGCTCATCGGGCAGGAGGACCAGGCCCGCGGCCCCGCCGACGTGTACGCCCTCGGGATCATGGCGTTCCAGCTCCTCACGGGGCAGCTGCCGTTCGAGGGGCCGACGCTGGTCAACATCCTCTCCAAGCACATCAGCGAGGAGGCGCCCGATGTCCGGGCGTTGAACGGCGAGGTGCCCGCCCTCCTCGCGGAGCTGGTCGCCGAGACGCTCGGCAAGGACCCCGACGCGCGCCCGGACGCCCGGGCGCTCTCCCACCGACTCGGCCGCCTGGCGGAGATCCATCGGACCATGAAGACGGGGCCGTTCCGCGTGCTGGTCGTCGACGACGAGCCCACGATGAACAAGATGATGTGCCTGACCATCAAGGCCCGGATCCCCGGGTGCGCCGTGGCCTCGGCCACCGATGGCGAGGAGGCGCTCGCGGAGATCCATCGTGAGCTCCCCGATCTCATGGTGCTCGATCTGCACATGCCCCGGATGAGCGGCATGGAGCTCTGCATGCACCTCCGAGGGCTCGACGTGCAGACCGAGATCGTGGCGGTGAGCGCGGGCGCCCAGGAGCAGGACGTGGAGGTGCTCGCTCGCCTCGGCGTGCACCGCTTCGAGCGCAAGGGCGACGGGTTCCTGGAGCGCGTGTGTGGACACGTGCGCACCGCGCAGGCGGCCCGCAATCCCCGACGCTAGGGGAGGGGCACGCGGACTCCGCGGGCGTGAGCGCCGAAAGAGCCAGCGACGGCCTCAAGGCTTCTGTTCGGGGTCCGTTCCCTGAGATGGAGGGTTCCCATGGCCGACCGATGTCTCGTCGTTCCCTGCGTCTCTCCGAGGAGGCGGCCGTGAACGGTCAAGAGGTGCACGTCCTGGTCGTCGACGACGACGAGCAAGTGCGGCAGGGCTTCGAGCGCGCGCTCGCGGGCTACGGCTTCCGTGTGACGCTCGCCGCCTCGGGCGAAGAGGGGCTCACCCTCGCCCACGCCACTCGACCAGAGGTGATCCTCCTCGACGTGATGATGCCGGGCCTCACCGGCTTCGAGGTGTGCCGGGCGTTGAAGGACGACGCCGAGACCCGCGCCATCCCGGTGGTCCTCGTGACGGCGCTCGCCGGGGTCGAGACGCTCCGCGAGGGCTACGACGCGGGCGCCGAGGAGTTCGTCACCAAGCCGGTGCGGGGCCTCGAGCTCCGGGCACGCCTGCGGGCGATGGCCCGCATCCACCGCCAGCACGCCGAGCTCGCGCGCCTCATGCGCCTGCAAGAAGACCTGGCCCACATGCTGGTCCACGACCTCCGTGGTCCGCTCACCTCCATCGCCGGCTACACCTCGCTGCTCAGCGAGCGTCGAGACATCCCCGCGGTGGTGGGGCCCGAGCTCGCCGCCATCCGCAACCAGGTGGGTCGCGCCGAGCGCCTCCTCACCGATCTGCTCCTCACCGCCAAGCTCGACCAGGGCCGGCTGCAGCCGCAGCGCACGCACTCCGACATGGCGCGGCTCGCGCGCGACGCGGTGGACGCCGCCCAGGCCGCCGCCCACCTCCGGGACGTCACCCTGGAGCTCGAGGTGCGCGAGCCGGTGGATGTGTCGGTCGACGAGTCCCTGGTCATCCGCGTGCTCGACAACCTGGTGTCCAACGCCCTCAAGTTCTCGCCGCGGGGTGGGCGGGTGCGCGTGAGCGCGACGCCCCGCTCGGGCGACTACACCTCCGAGCTCCGCGTCTCCGACCAGGGGCCCGGGATCGCGCCCGAGTACCGCGAGATGGTCTTCGACAAGTTCGGCGTGGTCGAGGTGCGCGAGAAGGCCGGGCTCCAGCTCGGCCTCGGCCTCGCGTTCTGCAAGCTGGCCGTCGAGGCCCACGGTGGGCGCATCTGGGTCGCCCCGGCCGAGCCGCGCGGCAGCACGTTCGTGATGCAGATCTGAACCGACCGGCGGCGACCCCGAAGATGGGCCGCCGGTGCTCCACCTGAGCACGTCGTGCCCAAGTCGAGCACGACAACTCCCTGGAATTGCAAGGGATCCGGCGCGGCACGCGGCCTGCTCCAGCCTCCGGTCGGGCATATGCCCCTCGGAAAGGTCGGTGTCACCATGCGTGCTCTCGTCTTCGTGCTGGTCGCCTCGTCGCTCGCCCTGTCGGCCTGCGGTCCGCGCTCGAACGCCGTCTCCGCGTCCCTCGTGGACGACGTCCTCGAGGCGCAAGGTCACGCGGTGGACATGTTCACGGTGCAGGTCGAGCACCACGTCGAGGTGAAGCTCGGCGCGCCGGTCGTCATCGTGGGCGGGAAGGCCGGCACGGGCAGCGTGGAGGTCGGGGGCATCAAGGTCGGCAACGGCAAGGTCGTCGTCCCCGGCGTCGCGACCGTCGGCGGCCCCTGAAGCCGGTTCTACGCCGCGTTCGCGACCTCGACCAGGAACGTCGCGCCGAGGAGCTTGGTCAGCCGGTCCACCGTGCTCGAGGTGAGGCGCGTGCCGGCGGGGATCAAGAGGACCCCGGCCTCGTTCTTGAGGTCGCGCGCGAGCACCATGCCTTCTCGCAGGGTGTGGGCCGTCACGCGCTGGTTCTGGCGCGAGATGATCGAGGCCGTGAAGCTCAGGCCGAACCCGGCGTCGCACCGCGCGACCCAGGGCCGCACCTTGTCCTGGTTCGTCTCGCCCACCAGCGAGGCCTGGCTCTGCGAGCTGTTGGTCGGCAGGCCGGTGGTGAGCGTGATGCCCTCCGAGAGCGCGGCGCGCTTGAAGGCGCCGCCCGAGGTGTTCGCGATCTCACGGACGACGTCGGCCATGCTGGCGTCGGGGGCGCTCGGGTCGCCGAGCAGGAGCTCGCCGAGCTTCCTGCGGGCCGCCTGGTCGAAGCCGACGCCGAGCCGGATCTCGAGCTGTTCGGCCGGGAGCGAGAGCGGGATCTCCGCCGACATGACCACCGGGCTCACCGCCCCGCGGTCGACCGTCAGCATCTGCCCGAGCATGTCCGAGATGTCCGCGGTGACCACGGTCTCCACCTCCCGCCAGGCACGCAGCCGGGTCGCGTCGTAGCGCCCGGTGAAGTCGTGCACCGTGGCCGAGGCCGCGAGCCGCGAGGCCCACTGCGCGATGCGCTTCGGCGCCTCCACCCGGGCGATGAGCTCCTCCTTGAACACGGGCTTGCGGAGGAAGTCGTCCGCGCCTCCCGCGAACACCTGGGCGACGTCGGCCGGATTGGTCCGGCCGGTCACCACGATGGAGTACACGTAGTGGGGCGTGGCCATCGACCGTACCCGCTTGATCAGCTCGAGCCCGCTCGGGCCGACGAGGCCCCAGTCGGTGAGCAGCACCTCGGGCGGCCGCTCGGCGAACACCTGCAGCCCTGCCTTCGCGTCGGCCGCCTGCGTGACCTCGTGGCCCGCCGTGACGAGGTGGCGGGCCATGAGCTCACGTTCCTGACGGATGTCTTCGACGATGAGTACGTGCATGGTGCGTCCGTGGCTCCGAAGGTACAGGCACGTGGCCTACGCCGACCTCCCTGGTCGACGGCAAGGGCTCCGATCAGGCGGCCGCAGCGGTGAGCTTCTTGACGGCGGCGACGAGCAGCTCGGGCTTGAACGGCTTGACGATCCAGCCCTTGGCGCCGAGCGACTTGGCCTTCTGGATCAGCTCGGGCTGCCCCTCGGTGGTGAGCATGACGACCGGCAGCGCGGGGCGCCCGTCACGCCGCACGTTCTCGAGGAACTCGATGCCGCTCATGCGCGGCATGTTCACGTCGCACACCACGAGGGCGGCTTCGGGCGTCGCCGCGAGCTTCTCGAGCGCGTCGGCGCCGTCGACCGCCTCGACGATCGTGAAGCCGGCCGCCGTGAGCGCTCGACCGACCTGCTGCCGAACCATGAGCGAGTCATCGACGACCAGGACCTTCGTAGACATGGGGAGTCTCCTTTCGTTGCGTGCGCAGTGAAGCTCGGGTCTCAGAACATCATCAGGTCGCCCTCGGCGGCCGGGGCGTCCTCGGTGCTGATCGGCTCCTCGTCGCCGAGGACGAAGTCCGGATCGAAGGTGGCGTCGAAACGCACGAACACCCGCCCGTGAGGCGAGTCGAAGGCGTGCCAGGTGGACGTGCCACCGATCGGGGTCGGGAGGCGCAGCGCCTGGCCGAACAAGGTGGTCGGCGTGGCGAGCATGAGCACCACCGACCGCCGGAGGAGCTGGTTCTTGATGCGACCGAGCAGCATGTTGGAGAACTCACCGAACAGGTCGCGGATCTCGGCGTCGCTGGCCGCGTCCGCCCCCGGCTGCAGGTTGGCGGCGAACGCGCGGCTCGAGAGCAGGACGAGCGCGCCCCGGATGTGCGAGCCCGCATAGCCGATGATCGAGGCCACGCCGTCGCCGGGGCCGAGCTCCGCCGCGGTGCCGTCCTCGAGGTGAGAGAGCGGCGTGTCGTACGCCTCGAAGAGCTCGTGGCTCGCTCGGACGACGTGCTCCTGGATGGCGACGAATGCTTCGGCGAACGCGGTGTTGAGGGACATGTTCCGTGGGCTCCTCGCGCCTACCCGCGAGCCGACGGCTGTGCCGAGGCGACAGGCTGCGGTTCATGAACGGATCTGGCCATGTGTAGCTACGAACGAGTCATCGAGGTCGAGCTTGAGCCCGACCCAGGCAGACCTCCTCTCAGCAAGCGAGAGGCCAGCCCGAAGTGGGCTGGGACCGACGAATTGCCTTGGAATCGGGCGCTGGACGTCAACGGCATGGCGCGGCGAGGTTCGGTCGTGGCTCGGTTGACGGCGCGACCCAGCACTGCCGGCCTACTCGACGGCTCCGAGCGCCGAGCCCACGATCTCGTCGTCGGTGAGGGCGCGCGGGAACGAGAGCAGCAGTGTCGTGCCGATGCCGAGGACCGAGCGCATGCGGGCGGTGCCGCCGAGCTCGCGCGCCGCCTCGGCCACCGCCTCCATGCCGACGCCCCGGCCCGAGACCTCGGTGACGGCCGCGGCGGTGGAGAGGCCGCTCGCGAACACGAGGTCGAGCGGATCGGGTGGGATCGGTACGCCGCGCTGCTGCGCCTTCTCCACGAGCCGTGCCACGTCGATGCCACGGCCGTCGTCCTCGACCTCGATGAGCAGATCACAGCCGCTCACCGCCGCGCGCAAGGAGAGGCGACCCCCCGCCGGCTTGCCGGCGCGCGCGCGCTCCTCGGCCGTCTCGATGCCGTGATCGATCGCGTTGCGGATGGCGTGCACGAGCGGCGGGAACAGCGGCGCCCAGCGCGTCGGGTCGAGCCGCACCCCGTGCGGCTGCACCACCACGTCCACCTTCTTGCCGAGGCGACTCGCCAGCGCCCGCGCCTGCTCGGCGCTCGCGTTCAGGCGACGCTCGATCGGCTCGAGGGTCAGCGCGCGCACCCGGTCGAGCAGGATGCGGGTCGGGTCGCGTCGCTGGATCGCATCCAGCAGCGCTGCGTGCTGGCTCGCGTCCACCTCGAGGATGTCATGGCGGGAGAGGATCGGCCCGAGGGCGTCGACGATCCGACGCCAGCGCTCGGCGACCTGACCGACCAGCTCCCCCGAGATCCGCCGGGTGGACGCGAGCTCGCTCTCGAGCTCGTGCACCTTCTCGCTGATCGAGCGCAGCCCGAAGCACGCCGCGTTGCCCTTGAGCGTGTGGAGGTCGCGCGCGAGGCCTTCGGGCAGGGTGGCGACGCTGTGATCGAGCAGGGTCAAGAACCGGGTGGTCTCGCGCACGAACGTCTCGAGGCCGGCGCGGTTGCCGACGAGCATCTGGCACAGGCCGGTCAGCTCGCGCGCCTCCTGGTCGGCGCGGCGCTGGGCGACCTCGGCCGACACGTCGTCCACCACGACGAGGACGCACTGCGGCGGATCGTGGTCGTCGACGCTACGGTAGGTGAACCGGAACACGCAGTCCTCGATGGCGAGCTCGCTCGGCAGCTGCCCGAGGGTGACCTGCGGGGGCAGGGCGGCCTCGCGCACCTCGGCCCACGCTGCCTCGGTGCGCGCGGCGAACTCCGGCGCGAGGGGCGCGAGGTGGGCGAACAGCGTGGTGTTGTTCCGTGGCTCGCCGAACCACTGGTCGAACCAGGCGGTTCGTTCGGGGCCGAGGACGCCGTGGAGGTCGACGGTCGCACACCCGCTCGACACGTTGGAGAGGAGCGCACGCAGCTGGTGCACGGTGGTGCGCAGGCGACGCTCCGAGGCCGGAGTGCCCCGCGGCGACACGGGACGGTGCTTGGTACGGACTTTCAGCAATTGGACCCCGCTCTCTTCGACGGACCATCCACCGGAGTCCAGTAGCCCGATCTGGCTCATTTTTTCTGGATCGACGGCCGCGATCCTCAGTCTTCGGGCAGGATCGCGCGGACGAACGTCGGCCCGTCGGTGGGCTCGGCGCCGACCGAGCGCGCGCCGTCGGCGAGCAGGGTGCGCACCTCGAGCGAGAGCTCGTGGCCGTGGACCTCGAGCACCGAGCCATCGAGGCGCAGCCTCCGGATGGAGCCGAGCACGCCGGCCCACCGCAGCGAGAGCCACCCGAGCGCAGGGGCGAAGTGCTCGCCCACCGTCACGTCCGCCCCCGCGAGGTCGGCCGACAGCGCCGCGCGCAGCTCGCTGGCCTCGAGATCCAGCGCCGGGGCAGGCGGCGCGCGGGTGAGCTCGACGAGCTGGTGCACCGTGGCCTCGAGCTCGCGCAGCACGGCCGGCTCGATCCCGAGATCACCGAGGTACTCCACGTTGGCCGTCATCGAGACCAGGGCGTTGCGCACGTCGTGGCGCAGCGCGCGCACGGCCACGCGACCGCGCAGCTCGCCGGACGCGCAAGCTCGGGCGACCGCGCGGGAGGTGGTCACGCGGCGCTCGCCACGTCGGCCTCCTTGGCCGCGACCAGGAGCGAAGGCAGCTCACCCGAGAGGCCGCTCGCTGCCGCGAGCTCCTCGAGCACCTGCGGATCGACCCGCCCGACGGCGGTGTCGACGAGCAGATCGACGAAGCGCGTGAGGCGGACGACCGCCGTGCCGCCCTCGGCGTGGTGACCGGTGCACGCCTCCTGGGTCTCCGCCGGGAGACGCCAGGCCTTGGCGAGCTCGGCGCCGGCCTGACCGTGGAGCATCGCCACCGCGGCCAGCGCGTCCGCCTGCTCGAAGCCGCGCGGTCGCCGCTTGGCGACGAGCCGCCAGCAGCGTGCCTCGCCGATGTCGCGGAGCAGCGCACAGAGATACGCGACGTCGGCGTCGACCGCGAAGCGCCGGGACAGCTCGCGCGCGAGCTTGGCGCCCACGACTCCGCGGTGGAACGAGGCGTCGACCAGGTCGCGGAAGCCCGGCGCGTCGAAGACCACCGTGGCGTAGACCGACTGGTAGAGGACGTCGCGCGTGGCCTGCGGACCGAGCCGGACGATGGCGTGGCGGACCGAGGCCAGCTGCTGGCCGCGGGCGTACAGCGCCGAGTTGGCCACCGACAGCAGGCGGGCCGCGAGCGCCGGCTCGCTCGAGATCACCTGCGACAGCCGAGCGACGTCGAAGCTCGTCGAGCGAGCGAGCTCGAGGGCCTCGCCCGCCGCGCGCGGCAGCATGGGCAGGCTGGTGGAACCCTTCTGTAGATCCCGCGAGATGGCCGCGAGGATCGACTCGCCGTCGATGATGGCGGGTGCGGTGGTCATGTCTCGTGCTCCTTGGGCAAACCACGACTCTCGAGTGCGGAACGTTCGCCGATCGCGATGCACACCGTGCGATCGCGGCCCCCGTGTTTGGCCGAGTAGAGGGCCTCGTCGGCCGCGCGGATCAGCTGACCTGGGGTCGGCGCGAGCCCCTCGCCGATCCAGGTCGCGACCCCGACGCTGGTCGTCACCCGCGTCGGGCCGATGCCCGCCTCGAAGACGATGTCCCGGACGGCGTTGCGGTAGCGCTCACCGATCCGCTCGGCGACCTCGGGCGAGGCCCCCCGCACGACCGCGATGAACTCCTCGCCGCCCCAGCGCGCGACGATGTCCTCTCGCCGCGCGCGTGAGGCCAGCGCCTTGGCGACCCGCCGCAGCACCACGTCTCCGATCGCGTGGCCGAAGGTGTCGTTGACCGACTTGAACCGGTCCACGTCGAAGAGCAGGATCGTCAGCGCGGTCCCCGCCTCGATGCCCCGCAGGATCGCCGCGTCCGCGACCCGGCGGTTGGGCAGGCCGGTGAGCACGTCGTGGGAGGCGGCGTCCCGCAAGTGCTTGCGCTGGGACTCGGCCCACGCGAGCAGTTCCCGGTCGCGGCGGTGACGGAGCTGCACCCGCACCCTCGCCTTGAGCTCGTCGGTGCGGCCGGGCACGACCAGGCAGTCGTCGGCGCCCGAGAGCAGCACGGCCACGGCGACCTGCTCGTCGATGGGGCGCGAGGCGAAGGCCACGATGGGCTGCAGGTGGAGCTCGTCGCGCATGCGGAGATCGCCGCAGAGCTCGAGCGCAGACGAGGGATCCTCGCCGAGGTCGACCAGCACCAGCGAACGGGGCCGACAGGACAGCGTCTCGTCGAGGGTGCCGTCCTCGCCGGTGACCATCACCTCGTAGCCGTCGGCGCGCAGCTGCCCGGCGAGCTCGGCCCGCGATCCGATCTCGTCGCTGACCACGATGATCGAGAGCGACTCCTCGGCGGGCGGCGTGCTCTCGGGGAGCAGGCGCAGTCGATCGGGGGGGATCGATCCCACGTTCGGCACGATCGAGCCCGCGCTCGGAACGAGGGAGATCGACAGCATCGTTCCTCCGGACGGACCCTGACCCCACACCTTGAATTCCGCGCTCGACCATCAGGCCACGAGGTGCTTGCGCTTGACCATCTCGACCAGCGTCGTGCGGTTGATCCCGAGGAGCTCCGCGGCGCGGGCCTTGTTCCAGCCCGTGCGCTCGAGCGCCTTCTTGATCAGCGAGTTCTCGTAGGCCTCGATCGCCGCGCGCAGATCGATCCCGCCGTCGGGCAGGACGTTCGGGGCGCTCGCCGGCGCGCCGCCGCCGCGCACCTTGGCCGGCAGATCGTGGAGCTCGACCCGCGGGCCGATGGCGAGCAGGACGGCGCGCTCCATCACGTTCTCGAGCGCGCGGATGTTGCCAGGCCAGTCGTACGCGCGCACGGCCTCGAGCGCCTCGTCGGAGAGCCCGAGCAGGTCGGTGCGGCCGGAGCGCTCGGCGCACTCGCGGAAGAAGTGCTTGGCGAGCACCTCGATGTCGCTGCCGCGCTCGCGCAGCGCGGGCACCTGCAGGTGGACCACGTTGAGCCGGTAGAACAGGTCCTCGCGGAACCGACCGGCGGCCACCTCGGCCTCGAGGTCGCGGTTGGTCGCCGCGACGACCCGGATGTTGCACTTGAGCGCGCGGTTGTCGCCGACGGGCGAGTACTCGCGCTGCTGCAGGAGGCGGAGCAGCTTCACCTGGAGCTGCATCGGCATCTCGCCGATCTCGTCGAGGAACAGCGTGCCGCCCTCGGCGGCGGCGACCCGGCCGCTGCGCGCCGCGTGGGCGCCCGTGAACGCGCCCTTCGCGTGGCCGAACAGCTCGCTCTCGAGCAGGTTCTCGGGGATGGCGCCGCAGTTCACGGTGACCATCGGCTTGTCGCGGCGCGGGCTCTGGTCGTGCAGCGCCGCGACGACGAGCTCCTTGCCCGTGCCGCTCTCGCCGGTCACGAGGACCGTGCAGCTCGACGGCGCGACACGCGCGAGCGTGGACAGCAGGCTGCGCATCGACTCGTGCGCGCCCACGATCGCTCCGCGGCTCGTCGGGACCGACGGCACGATGCTGCGCATCACCCCGGACACGCGCATCTCACGGTCCTCGTCGTCGAGCATCAGGTCTTCGAAGTCGCGCATGGGGTTCACTCTCCTGGACCCATGCGTCAGCAACTTGCCTGCCAACGTCAGCGTGTTGTTCGTGGCGCGTGGATTCGGACACTTGGAGGTCGCTCTGAGCGCCATGGCCAGGCCCCGAGCAGCCCGCGAGGTCAGATTGTACCCACCAGGGACCGCTGGGGGTGGTGTCGCGCGCGACAGGGCGGGTCAATCGTGACTGAGGCACCAATTTGAAGCCGAATCATGCATTTTGGCTACGCAATGATTGCGAGGTTTGGCCCTGCCCCCGCAGACACTGCGCGGCCCCCGAGGCTCACTTCCGGAGGATCTCCCGAAAGGCCTGGTAAACGGGGTCGAGCACGCGGGCCACGTCGTCCACCGCCGTGACGTCGAACGCAAAGGTTGCTTCGGCGAGTCGGCCCATCGAGAAGAGGTAGAGCGCGCGGAGCCGATCGCAGAGCTCGGGGGCGTGCTTGTGGTCGAGGGTGACCGCGAACTCGTCGAGGATGGCGTGGGCGCGCTGGAGGCGCTCCGCGAACACCGAGCGGTCACCGCGCTTGTGCGCGGCGCGCGCCTCGTCGAGGAAGCGATAGACGCCGTCCCACAGCATGAGGAGCACTTGCTCGCGAGAGCTCGTAGTGACCTGGACCGAGCGGTAGCGGGCGACGGCGGCGTTCATCTGTCTGTTCCTTCCAATCCTGGTGAAGCGTCGATGGGCGTCGTGGTCACTTGAAGTTCCAACCACTGATGTTGCTGAGCGCGCTCGCCTGCGTCTTGTAGGCGCTGGCGGTCATCTCGAGCTGCGTGAACTGCGAACGGAGGCGCTCCTCGGTCTTGTCGAGGCGTGTCTGCATGGAGGCCTGGTCGTCGGAGATCTGCTTGGTCAGCTTGTCGAGCGCGGTCAGGCGACCGGTGAACGGTGACTGGTCGCCGGTGACCAGCGTGTCGACCGTGGACGAGAAGCTCTTCATGGCGCCGGTGGCGCCGGTGGTCGCGTCGGTCACGAACACGCGGGCGACGACGTTGGGGTCGGTGGCCAGCGCGCTCGCGAGCTTGCTCGCGTCGAACTGCAGCTTGCCGTCACGGTCGGTCCCGAGCCCCACGCTGCCGAGGGTCGTGTAGCGGCCGGTGGTGCCGGTGACGGGCGTCGAGATCAGCGAACCCAGGCGGTCGAGCGCGGCGCGGATGGCGACGTCACCCGCGAGCATCGAGTTGGACGCCTTGCCCGAGCCGTAGCCCGCGGCGCTGTGCCCGGTGTTGACGATGTCGTTGTAGGCGCTGACGAACGTCTCCAGCTTCTTCTGGAGCGCGGTGGGATCTCCAGCGACCCGGACCTGCGCGCTGCTCGTGGTCTTGGTCAGCGCGAGGCTCACCCCCGGGATCACCCCGGTGATGAGGTTCGTGCTGCGAGTGACGTCGATGCCGTCGACCTTGAGCTTGGCGTCCTGCGCGGTCTGGTAGGGAGTCCCGGTGAGCCCCAGCGAGAAGCCAGTCTCGCCGAAGGTCACCGCGTTGGCGGCGCCCGTGTCGAGCCCGCGGACCTGCAGGCGGTAGTTGGTGCCGTCGTAGACGACGGCCGCACCCACCCGCGCGCCGCTGGCGTTCAGCTTGGTGGCGATCGACCCGAGCGAATCCGTCGAGTCGATGGTGACGTTGGTGACGGTCCCCCCGATGGTCATCGAGAGGGTGCCGGCCATCCCGAGGGCGGCCGTGTCCGACGACGACGTCGTGGAGTACGAGCGTTGCTCACGGGCGAGCTGACTGACCGACACGTCGTAGGTTCCTGCGGATCCCGTGCCACTCGTGCTCGCGACCACGGCGGTGTCGCTGGAGGTCGCGGAGAGCGACGAGAACCCGGCGGGGTCGGAGAGCGCGTCGGCCGCCGACTTGAGGGCAGTGAGCTTGCTGGACATGGCGCTGATCGTGGCGCGGGCCCCGGCGACCAGGTTGGCCTTGGTGCCGAGCTGGTCGTAGGGGACCCGCTCGGCGGCCATGAGGCCCGTGATCAGCGCGTTGGTGTCGAGGCCCGTCGCCAGGCCCCCGAACGTGATACCCGCCATGATGTCCTCCGCGGCTCTCTGAACGGCCGTCCCCCCCTACCCTTGAGGAATCGAGCGGCGATTACTTCAGGAGGCTCAGTGCGAGCTGCGGCGCCTGGTTCGCTTGCGTCAAGACGGCGGCGCCGGCCTGGGCGAGGACCTGGGTGCGGGACATCTGCGAGGACTCCTCGGCCACGTCGACGTCGCGGATGCGGCTGTTGGCGGCGGAGAGGTTGTTCTTCATCGACTGGATGTTGAGGACGGTCGTCTGCAGGCGGTTCATCGCGGCGCCGAACGTCGCGCGCTTGGTGGACACGGCGGCGATGGCCGCGTCGATCGAGGTGATCGCGGTGCCCGCGTTGGCGGCCGACGTCACGTCGGTGCCGGCGACGCCGAGGGTCGACGAGGTGAGGCCACCGAAGGTCACGGAGACCTGGTCCGCCGCGCTCGTACCGATGCCGACCTGGAAGCTCACGGTGGTGGTGCCGTTGAGGAGCGCCGTGCCGTTGAACGACACCGACTGCGCCATGCGGTCGATCTCTGCCGTCAGCTGCTGGAACTCGACGTCCAGGTTGCCGCGGTCGGTCGCGGTGTACGACCCGTTGCGGGCCTGCATCGCGAGCTCGCGCATACGGGCCAGCATCGAGCCCACCTGGGCCGAGGCGCCGTCGGCGGTCTGCGACATGCTGATGCCGTCCATCGCGTTGCGCTCGGCCACCGCATAGCTGCGGATCTGCGCCGTCATGCTGTCGCTGATGCCGAGCCCGGCGGCGTCGTCCGCGGCGGAGTTGATGCGGAAGCCGCTCGAGAGGCGCTGGAACGAGGTCTGGAGGGAGCTCTGGGTCTTGGCCAGGTTCGACTGGGCCATGAGGGACGAGACGTTGGTCTGGATGTAGAGAGCCATGGGGTGTCTCCTTCGTGGAGTCTTGCGCGACGAACCGTCGCGCCGGGGGCGTCATGCCCTTCATGAGAGGGAACGCCCCGTCCCCGGATCCCTTGAGCTCGCGTCGTCTCGGGGCGCCGGACGACGACAAAAACGCCTCGCGCCGGGAGACTTGGTCTCCCAGCCGAGGCGGCCCCCACTTCGAGCAGGCCGCCCGGGGAGGGCGGCCGCGCGGCTACCGGAGCAAGCTGAGCGCGAGCTGCGGGGCCTGGTTCGCTTGCGCGAGGACCGCGGCGCCGGCCTGCGACAGCACCTGCTGCCGGGACATGGCCGCCGTCTCCTCCGCGACGTCGACGTCCTTGATGCGGCTGTTGGCGGCCGACAGGTTCGTCTTCATCGACTGGATGTTGGCGACCGTGGACTGCAGCCGGTTGACGGCGGCGCCGAAGGTCGCGCGGGTGGACGACACCGAGCTGATGGCGGTGTCGATGGCGGTGATCGCCGACGAGGCGTTGGCGGCGGTGTCGACCGCGCTCGAGCCGACGCCGAGCGTGGAGGAGGTCAAGCCGCCGAACGCGACGGAGACGGTGTCGGAGGCCGCCGTGCCGATGCCGACCTGGAACGCGACAGTGGTCGCGGCGTTCAAGAGGGCGGTGCCGTTGAAGCTGGTCGACTGCGCGATACGGTCGATCTCGGACTTGAGCGCCGAGAACTCGGTGTTGAGGTTGGCGCGGTCGTTCGAGGTGTACGAGCCGTTGGCCGCCTGGACCGACAGCTCACGCATGCGGCCGAGGAGGCCGCCGACCTGCGCCGAGGCGCCGTCGGCCGTCTGCGCCATGGACACGCCGTCCATCGCGTTTCGCTCGGCGACCCCGTAGGACCGAATCTGCGCGCTCATGGAGTCGCTGATTCCGAGGCCTGCGGCGTCGTCGGCCGAAGAGTTGATGCGGTAGCCGCTGGAGAGGCGGGCGAAGCTGGTCTGCAGCGCGTTCTGGGTCTTGCTCAGGTTCCGCTGTGCATCGAGCGAGGCAACGTTGGTCTGGATGTAGAGAGCCATGGGTAGCTCCTTCGTGGAGTGTCGCTCGGCAGGAAGCGGAATGCTTCCGCTCGGGCGGGGGCTTCGTTTCCCCTCGAGGGGGTGAACGGACCTCCGCCAGACCCCTGCAGGGTGCGGCCCATGAATCTCAGAAGTGACCGGTTTTGCCGGGCTTTTCAGCCCCTGCGCGCGATGTCGTCTCGAGTGCTACCCATCGACTGGGGCGAGGATCCGGGTCATCGCCTGCCCGACCAGCGCGTCGAGTCTCCCGACCAACGCGCTGTCCGGCAGGTTCAAGGGTGGTGGTTCCAGCGCCCTCGGTTCGTAGACCCCGGTGGGTGCTGGCATCGGCGGTGCGCCCGCGGCCTCGGTGTAGAGGCTCGTCAGCGCTTTCGTGTAATCGACTTCACTGGCCGTGTAATACCCCTGCGCCTTGAGCGCGTGGGCGAAGCCGCGAACGTCACCGGTCTGCGCTGCGTCCCATGATCGGCCGAACCGGCCGCGCAGCGTGGCCACGTAATCGAGCGCACCTTCGTCCAGGCTGCCGTAGGCACGGAACCCGTCGACGATCTCGACCTGCTTCCCGTCGATGACCTCCTTGGTGTGACACTTGGCGGTGAGACCGGTCGGTCCACTGCCTTTGATTCCCCCGAAGTTCCAGTTGTACATGTGCTGGCCGCGCCCGGTCTCGAGCGAGGCCTGGGCGGTCAGGGTGTCGACCAGCTCCTTCGGCGCGCTGCCGTGGAGCTTCTCGCAGGCCCGGGCGATGGCTCCGCGGAGCTCGCCGACCGTGGCCTTCGTGCGCGTGGGCTCGACCTCCTTCGCCGATGCCTTCTTGGGCGCGGCGGCCGGCGCCGACGCCGCGAGGGGCGCGGCCTTCGGCAGGGCGGTGGTCAGGGCGGGGATGCGCACGGTATTTCTCTTCTTGTTATTTGCTAGTTCAATGCCAGTTCATACCGAGGGTACGACGGTGACGACCTTGCGGTCGGCCTCGCGGAAGGCGTCGATCGCGCGCTGGAATGCGTCGAACGAGCGCTGGGCGGTGACGAGGTCGGTCATCGCGTGGACGACGGGGGCGTTCGATTGCTCGAGCGCGCCGACCTCGAGGGTGCCGGTCGCCACCTTGGGCGGGCCGGCGGCGGGGGGGGCCGAGAGCACGCTCGCCCCCTCGTGGACCAGGACGCCGGGCTTGTCGAAGGTGACCAGGCGCAGGCGCCCGACGGTCTCGTCTCCGACGGCGACGGCGCCGTTCTCGCCGAGGGTGACGTTGCCGTCACCCACCTTGATCGGCTTGCCGCCCTCGCCGAGGACGCGCACGCCGGTCTTCGTCTCGAGCCACCCGTCCTTGCCCACTTGCAGGGAGCCAGCGCGGGTGTAGCGCTCACCGTTCTTGGTCTGCACGGCGAGGTAGGTGTCCTTGGGGAGCGCCACGTCCAGCGGCTGCCCCGTCTTCTCCACGGCGCCCTCGCTCGAGTCGAGCACGGTGCCGTCGACGTTGGTCAGGTGATAGCCGGCCTTGGGGCCCGACTTCGCGAGCACCTCCTTGAACACCGGGCGCAGGCGCTGGTAGCCGTGCGTGGAGGCATTGGAGAGGTTCTCGGCGGTGGACTCGAGCAGCTTCTCCTGCGCGACGGCCCCGCTGAGCGCGACGTAGATCCCCGTGGCCATCAGTCCCTCCCGATCGCGGCGCGCAGCCGGTGGATGGCCTCGGTGTGCAGCTGGCAGACGCGCGACTCGGAGACGCCGAGCACTGCGCCGACCTCCTTGAGGCTGCACTCCTCCTGGTAGTAGAGGGCGAGCAGCTGCTGCAGGCGCTCGGGCAGGCTCGGGATGGCCTCGGCGACCGCCTCGGAGAGCGAGCGCTTCATCACCTCGGCCTCGGGCCCGACGGTCTTGCTCTCGAGGGTCTCGTGGTCGATCTCCACCATCTCGAGGTGCGCCATGCCGGCGATGCTGAGGCGCTGCAGGCAGCTGCGGTACTCCTCGACGTCCATGTCGAGCGCCTTGGCGATCTCGGGCTCGTCCGGCGGGCGGCCGAGCTGCTTCTCGAGGCCGGCGATGGCCCGGGCGAGGCGGCGAGAGGCGTTGCGCATCTCGCGCGCGTTGGGCTCGAACGAGCGCAGGTAGTCGAGCATGGCGCCCTTCACCCGGTGCGAGGCGTAGGCCTCGAGCTCGTTCTGCGGCATGGTCGCGGGCGATCGCGAGAGCGCTTCTGCGAGCCCGACCCACCCGGCGCCGATGAGGTCGTTGATGGTGATGTGACGCGGGACGCGGCGCGCGAGGCGCATCGCGATGCGGCGGACCATCGGCAAGAATCGCTCGTAGTCGTCGCGCGTGAACGCGCGGCGCTCCTGCTGACCAGGGCGGGGCAAGGCAGCCACGCTCATGACGCCTCCTTCAGGGACGATGCGGGGGCGGCCGGCGACAAGAGGTCGACGATCGCGGTCGTGGTGGCTTCGCGCATGTCCTCAGGGACGCGCTGGCCGTTGCAGAGGATCGCGACCGGGAGGCGCGTCGCGGAGGCCATGTGCAGGACTCCGGCGGGGGCTTCGGTCTCGTCCAGTTTGGTCACGCACAGAGCATCTGCACGGAGCGGACCAAAGACGCGCGCCAGGCGCTGGGCGTCGACGGCGCGCGTGGCGGCGGTCGCGCAGAGGAGCACGTGACGCTCGCGGCCCGCGATCGGTCGCGCCAGCAGGCCCTCGACGCCGTCCGGCACGGGCGGTCGGCCCGAGGTGTCGACCATCACCGCGTCCTCGGTGGCGCCCTCGATGAGGCCAGCGAGCTCGTCGGCGGAGTGGGCCACGGCGAATCGGGCGCCGATCAGGTGGGCGAAGCGCTCGAGCTGGTCGATCGCTCCGACGCGGAAGCCGTCGCAGGAGATGAGCAGCACCGAGCGGTCGCGCTCGAGGCGCGCGCGCGCGGCGAGCTTGGCGAGCGTCGTCGTCTTGCCGACGCCCGACGGCCCGATGACGGCCGTCAGCGTCTTGCCACGCG
>CAZUZY010000031.1:0-39762 GCA_964624885.1 uncultured Polyangiales bacterium | reverse complement strand
GCAGGCGCGACCGCCGGGCCCACCGCCGCCGCCGCCCCCCAAGCCACCCGTGGTCCACCCCGTCCCGAGCCCGGGAGGCGTGGCGGTCGACATCGCCCGCAACACCGCCGAGGCCGAGCGGAGCGTCGAAGCGCTCCGGCGCGACGCGGCCACGAGCGGCGCCGAGACCGCGGCCGTGCAGGCGGGACTGGATGCGATCGCCAAGGCGGCGAGCAAGCCGCTCTCCCCGCCCCCGCCGCCCCCCGCCCCCAAGCCCTGACCGCCGAACCCCGAGCCCCGAGGTGACCGATGCCCGATCCGACGACCGTGAACGCCCAGATCGTCGACACGATCAACCAGACGCAGATGGCCACGTTGGCGCCGTCGACCGTCCGCACGAGCGGCGCCGGCAAGGCCTACCAGTCGGTCGCCCAGACCGCGGCGATCGCCGTGCAGGATGCCACCGACAACCTCCGCAACCTGAGCACGATGAGCACCACCGCGCTCGGCGTCGCCATGTCCCAGCTCCTCGCCACGGGCGAGCCGAGCAGCCTCGTCGCCATCACCGTCGCCCAGGGGCTGGTCAAGAGCGCGACCGAGGACTTCCGCAAGATCGGCACCGCGGCCGGCGAGATCCTCGCCGCGTTCCCGAGTGGGTGAGCCATGGTGCACTCCGGTGATCTCCGGCTCGGGCGCCGTCTGCGCGCCCGGGCCGAGCGCTTCTTCGACGCCGACTTCGGGTCGGTCCGTGTCGCGCTCTCCTCTGCCGTCCGTGGGGGGGAGGCGCGACCGGAGCAGGTGGTCCTCACCCCGCGGGTCCTCGGGGATCCCCGCGGGCTCCGCCTCCTCGGTCACGAGCTCGCCCACGTCGTCCAGATGCGCGGCCACGGTCCGCTGGCCAGAACCCCGCGCCTCGAGGTGGAGGCAGTCGCCGTCGGCGCGGCGTTCGCCCGTGGGGGACGCGCTCGGCCGCGGCTCTGCGCGGCGCGCGTCGGGGCCTACGCCAGCCTCGACGTCGGCGGGACGCACGTCGACGGGATCGGCGGGCTCACCGCGGCGGCGCAGGCCGTGCTCGCGCTCGTGCCGAGCGGCTCCGGTTGGGTCGCGTGGGCCGCGGCGCAGGCACGTCGGTTCTCCTTCGAGGACGAGCCGTCGCTCGTGCACGAGGCGCTGGTCGGTCTGCACGACACGCCGCTCCTCGTGCTGCGGCGGCTCGGCGTCGCCGTCAGCCCGTTCCGCCTGTTCCAGCTGCCAGTGGCCACGCTGCAGATCCTCGCGCGCGCCGAGAGCAACGACGCCAACGAGGTGGTGCTCGTGCAGGCACGCCGGCTGCTCGCCGCCGAGGGCCTCCTCGGTGAGGACGAGCTGCGCGCGGTCGACGCCTTCCTCGAAGAGGTCGGTCTCCGCGCCGCGCCCGTCTTCACGGCCACGACGCTCGGTGATCGCCTCGCGCTCCACCAGCTCCTCGTCGATTCCAAGGGCGAGCCGGCGCTCAGCCTGCCGCTGCAACGGGAGGCCGCCGCGTACGCCGTGCGCGAGGCCCTCCGCGCGGTCGACTTCGTCGACCGGTACCGCACGTACCTCGTCGAGTCGGTCCGGAGCGCGCTCCTCGACGCTGAGCCGGAGGCGCGTCTGCGCGCCGTCGAGGAGGCCTGCGCCGCGCTGCGCCCGCACCTGTTCGACACGCTGTTCGCGGCGACGGTGCGCGGCAGTCTGCCCGACGCGGCGCGCATCGGTCGGGTCGTCCAGGAGCTCAACGCCCAAGGGCAGGAGCTCGGCTTCGCCCGGCTGTCGGCCGCGACCGGACGCGTCGTCGAAGACGCGGGGTTCCAACGACAGAGCCCCGACGAGGCGGGCACCGTCGTGTCGACGTATCGCCGCCGCGCGACCGAGTTCTTCGCCGGCCGTCCCCTCCTCGGTCCGCTGGTCGCGCAGGACGGTCGGCGCGCGCTCTACCGCGCGGAGAGCGAGAACCTCGAAGGCGAGCTCGAGCTCGACGCGACGGGCCAGCTCGTGCTCCGCCGCTTCCGCGCGCGACGCTCCGAGGAGACGGCCCCCGCCCGCCCGCAACCGAAGACACCGAAGCCCTCTGCCCGGGAGTCCCGCCCATGATCGACAAGCCGCACGCCCTGACCGCCATCCAAGAGGAGTCCGCCGCCATCGCCGCGGAGGCGACCAGCCACGCCTGGCCGGACTCGTTCGATCACGAGCGACGCGAGGTCGAGCAGCAGACGCTGAAGCTGCTCGGAGAGAGCGGCGAGAAGCTCGCGGAAGAGGTCCGCACCGCGGTCGACGCCGTGACGGCGACCGAGGAGAGCGTGGTCGCCGTCCTCCAGCAGATGGCCGCCCTCACCAAGGACGTGCGCTACGCGGAGCAGGCTGAAGCGGTGACCGCGTCGATGAAGACCGTGGTGCAGAGCCTCGATCAGGTCGTCACCGAGCAGACCTCTCGCATCCACGAGTACGAGCAGAGCGTCGTGGACGCGCTCGGCCCGTTGACCGACCGGAAGAAGTGAGGCCTCGGCGCGGCCGCCGAACGAGGCGGCCGCACCCTCGGACCCTCGGACCCGTCGGACCCGTGGGCCGTGCCCCTGGGCGCTCGCCGGTCAGCCGTCGCGGCGGTCGTGGCCGAGCACGCGCCGCCGGTACTGCCGAGGGCTCTCCCCGATCACCCGCCGGAACAGCTTCTCGAAGTGACTCAAGTCGAGGAAGCCGGCCTCGAGGCAGACCTCGGTGATGCGTGTCCTCGGCTCCTCGACGAGCTGGCGACGGGCCCGCTCGATGCGCACTCGCCCGAGCAGCTCCTTGAACGTCGTCCCGAGGGCGCTCCGGAACAGGAACGAGAGGTGTGACGAGCTGACCCGCGCGTGGCGGGCGAGCTGCGAGAGGGTGATCTGCTCCTTGGAGTGCGCGCCGACGAACTGGACCGCGCGCTGCAGCCCCTCGTGGAGCCGCTCGAGATCGGCGTCCGCGACGGTGCCGGCCGCCAGGTGTCGCGCCCATTGATCCACGGTGGTGATCGGCGCCGCGCTCCGTGACGGGGGAGCGTTCCCGCGATCCGGGCCGAGCCCGAGGACCTGGGGCGCGTGGTCGAGCAGGTCGCCGCGCTCGACAGGACGCGAGCCCGTCATCACCGAGAGCCGTGTCAGGGTGCGCTCGAGCTCCACGAGGTTGTCCGTCCACCCGTGGCGGCGGCAGGCCTCGACCAGGGCGGGGCTGGCCTTGTCCGCGGCACGCCAGCCGTACTTCTCGAGCGTGTGCTGCAGCTGGGCCGGGATGTCCTCGACCCGCGAGCGCAGCGGCGGAAGGGTGAGCGAGAGGAAGTCGAGCTCGGCGAGCAGCGCCTTCGAGAAGCGCCCGCCCTCGGCCATCGCTCGCAGGTCCATGGTGGTGCTGGCCACGAGGCGGGGGCGGGCCGCGTCGTCCTCGCCGAGGCGTCGCGCGGCGTGGATCTCCTGCAGGAGCAGTCGCTGGGCGGGCAGCGGCATCTCGTCGACGCCGTGGAGGAACAGAGTCCCGCCGCGCGCCTCTGCGACGGCCTCCGCGAGGTTCGTGGGATTCTCGCCGCCCGCGCTCGAGGCGAACAGGATCTCCACGAATCGGCCCCGACGACTGCGCGGTCCGCAGGCGTGGAGCGCCGCCGCCGTCAGCGTCTTCTCCGTCCCGAACTCGCCTTCGATGAGGACTGGGATGGAGGTCGCCGCCGCCTTCTCGACGAAGTCGTCGATGGCGACGACGCTCGGGTGCAACCCGACGAGCAAGAGCCCTTGGCCGAGGTGCTGCGTGGCCCAGCGCTGGGTGTGGTAGCGCCGCTCGAAGTGGGCGCAGACGCGGGCGAACTCGCTGGCCAGCGCGCGCAGGCTCGCCTCGTCGCTGCCCCCGACGAGCCGCAGCTCGCCGATCGGTCGCTCGGCGTAGGCGATCGGGACCACCGTCTCGCGCGGCTGCCCGGAGGCGGTGGGGAGCCCTTCCCGATACCCCGGCTCGGCCCGCCACTCCGCCGCGCGCACGGCGTCGTCGAAGCCGCCGCCCCTCGCCGTGGGCTCGGTGTCGGCGAGCGGCGCGGCGTGCTGGTGCCAGTCGAGGGTGAAGGCGTGTCCGTTCCGACCGAGGACCAGCGTGCCGGCGTCCCGTAGCCAGAGCTGCCCGGACACCGCCTCCACGTGCTCGGCGAACGCGGGGAAGAGCGCCGCGAGCAGCTGATCGAGCGAGGCCTTGGGGGCGTAGGCCCGGCGGACCAGCGCTTCGACCACCGCCCTCGGGCGCTGAGGGGGACCGTGCTCGACGCGCGGGGAAGGCGAGGACGAAGACATGGATCGACTCCTCCGGGCATCCAGGGAGACGACGTTGTCGGTCGACCGATCCGTGGTCGTCGGGCTGTGGGTCAAGGACATGGGCGTGGCCTCAGTTGTACGAGCCCTTCGATCGCAGCAATCGGAGCGGCTCGCCGAAGATGCGGTGGAGATGGCGAAAGGACGGTCGTGCGTGCGACCGAACCTCGCGCACGGTCCGCACGGAGCACGCCCCGTACCCGACGCCGATCACGCCGGCGCTCGGCGATTCTCTACCGATCGTGTCGTCCGCACATGTGCGCGCCCACCCACTGTGCGCACGCTCGGCGCGAGCGTCAGACGTCTCGACGCAGCTCGTCGACCTCGACACCGTGCTGGCGGAGCAGCCGGTAGAGGGCGTACCGGCTGAGCCCGAGGCTCCGCGCCGCGCGGACGACGTTGCCGCCACATGCTGCCATCGCACCGCGGATCGCGACGACGTCGGCGTCCGGCGCGACCGCCGCCGGCCCCTCTGGCCCTTCCGACGGGGGCCAGCGGATGCTCGGCGCGCGACTCTCGGCCATCGCCGCCCACAGCAGGCGCTCGAGCTCGCGGACGTGCGTCGAGTAGTCGTGACGCACGAGTCGGACGACGACGCCTGCGTCGACCTGGGCGCGACCCCGCTCGTCCAGGAAGCGCGCGAGGCTCTCGGGCGCTTCGGCGCTTGCCCGGCGCAGGATGGCGTCGACGAGGAGCGGAACATCCTCCCGACGCTCACCGAGGCCCGGCACCACGAGGCGGTGGCGGAAGCGGGCGACGAGGTCTTCGCGCAGCGCCTCCGGGCGGTTCGTGGCGCCGACGAAGCGCACGGCCGCCCGGCGCGCCGTGGCCTCTCCCAGACGGTGGTACTCGCCGTCGCCGTCGAGGAGCCGGAGCAGGTTCGCATGGGCCGACGGCGGGAGGTCGGCGAGCTCGTCGAGGAACAGCGTGCCGCCGTTCGCTGCACCCACGAGCCCCTCGCGGGCCGGCGTGCCCGCGTTCGGGTAGTTGCGGACGTTGCCGAACAGCTCGGCGTCGACGATGCCGGTGGGCAGCGTCGCCGCATTGCGCGCGACGAACGGTCCGCGGGCGCGCTTCGACAGCGTGTGGACCGCTCGGGCGACCAGCTCCTTGCCTGCGCCGCTCGGACCGGTCACGAGGACGTGCCCCGTCGTGCCGGCGACGAAGGCAAGCTCCGAGCGCAGCCGCCACAGGGCGGGGCTCTCGCCGATCAGCCCCGCGCCGTCGGGGGCACCGAAGGGATGCAAGGGGTGGGGCACGGGCGCGAGCTCCCGGGGCCGCGCGACGCAGAGGAGTCGCAGGGCGGCGCCCACGCCGACCAGATCACCGGGCTCGATCTCCGCCGAGCCGCACGAGCGTCCGTCCAAGAGCAGCGGCGCGCGGCCGAGCTGCTCGACGAACAGGTGGTCGCCCCGTTGACGGACCCGCAGCTGTACGCGCGAGATGGAGAGATCGTCGAGCGGTGGGCGCGCTTCGTCGCGGCCCGGTCGCTGGCGCACGAACGCCGCGCGCGGCAGGTCGGTCACGGCATCGCCTCGACCCACGATGGTGGGCGCCACGCCGAAGAAGGCCACCTCGCCGACGCGCTCGGGCGCCGCGCGTGCGTAGACGATCACGAGCCCGAGCGCTGGCGAGGCGTGCGCGTGGTCTTCGTCGGTCGTGGGGTCGGACGGTTGGGTGTCGCCGATCGAGTCGCTCTGCGCCCACGTGCTCGCCACCCACGCATCAGAGCAGAAGCGTCCGCACGCTCACAAGGTGGTGGACCGCTTCCGCACCGCTCAGTCGCTGACCGTGAAGCGGTATCCGGCCGCGCCGTGGGACTGGTACGTCCCGGTCCAGTCGAGCTGGTTGTGGTCCGTCAACAGGTAGTGAGCGCCCACGGTGGGCTTGGCCGACCACTTCCCACCGGAAACGACGGCGATCGAGCCATCCTCGGTGACGTCCACCGACACATCCTTCGCCACCGCCGTGCCGTCGTGCAGGACCGTTGAGTTCGGGTAGTTCATCCATGCCTCCTTGCGCTCCATCGCGCTCGATCGCGATAGCCCGGAAGCCCGCCCCGGAATCGGCGGGGATCGCGATCCAATCGTCGCGACCCGCCAAACGGCCCAAGGCTTGCGCTCGCGCAAGTCGGCGGGGAACACGGCGGGCGTCGGCCCAGGTCAGTCAGACGCCGCGCCGCCCGTCGACCGGATCGACGCGGTGACGCAGTCGCGACGCCACGGTATGCGGCGCGCATGGTTCGTCGATCCTTCCTGGCCGCCGCGCTCGTCGTCGCCTCCCTCGGATGTGGCGGGAGCAAACAGTACTGGCACGCGCAGCCGGTGACCTCGGCCGGCATTCGCATCCTACCGCAGAAGGTCACGCTCTGGGGCAAGCTGCTCTACATCGACACCGTGGTCTTCAACGACAGCTCCGTGCCCGTGATGGTCGATCGCGATCGCGTGTCGCTCGTCCTCCCGGACGGCGGGGTGGTCGGTCGCTCGCAGGGCACGTTCACGCAGCACAAGGGTTACATCGTGCCGCCCGGTGGCCGTCACCCGGTGAACGTCGACTTCCGCGCCGAGGGCTTCAAGTGGGCCGACGTCGGCAACGCGCAGGTCGACTTCTCGCAGGCGGTCACGATCGACGGTGCGCCCGTCATGTTGCCGCGCATGCCGGTGAGTCGATACCCACTGGCGCAGCAGCCCATCACCGCGCCGCCCCCGGCCGCCGCGCCCGCACCGCAACCCGAGGGTGGCCCGGGGGGTGGGATCCACATCAAGGGCAGCGTCGAAGTCGAGACGCGCTGAGCGGTCGGCAAGGGAGCGGAAGGCCGACGACGCCGGCGACGCCGACGCGTCCATCGAGATAGGCTCCGCCGATGGCCGCCAAGAAGAGACTGGAGCACTCGGCGCCCACCGCCGAACAGAGGGCTGCGTGGGACGCCTCCTACGGACGCACCCGTCTCGTGACGGGGTTCGGAACGACGCCGGACGACGATCTGCTCTTCGCCGTCGGGTATCCCAACGTGGTCGTCGCCGTCGAAGCGCCGCCGCCGAGGGTGGAGCCCGCGAAGCTCTGGAAGATGTATCCGGAGGGCACGACGCACCTGCCCGCGCCGTTCCTCACGCGCTACCTCGCGGCCCTCGAAGCGTCGGACGTCGCGGCACTCTCCGCCGAGCCGAAGCCGTTCGACGACGCGTGCGTCGCCGATTTCGCCGCCAAGCGTTGGGAGTTCGGCGGCTCGTACGAGTTGCTCGTGCTGGAGGCGATCGTCGGCAGCGAGCGTCTCGCGCGGGCGATGGTCGACACCCTCGGCGCTTTCCCCCTCGAGGCCTGGAGCGGCGTGGGCGATCTCGACACCTACGGCGGTGACGTGATGAGGACGCTCTACTTCGTGCTCCTTCGCGTCACGCCGGCCACCCGCGACGCGCTGCGCGCGCGCCTCGCCGAGCTCGACGCGCGGGCTTCGGCGGCCGCGCTCGAGGGTTCGCGGGTGCACGAGGCGCTCGACGTCGTCCTCCACGGCGCGGCGGGAGTCGAGCGACACGGCTACCGGAGCGCGCGCCCGTCGGACGAGAACCTCTTCGCCGACCTCGTCCACGCGGACGACGACCCTACCTACGTCGAGCGGCGAGCGCTCGCCGCGCTCGCCGGGATGAAGCCGGCAGATCGCGCGCGCTTCGACCTGCGCATCGCCTTCCTCGGTGGTGCGAAGGTCCTCGCGGCGATGCGTGACCCGAAGAAGTTCCACTCGACGTGGCACGACGCCATGGAGCAGCAGCTCGCGCGCGTCCGCTGAGCGACGTCCGACAGTGGGGCCGCGGCGGGGACGCCGTGGCTCGCCGGCTCACGCGAGCTCGTGGACGGTCGCGCGCAGCGCGTCGAGGCAGGCGGCCACGCGCGGCACGCGGAGGCGGCCTCTGGGAAGCAGGGCGTAGACATCGAGCGGCTGGAACCGATGTCCCGGGAGCACACGCTCGAGACGGCCCTCGCGCTCCGCGCGGGCGCACTCGCCCGCCGACCGGACGCCGATCCCCAGGCCGGCGTAGGCCGCATCGCCGAGCGCGCGGCTGTCGTCGGCCTCGTACCCACCGCGCACCGGGACGACGACCTCTCGTCCGCCAGGGTCCACGAGCGTCCACTCGTCTTGTGGTGGACTCGACAGCAGGCGCAAGCACCGGTGCGCGCTCAGCTCCTTCGGGGTACGTGGCCGGCCGTGCGCGTCGAGGTACGATGGCGCTGCGACGAGGACCCACGTCACGCGTCCCAGGAGTCGGCCCACGAAGGTGGTCTGCGGCAGCTGCCCGACGACGACGCCGATGTCGATGCCCTCCGCGACGAGGTCGACGGCGTCGCTGACGACACGCGTCTGAATCGAGAGTTGCGGATGTTCTTCGAGCAGCTGCCGCAGTCGGGAGAACAGCGGCGCGCCGACCATCGCCCCCGGAACGGCGAGGCGCACGGAGCCGCGGAGCCCGCTGGAGCTCGGTCGCAGCTCCTCCTCGGCCTCGTCGAGATCCGCGAGCACCCGTGAGACGCGGCCGTAGAAGGTCCTCCCCTCTTCGGTCGGCGCGACGCGTCGAGTGGTCCTCACGAACAGCCTCACGCCGAGCTCTTGCTCGAGCCTCTGCACCCGCAGACTGACGGCGTTCGTCGTCAGGACGAGCCGCTTGCCGGCCGCCGTGAACCCCCCGGTCTCGAAGACGGCGATGAACGCGCGGAGCTCGTCGAGGGAGGTCATGCCTCATTATCACCGATGGCATGACAGTCTTTCAACGACTGAAGGCCTACCGCGTGACAGTCTCGACGGCCATCCTCCCTGGCGTGCGCGGTGCTCCGCGCCCACCAAGGAGGTGTCGTGATGGATGCGAAGAAGCTCGTGACGCTGACGTTCGACAAGAACGTCGGCACCCTCGACCGGGTCCACCGGTTGGTGGTGGGAGCCGGCCTTGCCGGCGCCGGGTGGTACCTTGCGTTGCCGCGCTGGGCGGCGATGGCGATGTCGGTGTTCGGGGCGATGTGGTTCCTCACCGGTGTGCTGTCGAAGTGCAGCATCTGCCCGCGGGCGAAGTCGAGCCACTCCTCGAAGCCAGCCGCCGTTCCAGTTGCTGCGGGGCCGACGAGGAGCCAGCCCTTCATCGGCCGCTCACCGGAGAGGTCGAACGCGCGGACGCCGTCCTTTGCGAGCAACGCCTCGGTCTCGTCCTTCGCGCAGCGCACGATGAGCTCGTTCCGGTCGACCCCGATGCACATCGCCCCGTCCACCAGGAACGCGATGCCTCCGAACATCTTCTTCTCGGTGACCCCCCGGATCCCCGCGAGGGCGCGGCGAACCCGCTCCGCGAGCGCTTCGTCGTACGGCACGGCTCAGCGCCTCCCCTCGGGGGTGCCGTCGGCAGCGGAGCCCTCGGCGTGCCGGGCGAGCGACGCGAACACCCCGTCGAGGGTCGCGGTCAGCCTTCGCTTCATCACCATCCGGTCGAGGAGCCAGCCGAGGGGCCCGAACTTCACCTGGTACTCGAGGGACTGGGTGATGCGCGTGCCACCCTCGTGGGGCTCGATGCGGGTCACCCAATGCATGAAGACGACCGGCCAATCGTGGCTCTCGAGCTCGAGGCCGACGGCCCGACCGTCCTCCCAGTGGGTGACGCGTTCGACCACGCGACCCTCGGGGACGAGCTCGCACGAGCGCCGCGCGCCGACGCCCGTGCGGAGCGTGCCTTCGACGGCCGCCCGGCGCACGCCGGGGTTGTAGTGCTGCACCGCTTCGAGGTCCGCGAGGAGCGCCCAGACGCGCTCCGGCGGGCAGGCTGCCAAGACTTCGTGGTCAATCCTCGTCATGTTCTACTCCACAAGTGAACGCTTGTGGTGTAGCTGCCCGCGCCGTGTTACACAAGTGGATACTTGTGAAGCGCTCGGAGCAAGACGCCGCCCTCGCCTTCAAGGCCCTCGGGGAGCCGAGACGCGTCGAGATCCTGCGCCTGCTGCGCGGAGGGCCGCGCGCCGTCGGGGAGATCGCCGCAGAGATCGAGGTGACCCAGCAGGCGGCATCCCAGCACCTCTCGGTGCTGAGCAAGGCCGGTCTCGTGGAGGCGCGGCGCGAGGGCACGCGGGCCCTCTACTCGATCAAGCCGGATGGCTTCGCGCCTGTGGCAGCGTTCGTCGAGTCGTTCTGGGGCGGCAAGCTCGCGGCGCTCAAGCGAGAGCTGGAAGGCAAGCCATGAGCGAGACCTTCCGGACGAGCATCGACATCGAGGCGACGCCGGAACGCGTCTTCGACCACTTCGTCCAGCCGGAGCTCCTCGTGCGGTGGATGGGCGACGTCGCGCGGCTCGAGGCCAAGGACGGTGGTCTCTTCTCGGTCGACATCAACGGTGTCTCGATCCGCGGGCACTACGTCCGCATCGAGCGGCCACACCTCGTCGAGATCGCTTGGGGGGAAGCGGGCAACGCCGCCATGCCACCGGGCGCGACGCGCCTGTGCGTCACGTTCGAAGTGCGCGGGCCCGTCACGCGTGTCGAGCTCGTCCACAGCGGCCTCGTGCCGTCCGAAGCGGCGAAGCACGCGATGGGCTGGCCCCATTTCACGGAGCGGCTCGGGGTGGCCGCTGTGGGCCGAGATCCGGGCCCTGACCCCTGGAAGACGGCACCGCCGGTCTGAAGATCGGTCCCCAGCAGACCCGTGTCCAAGACCTCCCTGCTCGAGCGACATAGAGGCATGCCCAAGTACTTGTGTCTCCAGCGCAGCCTGCCCGGCACCCACGCCACGACCGAGCGGCCCTCGCCCGCGCAGATGCAGGCGATGTACGCGAAGTTCAACGAGTGGCGCGAGAAGTTCCAGAAGAACCTGGTCGACCTCGGCGGCCGGCTGGGCGCGGGGAAGCTCGCCCTGCCCGAGCCCGCGCCCGACGGCCCCCTGGTCGAGGTCAAGGAGATCGTCGGCGGCTACATGATCGTCACGGCCGAGAGCCTCGAGGAGGCCGTCCAGGTCGCGCGGGAGTGTCCGGGGCTCGTCCGGCCTGGGTCGGGCGTCGAGGTCATCGAGATCCACGCCCCCGGATGAACGCATCGCTCGGCGCCGACTTCTTCCGGCACGAGTACGCGCGACTCGTCGCGATGCTCGTCCGCCGCGTGGGAGCCCGGCACCTCGAGGCCGTCGAAGACGCCGTCCAGTCGGCGCTGCTCGCTGCGTCCGAGGGGTGGCCACGCGGCGTCGTGCCCGACAACCCGTCGGCGTGGCTCTACCGCGTGGCGCTCCACCACTTCGCGGGGGAGATACGCCGGAGCGCCCGGCACGCCGAGCTCGCCGCCGAGCACGTACGGAGCGCCGAGCCGGTGACGGACGTCGTCGAGGTCACGCTCTCCGGAGACGTCCGTGACGATCTCCTCCGCATGCTCTTCGTGTGCTGCGACGACGCGATCCCTCTGGAATCTCAGCTCGTCCTCTCGCTCAAGACCCTCTGCGGGTTCGACGTGGGTGAGATTGCCGAGCGGCTCTTCCTGACGGAGGCCAACGTCTACAAGCGGCTCGCCCGCGCGCGCGCTCGACTCCGAGAAGCGCCGCGGGCGGAAGAGGATCTCACGAGCGCACAGCTCGCGTCGCGCCTGCCCGCGGTGCACGTCGTGCTCTACACGCTCTTCACCGAGGGCTACCTGTCGTCCCACGTCGATGCGGCGATTCGCCGCGAGCTCTGCGCCGACGCCGCGCGGCTCACGAGAATCCTGACGCAACACCCGGTGGGCACGACGCCCGAGACCTTCGCCCTCCTCGCGCTCATGCACCTTCACAGCGCGAGGATGCCGGCGCGACAGGACGGGAGCGGCGGCCTCTTGTTGCTCGAGGAGCAGGACCGCTCGCTCTGGAACCGGCACGAGATCGAGGCTGGTCTCTCCTGTCTGGGACGTGCCGCCGAAGGCGACACGTTCTCGCGGTACCACGCCGAAGCGGGCATCGCCGCGGAGCACTGCCTCGCCCCGTCGTTCGCAGAGACCCGCTGGGATCGTATCGTCGAGTGCTACGAGTTGCTCGAACGCCTCGCGCCGTCGGCGCTGCACACGCTCAACCGCGCCGTCGCGGTCGCGGAGCACCGCGGCCCCGAGCACGGGCTCGCCGTCCTCGCCGGGATCGAGCCGCCCTCTTGGCTCCTCGGGTCGTACCAGTGGTCCGCGGTCCTCTCCGATCTGCACCGCCGCGCCGGTCACGCGCAGCTCGCCGCGCGTCATCGCGAGAGCGCCCTCGCCGCCGCTCCTTCGGCCGTGATCCGAGAAGCGCTCGCGCGACGGCTCCGCGCGGATCGATGACGTTGCCCACGGGGCGGTGATCTCCGAGACGCGCCGTTCAGGGCGTGCGCGTGCAGTTGCCGCCGTCGACGCCCAGCTCCCCGCGGAGGTTCAGCACCTGGTATCGGCACACGCCGACGCCGTGGGGCCCGCTGAGCCCCAGCGTGACCATGGCGCCGGAGTCTTCGCCGAAACGCTCCACGAGCTTGGTCGTGACCTTCGCGTCGCGGACGAATCCGCAGATCTTCTCGGCGTCCGCGACGCAGGTGGGTGCGATGGCCCCGCTCTGGCTGTAGCAGCACGAACGCGCAGGGCCCTCAGCCACGTGACGCTCGACCGCCGCGACGTAGGCCGCCTCGCTCTGCAAGCAGCCGGCGAGCGACGCCACGACGACGATCGGCCAGCGACGCACGGAGCGCACTCTATCGAAAGCGCGCCGGTTGCCTAGCTAGACCTTCACGGACGCGAGCGCCCTCCGCGAATGCGCGCGACCCTTCGGTTCATCGCGTGCCGAACCACAGCACGGTAGAGCCACGCCTTCGGGCCGCGAAGGTTCGTCCCGTGCTCGGCGTAGAACGCGTCCGGACTGTCGTAGGTGCCGAAGTCGGCGTCGATGCCGGTACGCTGGATGAAGGTATCTGAACCTTCCCACTCGTTCGGAGGTGAACCGAGCGAGCATGTCCCCGCACCGTATCCGAGAAACGCGCCTTCGACCGAAGGAAACACGCGTCGGAGACCGTCGAGATAGGCCACGTCGAGGATGACCCCTTCGAGCGCGCGAAACGCTCCGTCGAACCAGACTTCAGCGTACCCGTGAAGGATGCTCGCCGGCGCGAGTGGGTAGACGAGCTCCGGCACTACGCCGCGCTGGAGGGCCTTCTTCACCGTCGCCCCGTGGAAGCGACACGGAATGCCGGACGCGCGCAAGAGCGCCATGAGCAAGGTCGTCTTGGTGTTGCACTGGCCATAGCCGTCCGCCAGCACGCGCGAAGCCGTGAGATCGTCCGAGGCATTGTACCCGAACGCGATTTCGTCCCGCACGAAGCGATAGATGGTCGAAATGCGCTCGCGTGGGCCGATCTCCGGGCGTGTCAGACCTCGTTCGCGCACCCACCGTTCGAGGGCAGGGTGGCGGAAGTCGAGCAGCGTCGTCGGCGCGAGCAAACGTGCATCGGCGGAGCCTTCAGGAACGACGGGGGTGTCGGGTAAGACGTAGAGGGGAACGGGCATGCCGAGACCGTAGGTACGCAGGCCCATGCCCGCTTGAATCGAGCGGTCGCCAAGACGTGATGACGAGACCCCACCCTGTTGGCGCGCGGTTTCGGCGCGTCGGTCGCGCCCGGTCGCGTTGAGCGAGAACCTTCACCGCAGAACGTGAGGAGCGAGCTCTACGCGAATCCAACCAATCGAGCGCCAGTCAGCACGAGCGAGGGAGGCAGGCCGAAGAGGGCTCGAAAGGTTCGCGTGAGATGGGCGGCGTCGGCGAATCCAGCCGCGTGGGCGGCATCGGTGAGACTTCCTTCGAGGCCACGCGCGCGCTCCGCTTGCATGGCGCGAACGGCAGCGGCCACGCGCAACCAGGGTACGAGCGCGCGGAACGGGATGCCGACCTCACGGGTGAAGCGATGGGTGAGACGCGTAGGGGAAAGATCGACCTCGTCGGCCACTTCGGTCAGCCGCGGAGCCCGTCCCTCAGCGATGGCTCGCTGCATCGCGAGAAGCGCCGATTGGGCCTCGCGGGAAAGGACAACCTCACGCGGGCGAGGCCCCAGCAGATGCAGCATCCAACGATCGACGAGACCGAGCCACTCCGAAGCCGTGGCATCTTCCGCGGGAATGGCCTCGCCGAGCACGGCGTCCCGAACCGACGCGCCGAGCCCCTCGCCCTCTCCTTCCGCCCGCGCAGCGAGCGCATCGAGCCCAGCTCCGACCGCGCTGTGCCGCTCCACGAGCACCACGACGACACGGGTTCCGGCTACGTCGAGGGCATGCTCGACCCCCGCGGGAATCAACGCGATCGATGCCGTACGCGTCTTGCCATCCGCCGACCAGGTGAACGGTGCTCCGTCCGTCACGACGATTTGCACGGCGTGGTGGGCGTGAGCTTCGGCCGAGAACGACACGCCCACGTACACGACGCGACCTGGCCCGAGCACGAGCGTGCTCACGAGCTTCGGTCCGATACGAAGAGAGCGCTCGCGAGCACGACCGTGGTTCTACCCGATGCGGCCCCGCGTGTGTTGATGGCCGCGTAGATCCGGAGGCTTGACCATCCACGTGCGTCGCCGAGCCCGCGCCTGAAATGGCAGCGGCCCGACGCATGATGCGCCGGGCCGTTGCGGAGGTGGTGAGGTTCAGCGCCGTCGCTCTTCGGGGTGGGCACGGCTGCGCGCGGCGTCTTGATGCGCTGGCGATAGGATACACCCTGGATGTAGAAGGCGACCATGTTCTCGGTGAAGCGATCGACGAGTGGCACGATACCGGCCGCACCAGGGAAGGCGTTCGACCAGTCCTTGAAGGGGAGGTTGGTGGTGATGATCTGGAGGCCAACTCGTGGCGACGGCTGATGGTCTGAAGGAGCAAGTCGACCGCGCGAGCGTCGATGGGTTGGTAGCCGAGTTCGTCGCAGATCAGCAGGTGGATGGACGTGTACTTGCCGAGCGGACGCTCGACGGCAGACAGGGACTCCTGACGCAGGAGGTCCGCGAGCCCGACGAGAACGCACCCCACACGGCGCGCGATGCGAACCGAAGTTGCTTGCACTGGGCCGCCACGGCTGCTGATGGCCATGGACGAGAACCCCACCCTCTGCGCGCTCAGTCCAGCGGACAGGGCTCGGCGACCTGGGTGTGCTACACGGCCGACGCCTACCAGGAGGGGGATTTGCGCCCGAGAAGTGCTCCGGGAACCTACCCCCGTCGATGTTCGTACGCGAGCAGCCTCAGCGCGTTGGCGACGACGAGCAACGTCGAGCCCTCGTGCAGCGCGACCGCGACGCCGATCTTGGCGAAGCCGAAGATCGTCGCGGGAACGAGGAACGCCACCATGCCGAGGCTGGCCCAGAGGTTCTGTCGGATGATGCTGCGGGCAGCCCGGCTGAGCCCGACGGCGAACGGCAAGGCGCGCAGGTCGTCGGCCATGAGGGCGATGTCGGCAGTCTCGAGGGCGACGTCGGAGCCTCCCGCGCCCATCGCGATTCCGACCGTAGCGTTCGCCATGGCCGGCGCGTCGTTCACGCCGTCGCCCACCATCGCGACCCGGCTCTTCGACGCCGCGAGCTCTGCGATGGCGGCGACCTTCTGCTCGGGAAGGAGATCTCCGCGAGCGACCCGGATGCCCACATGCTTCGCAACCGCGTCGGCCACGCGCTGATTGTCACCTGTCAACATGATGGTCTGCTCAACACCAAGCGCGTGCAGCTCCGCGATCACCGAGTCCGCGCCGTCACGCGGGGTATCCATCACGCCGAGGACGCCGAGGAAGCGCGAGCCCCAGCCGACAATCATGGTGGTTCGACCCTCCGCTTGAAGCCGGCTCACGGCGTCGGCAACGTTCGTTGGCAACACCCCTGCGCGCGTGAACATGCCGGGCTTTCCGATCGCGACCTCGGAGCCGCCCACGGTCGCGCGGACCCCGTAGCCGCTCACGGCCTCCACTCCAGTTGCCTCGAGCGTCGTCAGTCCAGGTCGGCGCTCGCCGGCACCGTCCACGATCGCGCTCGCTAGTGGATGGTCCGACTGCTTCTCGACCGCGATTGCGACCGCAAGCAGCTCGTCCTCGGACGCACCATCGATGGTGTGCACATCGGTGAGCCGAGGCTTTCCTTCGGTCAACGTCCCGGTCTTGTCGAACGCGATCGCGCGAACCATGCCGAGCGACTCGAGGTGCGCGCCTCCCTTCACGAGCACGCCTGCTCGAGCGGCCCGAGCGACCCCCGACAGGACTGCGCTCGGCGTAGAGATGGCGAGGGCACACGGGCTCGCGGCGACGAGCACTGCCATCGCGCGATAGAAGCTCCGCGCGAAGGGTTCGTCGACTACGACCCACGCGAAGAGCAGTCCGACGACGACCGCAAGAATGACGGGCACGAAGGCGCGCTCGAAGCGAGCCGTGAACTGCTGCGTCGGTGACTTCTGCGTCTCAGCTTCCGCGACGAGCTTCATGACGCGTGCGAGCGTGCTCTCGCTGGCCGTCTTCGTGACCACGACGGTGATGGCCGCAGCACCGTTGATCGTGCCAGCGAAGACGCGATGCTCTGCTTCGAGCGCCTCAGGCGCCGCCATCGCAATCTCGAGCTCCGCAACGGGGCGCTTGTCGACTGGAACGCTCTCCCCCGTGATCGGCGCCTGGTTCACGCTGCTCACACCCGCGCTCACAAACCCGTCCGCGGGGATGCGCGTATTGGGCTTCACTTGGAGGCGATCTCCCACGACGAGTTCGGTTACCGCCACTTCCTCCTCGCGGCCATCGTCGTCCACTCGGAGCGCGGTCTCCGGCACTAGCTTGGCGACCGCACTGATGGCGCTGCGCGCGCGGTGCATGGCGTAGCCCTCGAGGGCGTGACCGAGCGTGAACAAGAACAGGAGCAGCGCACCTTCGAACCACTCGCCCAGGACTGCCGCACCAATCGCCGCCAGCAGCATCAGGAAGTCGATCTCGAACTCGCGCGCACTCAGCGCGACTACAACCTCCTTGACCGTGAACCAGGCCCCAAGAACGTAGGCAAGCACGAAGAGGATGGTCGTGAACGCAGTCCCAACCCCAGCCTTGCTGAGGCCCCATCCGATCCCAGTGAGCACGCCGCAAGCGAGGCTGAACAGCAAGTCCGAGCGTTCCCCGAACGGACCGCCGTGTTCGTGTTCATGCTGGTCGTGCTCAGCGTCCGCTGCCGAGGGCGACGCGGGCTGGGTGTACGAGACGATGTTCGCCTTCGAGGCAACCGCCAGCAGGACGTCTCGGCTCGTCGTCGTCGGGTCGAACTCCACGTAGAGGCGACGAGCACCGAACGCGACGGCGGCGTGGACCACCCCAGGCTGACGGGCGAAGACGCCCTCGACAAGGCGAGCTTGACGTTCGTGACGCAGTCCCACGGCGGGCGCAGACAAGTGTTCATAGCGGGCCTTCAAGGCGGCGCCAGCGCCCTCGATGAGGGCGTCCACCTTCTCGAGTCGCAGCGACGTAGGGTCGTAGTGCAGACAGAGCTTTGGGCGCGCGGCGTCCTCCCTGTCGACATGCACCTGCGTGACGCCGTGCGCCGCGCTGAGCGTCTCGACCATGCGACCGACACACGCGTCACAAGCCGCTGCGTCGTTGGGGAGCACGAGTTCCAGGTCCAGTTTGTGTTTCTTCATGGTTCGGTGTTGGCGCCGGTGATGTGCGTCGGGTACATGCGGTCATGCACCAGGTCAACGTGTGGCTGTGCAGCAAACTGCGGATTGGTTCAGCTCAGTCCCAACGACATCGGCCTGTTCCGTTCGCATAGCTCGTGTGTTTATGCGGTCTGTTACCTCCAAGTCGTGAACTGTCCCAAGTTCAAGTGACCCGTCAAGCAGCCGGCCGCAGCGTCCCCCAAGGGCGGCCGGTACACGCACGCCCAAGTGAGGGTAGGCGGGGGCGGCGTCGACGCGTGGACAACCGTGCTGGCAGGCGCTCGGCGTCACGTTGCTCCTGCGGAGGCGGAGGGATGCCACATGTGTCGCTACTCCTTTGGAGGGGTACCCGCGGTGGCGCACCGTACCGGGACAAGGCCAGGGGGGCAGGCTCCGCTCCGCTCTCGCCTGACAGTCGGCGAGGGCGGGCTGAAACGGCTCTGCGCAGTATGGCGTGTTGGAGCGGCGACTTCCGTCGAACTTCGCGTCCCGGAATCCGGCCTCGACACGAACTACGATGCATGATAGTTGTTCCCGTGGTCTTTCGGCTCCGCCCCGGTCAGCGCGGTCTCGCGCTTCGCCTGCATGAACTCGAAGCCGCAGTAATGGACGTCGTCTGGGGTCGCAGACTGGACCGTTTCGCAGTCAGCGAGGTCCTCGCGGTCCTCGAGCAGACGCGAGAGATCGCCTACACCACCGTGATGACGACGGTGGCCCGGCTCTACAACAAGGGCCTTCTCCGTCGAGAGCGCGACGGCAAGCGCTACCTTTACTCCCCCAAGCTGTCGCGCGAGGAGTTTCTCGAGAGCACGGCGCGCGAGGTGCTGGATCGCGCCGTCGGCAAACCCCAAGCCATCGCGATGCTGGCCGAGCGTGTCGCGGATGCCTCGGCCGATGAGCTGGACGCACTCGAGGAACTCATCCAACGGCGGCGGCGAGCGCTTGATCGATGAGCGAAGCCACCTTCCCCATCGTCGGCACGGCCTTCGTCCTCGTGCTGGTCCTACCCGCAGCTGCGCTGGTGGCGAAGGTCCTGCTCATGCTCCTCGAACGTCGGGCCGCAGGAGGGCCCCTGCACGGCCTTGCCGGCCGCTACATGGTTCTCATCGGATCGAGCGCCCTGCCACTCCTCTGGCTCGTGTCGGCGGGTGTCCACCAGATCGAGTCAGGACGCCGGGCGCTCGCCTGCGTTATTCGCCACGAGCATGCGGCGCTCTGCCTCGAGCCGGGCTACTTCGCACTGCTCCTCGCGTCCATCATTGCAGCGGTCACACTTCGCTCGCTCCGTCGAGTTGCCGGTCTCCGCCGCGCGTCGCCGGACGTCACTTTGGCGCTGCGGCAGCGGCTCGACCAGCTCACTGCGAGGGAGCCGACCATTGCGCCACTACGAGCGCGGTTCGTGCTCTTGTCCACCTCGGATGTGACCCTGGGAACCGCCGGCCTCCTGCGTCGTCGGGTGTACGTCGCCCTCGACTACGCAAGCAGGCTTACGGACGAGATGCTGACGAGCGCGCTGACCCACGAGCGTGTCCATGTGGAGTCGTACGATTCGCTTCGGTACCTCCTCCTCGAAATCGCATTGGCCGTGAATCCCATCGGCCGTCTGCTGCTGCAGGCGGATGCCGCACGGTGGGTCGCGGCCCGGGAGGCCCACTGCGATCGGGAGGCTGTGAGGCTCGGGGCCTCACCGTTGCATCTTGCCGAGGCCATCGTGCGTGCAGCACGCCCGTCACGCGTTCCGGTCGGGCTCGGCAGCGCCGATCTCGACTTGCTCCGTCTGCGCGTCGAGCTCCTCGCCTCGTACGCCGACGAGCCGCCGGCCGCATGCTGTCGCAGCGGTCGCGCGGCTGTTCCCCTCGGCGCGTTTCTGCTCGTGTTGGCCGCCTTGTTGCCTCATCGTACCAGCACCCGGGCCCTCGACGCGCTGCACGCTGGGGCAGAACACGCCGTCACCCTCCTGAGGCACTAGGGATCCATGGCCCCGCGTCTCAATCTCCGTAGATCTGCGCCCAAAACTACTATTGTCGATCGTAGTTTCTGGTGCGGCATGGCGCTGTCCGTGTCCGTGTTCGCCCAGAACACGAGCGCAGCTCCTCTGATGACTCGCCGGGCGGCGGCCGAGCGGGGACGAGCGTACGGACCGTCGACCGTGATGGCCACCGCCGATCTGAAGACGGCGACGGCGTTGCAGGGTGCCGCGGGCCTGCCACCACTCACCAACCCGTACCTCGAGCTCTTCGTCGATCGGAGCAAGGAGACGCAGGGCGCGGCCGTGCAGGCGAACCTGTGGCTTCCGATCGAGCTGGCTGGCCAGAGAGCCAAGCGCCTCGACGAAGTGGACCGATTGGTCGCGTGGAGGAAGGCTGCCAAGGTCGCGGCCGCGAGTCTGGCCGAGGGCGAGGCCGTCGGCGCCTGGGGCGAGCTGGCCGTCGCGTTGGCCCGGCGGAAAGACGCAGCCGACGGGGCCGCCACTGCCCAGGCTGAGTCCGCCTACGTGAAGGCGCGATTCCAACTGAACGATGGCACTGCACTGGACGTGGCGCTGGCGGAGGGTGAGGTCGCCCGCTGGGTGCAGGCGGGCGCCGAAGCCAACGTAGCGGTAGCGACCGCGACGGCCCGCTTCGGCGTGGCCATCGGTGAGCCGCTCACGGAGAGCTTGGACGACATGGTCTTCGAGAGCTTGCCTTCTCTTCCCTGGAAGGACGAGAAGGCTCTGGTCGCGCATCTCGAGAGCGTGTCCCCACTGCTTGCGGCAGCCGAGGAAGAGGTGCGCTTCTTCACGGCCTCACGCGAGCGCTGGGACGTGGAGAAGTACGCACCCGTCAACCTGATCCTCTCGGTCGGTCGGACGGATCTTGGAAACGTGTCGTTCGGAGCGGGACTTGCTTGGTCGCTGCCTCTGCTCCGGAAGAACCAAACCGACGTCGCGCGCGCGGATGCCGAGGCGGACCGCGCCCGAGCGGCCAAGGTCCTGGCCCTGACGACGCTTCGTGCTCGCGCACGTGGCGCCTTCGCCGCGTACCAGGCGGTGCGATCCGCGCTCGACACCTTGGAAACGATCGCCGTGCCGGCGGCGAAGACCGTCGTCGACCTGTCCGTCGCCGCGTGGAAGAAGGGCCAGCTGGAAGCCACGAAGGTCTTCCAGGCACGGCGAGACCTCGCGACAGCTCGAGCACGACGACTCGATCTCTCGGCCATGGGATGGCGGGCGCTCGGCGATCTGGCCGCGCTCGGCGCAGGGGTTCCGTGAGCGTCTGTGCCGAGATCACCCTGCTCGGGCACGCCTCCGCGTTGCTTCGAATGGGAGGTCGACACGTGCTGGTCAATCCCCTGTTCGGGGACCGATTCGGCGAGGGACTTCTGCAGTCATGCCCTCGACGTGTGGTGCGGCGAGAACGGATGCCGCCAATCGATCACGTCTACGTCACCACGGCCGAGCTAGACGCATTTGACGTCGAGTCGCTTCGCCACCTCGATCGCTCCTGTCCGATCACGTGCGTCGACGACGCAGACGTGATGACGGCCCTCCGGCTGCTGGGCTTCACGGACATCCGGCGCGCACAGTCCGGGGCGACGTCGGCCGGGGGGCGCTACTCGGTCTCGTTCACGCGGTCGGCGCGGGGAGGCCACGAGTTCGGGCTCGCCTTTCGCTCCAGTGAGGGCTCGGTCTGGCACCTTGGCAACACCGTTCCGTTCCCCGACGAGATCGACCGCATCAAAACGCAGCTTGGCGGTGTCGACCTCCTGCTCGCCCCTCATGCCACGCAGCAGTTCACCTACCTCGGCTCGCAGCGGGCAGGCTTCCCGGCCGATCACCTTCGCGGGGTTGTGGGCTGTGCACGTCAGGTCGGAGCGAGGTTGACCATTCCGTGGTCGGCCGGGTTCCGCTACCGGGCCCCTCTCGATTGGGTGAACTCCTTCGTGTTCCCGATCTCTGCCGAACGCTTCGCCACCGAGCTGCGCCGTACGGGCCTCGAGGTGGCGACGGCGCTGCCCGGTGACATCGCAGTGATCGCCCGGCCCGAGGTTGCGATTCGACGACAGGCCTCTCCGGTCGTGGCCTGCCTCGAGGACGACCGTGTTCGGGTTGCCTTCGACCCAACACGGGCCGTTCCTTCCGTCGACGACCCCAACCTCGATGACTACCCGGTTGCGCTGCTCGATGCGACCGTCGAGCAGACGTTGGAGGGGCTGTCGCGGTTCGTGGGCGACAGCTACCTCCACGGCGAGACCCTGATCGATCGGCACCGGGAGCGCGGGCACCTCTATTGCGTCGGAATCGTCTTTCCGGACGGCGTCGAGCGATGGTGGCGCTGCCGATTCGACACGGCGAGCCCGACAATCGAGCGCGGGAACGGTACTCCTCACGGTGCCCACCAGCTGCTCCGGCTGCCCGCGTCCGTCGTGACAGCACGTGCGCACGGCCACCGTCGGTACGACTTCACCGGCGGGCTGTGTCGTCTCTGCATCGTCACGCCGGCGTCGCTCGTCGACGGGGTGGTGCGGATCGTACCGGAAGAGCCCCCGGATCTGCTGTTCCATTACCTGCGAAGTCGCATCGGGCTCGACGCTGGCGAGCGCCACTGGCGCCTCGTACTCGAGCGATTGGAGGGCGAGCGATGAAGGTCACGCTGATCGGTCACGCAACGATGCTCGTCGAGATGAATGGCTGCACGGTCCTCACCGACCCCGTCTTCGGCGACCCCTTCGAGGACGGTGCAGTCGTGGCCTGCCCTGCTCGTGAGGTCTTCCTGGACCGCATGCCCAGGCCGGACAAAGTGGTGATTTCGCATGCCCATCTGGACCACTTCGACATTCCCTCGCTCGACCAGCTGCCTCGGGATGTCGAGATCTTCTGCCCGAACGACCCGATCATCCCCTATGTGCTCGGGAAGCTGGGCTTCGAACGGATCAGCGTCCTCGAGGCAGGCGCCAGCGTGGACCTCGCGCCGCAGGCGTCGCTCCTGACGACGTTCTCGAACATCGACGTCATCGAGTTCGGCGTGGTGTTCAAGGACGACAGCGGCGTGTTCTGGAACGAGGTCGACACGGTCGTCACGCCCGGCACTGCGGAGTTCGTGCGGATGATGGTCGGCGACGTCGACCTCCTGTTCTCGGTCTTCGCGAGTCAGAACCTCGGATTCTTCGAGTCGATGCGAGCAGGGTATCCACTCGACATCCCTCGCGCGAACGTCGACAACGTGCTGCGCGTCCGGCCGAAGCTCGTGGTGCCGGGCTCGGCAGGATTCCGCTTCACGGGTGAGCTCGCCTGGACGAACCGCTTCGTCTTTCCGATTTCGCGGGAGCGCTTCCTCGACGACCTTCGTCGCATCGACCCCGCGCAGAAGAGCACGTTCGGGAATCCGGGCGACGTCTTCGAGCTCGGTCCCGCTGGAGTCCGTCACGGTCCGGCGGAGTCAACGTTCGCGCGAATGATCGTCGACGATACCGAGCTCATCGAGTTCGACGCTACGGCCGAGATTCCGCCTCTCGTCGACGACGATCTCTTGTGTTACGGCGCGGAAGTCTTGGACGAGGAAGTCGACCGCTGTCTCACCCAATTCTCGGAGTTCCTCGAAAGGTCCGTCAGGGACGGGTCCGACCCGGTCATTGCAGAGCTACAAAGACGACGGCACCGGTTTGGTCTGGGCGTAGTCTTTCCGAGCGGGAGGGAGCTCTGGCTTTGCGTTCGCCTGGGACCCGATGGCGTGTCGATCTCTCGTTCGACGGACCCCGTGCATGACCTCTCCGTGAGCCATAGGATCACCGCTTCGATGCTGGTTGCCCGCGCGCGGTACGAGAAGAGCTACGTCTACTACCGTGGCTTCTCGCGAATCGTCGAGACCGAGGCGGGGACGAGCGACGTCGGCTCCAACGCCGTACGCGTCAACAAGGCCATCCCCGAGCTGCTCGGGCACTTCCTTCACGCGCGCAACCCCCACCCGAACCACGGAAACGAACGCCGGCTGGACTTCCAGTTGCAGAGCTACCTCCGCAAGAAGGGAGCTGCGTGACCCTCGTCCGCCGCGTCGGGCTCGCCGTCGTGGCACTGGGTGGCGGCTTCTTGCTGCACTGTCGACGTGCGCCTCCCACGCCCACAGAGGCGCCAGCTCCCGCAGCGAGCCACGCCGACGAGCCGGAGCACGAGAAGCTCCCCGAGAAGCTCCGTCTCGCCCCAGAGGTCGAGCGAGACGCCGACCTCAAGTTCGCGAAGGTCGTGCGCGAGTCGCTGCTTCGCACGGTCTCGCTGCCCGGCGAGGTGGTGCCCGATCCCGATCGGACCGCCAAGATCTCCTCCCCACTGGCTGGGCGTGTAGAGCGGATTGCGGTGACGGAGGGCTCGGTCGTCAAGAAGGGCGACGTCATCGTCACGCTGCGTGTCCCGGACCTCGGGAAGCTCCGCGGCGCGCATGCGATGACGGTGGCCAAGTTGACTGCCGCCAGGGCCAACGAGGCTCGCCTCAAGGACCTGTTCGGCAGCAACTTGGCGACTGAGCAAGCGTACCTCGATGCCAAGGCCGAGGCCGAGGCGTTGGATGCCCAGTCCAAGGCTCTGGCCACCGAGTTGGCGGCGATCGGCGCCGGTGGCGATGGGCCCTTCCACCTGTCGCTGCGCGCTCCCATCGCCGGGACGGTCGTGGCCCGCGACGCCATCGTGGGTCAACCAGTCGGGCCCGAGAAGGTCCTTGCGACGGTGACCGATCTGACGGAGGTGTGGTTCCTCGGGCGGGTCTTCGAGAAGGACCTCGGTTCTCTCACCAAAGGTGCGGTCGCGGACGTCCTGCTGAACGCGTTTCCCAAGGCGCCGCTACCCGGGGTGCTAGAGTACCTCGGACAGCAGATCGATCCCGCCGCCCGGACATTGACCGCGCGGGTGCGACTCGGCAACCCGCACGGAACGATTCGGCTCGGACTCTTCGGCACGGCGCGGGTCGTCGTCGCCGACAAGGAGCCTGTGCCGACCTTGGTCGTGCCGAGAACCGCGGTCGTCGATGTCGCAGGAAGGACCATCGTCTTCGTTCGACACGCCGACGGTGACTACGAGCCCCACGAGGTCGTCGTCGGCGCCTCCGCTCCGGGGAAGATCGAGATCGTCTCTGGACTCCGCGAGGGAGAGGTCGTCGTCTCGCAGGGGGCCTTCACCTTGAAGAGCGTGATGTTGAAGGGCTCTCTGAAGGACGACGACTGATGGCGATGCTTGCCGCGCTTCTGCGCGCCGCCCTCGCGAATCGGCCTGTCGTGGCTTTCGTCGCACTGCTGTTCGTCCTCGTAGGCGCTCGTGCGGTGACCACGCTGCCAGTCGATGCCGTGCCCGACGTGACCAACGTGCAGGTCCAGGTGATCACGGCGGCACCCGCCCTGTCGCCCGTCGAGGTCGAACAGTATGTGAGCGTCCCCGTCGAGCGAGCCATGGCCGGCGTTCCGCGGAGCACCCAGGTCCGCTCGATCTCCAAGTACGGGCTCTCGGTCGTGACCATCGTCTTCGAGGACGGAACCGACATCTACTTCGCCCGCCAGCTCGTCGGCGAGAGGATGCGCGAGGTGCAAGCGTCCGTCCCCGCCCAGTACGGCAAGCCCGAGCTCGGCCCGATCTCCTCGGGGCTGGGCGAGATCTTCCAGTTCACCGTCGAGAACGACCGACTCACCCTCATGCAGCGCGAGGAGCTGCTGGACTGGCAGATCGCTCCGGCTCTACGCACCGTACCAGGTGTGATCGAGGTGAACAGCTTCGGTGGCGACGACCGCCAGTACCAGGTGGTGCTGGATCCCAAGCGGCTGACGGCGGTCGGCGTGTCGGTCGCGCAGGTCGCGGAGGCACTCGACAAGTCCAACGCCAACGGAGGCGGTGGATACATCGAGCACAATCGAGAGCACTTCGTGATCGGCACAAACGGGCTGGTGAAGGACCTCGACGACCTTCGCCGGGTCGTCATCGGCGCGACGCCGCAGGGCGTGCCCATCACGGTTGCTCACGTCGGCGATGCTCGCTTCGGACCACGGCTGCGTCGAGGGGCCGCGTCGATGGATGGGCGTGGCGAGGTCGTCATCGGAGTGGCCATGATGCTGCTCGGCGAGAACGCGGGAAAGGTGACCGCGGCGGTCAAGGCAAAGCTAGCCCAGATCCAGCCGTCCCTCCCCGAGGGGACACGAGTGGTCCCCTTCTACGATCGCTCGATGCTCGTGGAGCGCACCATCAAGACCGTGGTGCGGAACCTAATCGAGGGCGCGGTCCTGGTCGTCGTCGTCCTCTTCTTGCTGCTGGGAGACCTTCGGGCGGGTCTGGTCGTGGCCCTCGTCATTCCACTCTCGATGCTCTTCGCTGTCACGATGATGCGGCTGACGGGCAGCTCCGGGAACCTGATGAGTCTCGGAGCCGTCGACTTCGGGCTCATCGTCGACGGGGCCGTCATCATCGTCGAGAACGCCGTACGTCGCCTGTCCGAGGCGCACGAGCGGTCGGGGAGGGAGCTCTCCGTCGAGGATCGCGCGAAGGTGGTCGAAGAAGCGACGATGGAAGTTCGCTCCGCAAGCATCTTCGGCGAAGCGATCATCGCCATCGTCTACCTCCCCGTGCTCGCCCTTACGGGAGTCGAGGGCAAGCTGTTCCGACCCATGGCGACCACGGTTCTCTTCGCGATGCTGGGTGCGTTCCTATTGTCGCTGACCGTCGTGCCGGTGCTAACGGTGTGGCTGGTTCGACCTCGTCCCGGCGGACATGACACTTGGCTCCTGCGCAAGGCGCATGCGCTCTACACACCGCTGCTGTCTGGGTCATTGCGACGTCCGTGGCTGCCGCTCGGCGCGGCCGTGATCGCGCTCGTCGGTGCGCTCGGAGCATTTACGCGGCTCGGCGCGGAGTTCGTACCTCAACTGGACGAGGGGGACCTGCTGATCGAGGCTCGTCGACTTCCGGGTATCGCACTGTCCGAGTCGGTGCGCACCGACTTGCGCGTGCAGAGGGTCGCCTTGACCATCCCCGAGGTCGCGCACGTGGTGGCACGGGCCGGCGCTCCCGAGGTCGCCACCGATCCTATGGGCTTCGAGCAATCCGACATCTACGTGACGCTCGCCGAGCGCGCCCGATGGAGGCCTGGCGTCACGAAGGAGTCGATTGCGAAGGAGCTGGCAGCTCTCCTCGACGTTCGTGTTCCCGAGGTCGTCGGAGCCATCTCCCAGCCAATCCAGATGCGAACCAACGAACTGGTCGCCGGCGTCCGCTCCGACGTTGCGATTCTGCTGTATGGGCGCGAGCTAGAGGAGCTGAGCCGTCTCGGCCAAGCCATCGCCAGGATCGTGCGGGGCGTTCCGGGCGCAGTGGACGTCCGCGTCGAGCAGGTGGCGGGTCTTCGATACCTGAGGATCACTCCCGACCGAAATCGGCTCGCCCGCTATGGCTTGACGGTCGCCGACATCAACCAGGTCACCGAGACGATCTCGGTTGGCCACATGGTCGGGCAGGTTCTCGAAGGAGAGCGACGTTTCGCGATCAGCGTCCTCACGGACCACGGTTTCGCTGGAGATCTTGCACCTCTGCAACAGTTGCCGCTCCACAGTCTCGCTGGACAAGTCGTCCCCCTCGGGGACGTTGCCGATCTCGCGTTCGCCACTGGACCCGCGCAGGTGAGTCGTGAGAACCAGTCGAGGCGCCTCACGATCGAGTTCAACGTTCGAGGGCGGGATCTCCTCTCGGTCGTCAGGGATGCCGAGGCCGCCATTGCCCGCGAAGTGAAGCTACCCACCGGCTACCGAACGGAGTGGGGCGGGCAGTTCGTCCACTACACCGAGGCCCGGGAGCGACTCCTCGTGGTCGTGCCGCTGGCCCTGGGCCTCATCGCGTTCCTGCTGTGGATGGCCTTTCGATCCGGTGGCGCTGCTGCGCTCATCTTCCTCAACGTGCCCTTCGCCGTGGTCGGCGGCGTTGGCGCGCTCTACCTACGCCGACTGCCCTTCTCGATCTCGGCCGGGGTGGGCTTCGTCGCCTTGTTCGGGGTCGCGGTCCTCAACGGCCTCGTGCTGGTGTCTTTCGCTCGCCAGCTCGAGGCGGTCGGCAGGGCGCGGCGAGAGGCGATTGCAGAGGCAGCGAGCCTGCGCCTTCGTCCTGTGCTCACGACCGCGCTCGTCGCCTCCTTGGGCTTCCTCCCGATGGCGCTCTCCACAGCGCCGGGGGCGGAGGTCCAGCGACCTCTCGCCACGGTGGTCGTCGGTGGTCTCGTGTCGGCAACGTTGCTCACCCTTCTCGTGCTTCCAGTGTTGTATGCGGCCGCAGGGCCTCGGTCACGCGTTGGCCTCTCCAGGGCCACCCAGTAAGCCTAGTGTGGACGATCGTTCCCTTCACGATCTTCGCGGGGCTGGCCGTGTGGATGTTCATGTTGATGCCTGTGCTCGGTCTCTTCTTTACGATCGCGGCGTTGCTGGTCGTCGGGCCGGCAACCACGCGTACTCGCGTGCCGGCCGGAACGTGACGTTCGACCCCTGACCGACGTGGCGCGGTCCAGGTGCGAGGGCCGTGGCTCGAGCATCGAGGTCATCTCTCGGGCGCCCTGTCGCGCGCCCAGGGCTGGTGCGACCGTCAATAGTCGCCGTCGCCGTTCGCCTTCGGCGCCTTGGGCGGCGGGGGCGGGATCGGCGCGCCCGTCGGGGGCGCGACCTTCGGTGAGGGGGGCTTCGCGGTCGTGGGCTTCGTGGCCTCGAGGGACGCCGACTTGGCGTGGCCCTTCTCCTTCGGGCAGTCGCGCAGCCAGCGGACGTGGTGGGTGACCCCGCGCGGGAGCTTCATGGTCAGCGGAGGCACCTCGAAGGCGTATTCCAGCGAAGCGAAGCCCTGCACCCGCGCAGCGGGCAGGGGCGTGACCACGGGGAGAGGGGGCGTGACACCCGCGGCGGTGTCCACGTAGCTGACCTGCTCGAGCTCCCAGCACGCGGAGCCGCCCACGTCCACGACCGTCACGGCGTCGCGGATCGAACCCACCGCCGCCGCGCCGACCCGCACCTTCCGCGCCTTGTCGCAGCTGCCGAGCACCACCGTCTTGCGCGTCACCGTCCCGGCCTTCGCCTTCACCTCGAGGGTTCCCAAGCTCACGGACGAAGAGTCGGCGTCGCGCGCGTCGAGGACGACCTGCGCGGTCTCGGGGGCCTCGACGACCTCGATGCCGTGCATCAGGGGAAGGGGAGTCCCTGCGGCGCGCGCCGCCAGCGCCCGATCCACTCGCTCGAAGTCGTCTGGATAGGCGAGCTTCGTCTGCAGCTGGAGGTCTCCGCAGGTCGACGCGACCGTCAGCGTCAGCGTGCCGCCGCGCAGGCTCAGCTCCTTGGGGAGCTGGAACCTGACCCTCCCCTGGACGAGCTTGCCGAGGTCTCGGCCGTCGAGGCGGAGCTGCGGCTCGAAGTCAGCGAGCCACCTGGGGTTCGCCAGGTACAGCTCGTAGGCGTACGTCGCCGGCTCGCGGTGGCAACCGAGCAGGGCAATCAGGACGGGAAGGGCGAGGACACGCGCCATCGGTGGCGTCTAGCGTCGACCCGCGAACGGCGCGGATCATACTTTCGGTCGCGACAGGACGCGAGGACGAGGGGGAGGTCACGCGGCGTGCGGGCTTGGACGGGCGAGCGACCGCGCCGCTCGTCCGTGGCGCGAAGCACGAGGTCGCGAACCTGGCTGTAGGCTACACCCGGCCCGAGCCCTGTCCGAAGCGAGCGCCTACCCCGCTGGCCGGGCTCACGGTGCGACAGACGATGTCCCGCCTTGCCCATGAGGCGTCAGGCCGGCATCCAAGGTCATTGCTTCGGCTCGAGCTTGCTGTCGGCGCGCAGCTTTCCCTCGTCGTCCAGGTCGTCGAGGACGGCGGGAAATCCGTCCTCGAGCATTCGTGTCCGAACGCGGTTCAGCACCCTCGAGACGATGTAGCCGCCGAGGCCCGTGAACCCGACGTGGTCCCACGTGAAACGCGTTCCACCCTCCACGGGCTCGAGCAGGTTCGTGACCGTCGTCAGGTCGTCTCTCTCGCCGCCGAGCCAGGTGTAGCGAAGGAGGTGCGGTTCGCGGACCTCCAGCACCTCGCATTCGACGACGCCGTTCCACCCTGGCATCGGCTTCGCCGTGTACTTGAAGCGCGTTCCCACGATGGGCGCGAAGCCGACGGGCTTGCCGCCCTTCCCCAGCGACGTCCACAGGGGGACGAGCGCAGGGTCGGTGAGAAGGCGCCAGACCTTCCAGGGAGGGTGTGGGTACGTCCGGACGACGTGGATGTCGCTCCGGGCGCGTGCGCGAGGCGTGATCGTGTCGGTCGCTGTCATGCGCATGAGTCCCTCCGGCGACGCCGAGTCCGAACGAGGAAGGCGCGGCAGTTCACGGGCGGCGAACGACGCCGCCCTGGATTTGCTTCGGGACCTGTATAATAATAGACAGGTACCTGTGCAAGTGCGCGGGCACGCGTTTGGTTTCGAGATGAGCACATCGAACAAGACTCAGCCGTCGACGCCTCGCGAGCCCGAAGAGTTCGTGGGGTTCTGGATCAACCTCGTATCGAGGACGCTCGTTCGCGCTCTCGACGACCAGCTACGGCCCTTCGGGTTCGCGATGAGCCACCTGCCGGTACTGCGTGCGCTCGCGGGGGGCAGGGCCCTTTCCCAGAAGGAGCTCGCCCGTGCCGCGCGGGTCGAGCAGCAGACGATGGCCGAGCTCCTGACGCGCATGGAGCGAGCGGGCCTCGTCGAGCGGGAGCAGAACCCAGACGACAAGCGAGGAAGCCTCACGTCGCTCTCGCGGAACGCGAGGGCGCGCTTTCCGAAGGCTGTGGCGGCACTTCATGCGGGAGAACATCAGGCCATGCTCGGCTTCCGCGACGACGAGAAGGCGCTCTTCATTCAGTTCCTTCAGCGTGTGATGCAGAACCTCGACAGGTGACAGGTGCTGCTGTTCTGAGCGGCGTGCGCGGCAGGTGACTGAGACCGCGTGCCGAGACGCCGGCCCCTGCGTGGCGCTGACCTGTGCGGCGAGCCGTCCCGCGCTTGACCGCGTCGGTCCCCACGGGGCAGCTTGGGCGGGTGCTGGTCTGTTCGCACTGCGGGGTCGCGCCGCCCCTCGTTGCCAGCGCCGCTCGGGCGTCGGGCGAGACGCGCTGCCGGTGCTGCGCCGCCGTCGAGAACCTCGTCGACCGCGCCGTCGAGCCCGGGACCTGGGCGCGGTTCGGAGGCTGGTTCTCGTGCAGGGCCTGCGGCCTACGCTCGCCGTTCGCGGGCCTTCCCCTCACGGGCGCCGTCCCCTGCCTCCACTGCTTCGTCGAGACAGCCCTGCCGACGAGCCACGTGGCCGCGGTGATCGCCGACGGGCACGACAACGTGGACGTGTCGTGTGGGCACGTCCCCCGGTCGTTCCGCCCGCGGAATCGCGAGCTGCTCGCCGACGCCCACCACGCCGTCATGGATGCGTGGGAGCTGTCCGTGCTCCCCGGCGCCCCGCTCTGCCCGACGTGCGGCGACGCGCTCTCGGTTGATGCGGGCGCCGAGGCCGTCGTCGCGCGCTGCGATCGCTGTGGCACCACCGACCGGTACCGCCGCCTCGACGGCGTCCCCTTCGACGAGGTGGCCTACGCGCTCGGGCACGAGCACCGGCTCGAACCGTGCGCGCGGACGGCGCCGGGGGCGACCGCGCTCGTCTGCCCGACGTGTGGCGGGCCGCTGCCCGCGTCCGTGGAGCCCGTGATCACGTGCAGCCACTGCCGCACGGCGTCGCGCCTTCCGCTCGAGATCCGTGCCAAGGCCGCCGACGCCGCCCCCGTCTGGATCTGCTTCCGGGGAGCGTCGGCCGTGCGCCGCGAGCACCGCGCCCACCTCGAGGCCGAGAGGGCGCGCCCCGCGCCTCCGCCCGTCGTCCCGGCCTCGTTCGTCGATCGGCACTTCGACAAGCTGTTCCTCCTCGGGCTCGCCGTGGTGATGGCGGTCGCCCTGATCCTCGGGATCCTCTCCAAGCTCCGATGATCCCGACCCCCGACGAGGTCAGGACCCTGCGGTCTGCAGCGCGCGGACGGCGCGCTCCTCGAGCTCCACGTCGGTCATCTTGCCGCCTACGACGTCTCCTCGCAGTCGCTGAACGAGAGCAGACTCCTCAGGCGCTCGACGAGCGTGGTGCAGGCCTGCTTCGTGACCGTGCAGAACCAGAGCGGACTCTTGCCACAGTCTGCGCCTGTGCACTTCTTGACGTCCCCGGGCGCGCGCGTCGTGCACCAACTCCGCGTCTGCAGCGTGCACGTGGAGGTGGCCGCCCGCAACGCCGCCTCATGGGCCTCGTCTCCTCCCGTGCCGACGTCGGTGCGCCACGCCGCGCACTCCACCTCGGTCCGCAGGCATCGCTCGTAGGGGTGCGACGTCGTGCCTCCGGTCTGCACGCGCGGTCGCGTGAAACACCAGAACCCCTGTCCCTCGGGGATGCGCGAAGCGTCGAAGGCCCTCGGCGCGCTCACGGTCGACGCACTCGGGAGCGGGGCGGTCGCCTCGACGACAGGGCTCGGGCCGTGTCGGGCCGGCGCACAGGACGAGCACAGCAGGCACGACAGGATCCAAGTCGAGGGGGGGCGGTGCATCATCCTTCGGCACTCGGGGCGCACGCCCGTTCATGGGCGCTGCCGCCCCCTGTGAGCCTACCGTCGCGCGGGTCCTCCTCGCCACCATCCCGCGAATCCGTCGACTAGTCAGCAAAGAGCCCACCGCTGCAGATGGCGCCTCCCTGCTGGATGATGACGCAGCTCCACCGTCCGTCGACGCAGGAGCAGGCATAGCCATTGACGGGACCTCCACCGAGTCCGTCTTTGCAGGCAAGTCGAGCCCCGATACCACACGTCGCAGCATCTTTGACGCACACTCCAGTCGGAATGGCGCTGGCAGGAGGAAAGCCCATTTCAGGCGTACCGACACCGCACCGCGGCTCGCATCTCGGTAGAGTCCCCCCCTTCCAGTCAACCACCGGGAGGCTTGCGGCCTGCGTGTTGGTGAGGGCCACACCGCTCGGACAGGTGACGGCTCCGACCGGCGGACCAGCGTCGCTCGGCGACTGCGAGCAAGACACGAGAGCCGACCCGCCTATGGCCAAAATCCACCCAACTCGAGCCGCGCCCAGCGTCTTCCAACCGCCCAGTGTCGCCATCGGACCCGCCCCGACGATGAATCCACACAAGCCGTGGGTTTGACCAGGCGCACTCGCAACGACGCCCGCCACTCCTAGGTCGACGCCGTTGTTGTCCATGGCCACTCGTTCTCCACGCCATCAACTTGGTAGATCATTGCATGGCTCATCATCCAGTCACGCTCGAGTCCACGCGCAGGCTGAGAAGGTCATATCCTAGCACGTGCCTCGTCGACGCACCGGGCCTCCCAGCCTTCTAAGGAACGCCGGGCGGAGACCCGCCGATGGTGATCGCGGGGCGGTCAGGACACAGCTTCGACAGCGTCTCGGCTGGCAAGAGCTCCGCCGACAGTCGGCGATCGTCGATCGTCAGGAGGAACTTGACCTTCTCTGGAATCAAACCCATCCGCGCACGCGGTTCGAGCACCTGCTCGAGGCATTGCGTGTGGAGAGGAGCGAAGTCTTCGCCGCAGGGACTGAAGGCCAGGCGCAGTCGAGCGCCGCGCGCTACGAACCACGCCCGGATGCGGCCCGACGACCCGTAGACGCACCCCTGTGCATCCTTGTTGTCACGGAGGTAGTCCCGGACCTGCTCCAACGACGTGAACGGCGCGGGCTCCGTCGCCTCGCTCGAGACCGAGGTCACCGGCTCGGGGTGGAGCTCTCGCGACTCCCTCCGCTTCCGCAGCAGCAACGTGAGGCCGAACGCCAACACGAGAGCGGTGGCCAGCGCGGCCGCCCTGCGCGTTGCTACCGCCGCACCGTCAGCTAGTCGCACGGGACCGCGTAGACGCCGGACAGCGCGGCAACGCACGAATCACTGTAGATCTTGCCGTCGCACCCGCACAGCCTTTCTGACACACAGGGTGAGAGGGATCGTTCCGCGCAAATTCCTGGACAGCCGCAGTCACCGGCAGGAATGCAGTACTTCGTTGGAGAACAATCGGCATTGGTCCGACACAACAGATCTGCGTCCATGCTCGGCGGTGCACGACACACGGCCGCCTCCTCTGCGTCAGCGGCATCGACCAACGAGTCCAGAGCCCCACTGTCTGCCTGGCTGACCGTGCCACCGCAGCCCAGATACAACACGCAAGCTGTGAACATCCGAAGAGACCTGGATTGAACTTTGGCCAAGACGCCCCCAGACAACCGCAAAGGCGGCAGGCTCCACCGCCCGAGCCCCGGCAACCGTATGCCTTCGGCGCCGTTGACGCCATCGACCCCGCAGCGGCCGTCACCGGTGCGCAGGAGGACGTCGTCGAGCGTGAGGTCGTCGACCAAGGTCCGTAGCGCGTGCGCGCTCGGCGCGATCTTCACGTCGGTGCTGGCGCCGTGGCCACGCCCCCGGCCCGGCCGAGAGCGGCGCACGGAAGCGGAACGCGAGGCACCCGGAGGCGCACTCCGCGGTGGTGGACCGCGACGGGCCCACGTGGGCGACGACGATGCGCGGAGAGACAAGCTCGCGCGGCGGGTGGTGGCGCTGCGCCGCAGACACGCCCAGGCGTGGGAGCACGACCAGGTGGTGGGGTTGGTGGGGGGTGAAAGTGGCAGGCGCCTGCCCACAGAGACCCGATCGCGAATGCAGGCGGTGACGGTCTCTTCGGCGGGACCCCGATGGCGACACCCGACCCGACCGCCCCCCTCTCAGTTGTGAGCGCGCAGGCAACGAACGCTGACGGCGTCGCCGTTCGCGCTAGCATCCGCGGCCATGCAGCTGCGCAGGGTGGGCACGTGGGGCGGGGAGTCGATGCGTCACGGCGCCGAGGTCAACAGCCTCGCGTTCGCGCGCGACGCCGACCTGCTCGTCTCGGCCGACGGTGGCCAGCCGGGCAACGTGGTCGTGTGGGACCTCGCGGTGGGCCGCGCCCGCACGACCGGCAAGGCCAAGACCTACGGGTTCACGTCGGCGGCGATCACGCCCGACGGCGCGCGCTTCGCAGCCTCCGGCTACGACAACCACGCGCTCGTGTTCGACGGCGTCACGGGCAAGCGCCGCCATTCGTTCGAGACCCGGGCGGCCGCACACGCCCTCGCGTTCTCGCCAGATGGCCAGTGGGTGCTCGCCGGCGACGACCGGATCCCGCGCCTGTTCTCGCTCGGATCGGCCGCCGATCGCGCGCTCAAGGGGCACTCGAGCGCCTTGAAGGCGGTCGCGTTCTCGCCCGACGGGCGCCACGCCGCGACCGCGGGTGGCGATCGCAAGATCAAGCTGCACGACGTGGCCAAGGGCAAGGTGATCGCCACGCTCCCCGGGTATGCGTCCGTGGTCGCGTTCCTGTCCGACGACCGCTTGCTCTACGCTGGCTTCGATTGCGGCGCGATCGTCGACGTGCCGAGCGGCAAGGAGCTGCGGTCGCTCGACCTCGGGTACCTCGACGCCGCGGCCGTGTCGGGCGATGGGCGGCGCCTCGCGGTGAAGTCGGGCCGGGAGGACGCCGCGGTGAAGGTGCTGGACCTCGACACGGGGGCCACGGTGTTCGAGCGCACGTTCGAGCCGCTGCACGTCCTCGCCCTCGACCACCGCGGCAAGCGACTCGCGTTCGCGCGCGCGGCGGCGCTGGCGCAGGGCACCTCCCTCGAGGTGTGGTCGCTCACGACCGGAGAGCGGCTCCTTCCGATGGGCGAGGGGCACGGCGGTGGCGTGACCGCGCTCGGGATCCACGGCCGCGTCGTGGTGAGCGCCTCGACCGATCGGACGCTCAAGCTGTGGGACGTCGACGCCGGCAAGGAGATCGAGACCGTCGACGGCGCCACCGAGGACATCGGCTCGATGGCGCTCTCGCCCGACGGGCGCACCGCGCTCACGACGCGCGGCTACGGGCGGGAGAGCCTCGTGCAGCGGTGGGACCTCGTGGGGCTCCGGGTCGCGGGCGAGATCGACTGCGGCGACCTCGGCAGCGCGCGCTCGCTCGCCATCAGCCCCGACGGGCGCACGGCGGCGGCCAGCTTCGTGCGTCGCGCGGCGCTGTTCGATCTCGCGACCGGCAAGCGCCGGGTGGTGCTCGAGAAGCACAAGGCGCAGATCGACGCGGTCGCGTTCTCGGCCGACGGGCGCTTCGTCGTGACCGGCGCCGCGGACCAGCTCGTGAAGGTGTGGCGGGTCGAGGACGGGCAGGCGGTGCACGCGCTCACGGGGCACGGCAGCTTCGTCCACGCGCTCGTCTGCCTGCCCGACGGCACGTGCGTCTCGGGGAGCACGGAGCTCGTGCGCTGGGACCTCACGACGGGCAAGCGGCTCGCCACGGGGAAGCGGACCGAGGTCTCGCGGCTCGCCGCGTCGCCCGACGGGGCGCTCCTCCTCGTGCTCGGGCCGTTCGACCGCACGGTGCAGCTGTGGTCGCTCGCGGGGAGCGGGCTCGAGGAGCTGGGCGAGGAGACGCTGGAGGATGAGCCATCGTCGGTCGCGTTCGTCGGCGCGACGATCGCCCTGGTCGGCACCAAGGGCGGCCGCATCCATCGCTACGCGATCGAGTGACCGCACGTTCGCCTCTTGAACGCGGGCTACGCCTCTCGACGGAGGTGTCGAGCCCTTGGTGATCTTCCAGCGGCGAAGCGTCTCGGAACGGCGTTGGCGCGCCTTGGAGTCGGTGGCGCGGGTTGTGTCCGGTCCGGCGACCGCGGTACCGTCGTAGTCATGGGGGCATTCAAAGCATCGCGGGGCGTTCTCTTCCTGTTGGCGCTCGGTTTCGGCTGCTCGAAGGAGGCCGAGAGCACGACACCGAAATGCATTCCGGGCTCGACGTCTGCGTGCTTGTGCGTCGACGGCAAGAGCGGCGTCCAGACGTGCAACACCGACGGCACCTACACTTCCTGCGTCTGCGGCGTCGCCGACACCGGCGCTGGGTCAGAGGTGGCCGCGGACACCGGGACGAACGATACCTCCGTCGTCTCAGACGGCGGGACGGACAGCGCGACAGACACGGGACCGAGCGACTCGACGACACCCGGGGACGCGGACGACGCAGGCTCGCCGGGCGGCTCCTGCGGGACCGCAGGCGACGGGCGCAGCAACTGCGGAGCGAGCGGCACCGAGAGTTGTTGCACGAGCCTCCTCGTGACCGGGGTCACGTCGGCGTCGTTCAGTCGCAGCTACGATGGGCTCTCGACCGGCTACACGGACTCGAAGTGGAAGGCGCAGATCAGCAGCTTCCGGCTCGACAAGTACGAGGTCACCGTCGGTCGGTTCCGCCAGTACGTCGCGGCCGTGATCGCGGGTTGGAAGCCGACGGCGGGGTCTGGCAAGCATACGCACTTGAACGGCGGCCTCGGCCTCGCGGGCCCGGCCTCGGGATACGAGCCTGGCTGGGACCCGGCCTTCACGACGACGGAGAACTTCCCGACGTCGAAGGACGTCTGGGACAAGAACCTCGTCACCGAGACGGGCATGACCGACCCGTCCTATCGGCCGACCTGGACGCCGCTGCCTGGCGCGAACGAGAAGAAGCCCATCAACCAGGTGAACTGGTTCGACGCGTATGCGTTCTGCATCTGGGACGGCGGCTTCCTGCCCTCGGAGGCCGAATGGAACTACGCGGCGGCGGGCGGGGTCGACCAGCGCGTCTATCCGTGGGCGGCCGCGTATCCGCCTGGTTCGACGACGATCAGCGGATCGAACTGCGCGTACAGCGTGTCTGCGGGTGGGGCCGGCGCGAAGAACGTCGGGTCGTACCCGCTCGGAGACGGCAAGTGGGGGCACGCCGATCTCGCCGGCAACGTCGCCGAATGGACCATCGACTTCTTCAAGGCCACGTACAACGAGACGACGTGCACCGACTGCGCCTTCACGTATGCGCCGGGAGAGTACTTCCGCATGATCCGCGGCGGAGCATTCAACGGTGACCCCCCGGACATCCTCGTCAGCAAGCGCGGCAACACCTCCGCCGCCCGACGCGCGGAGTGGAGCGGCTTCCGCTGCGCACGCAAGCCGTGACGAAAGGCTGCGACCGCGGAGCGCGGCGACGCGCGCGGGGAGCTGCTGATCGCGCTGGCGGAGCTGGCCCACGTGGGCGACGACCGGGTGGTGGGGTTGGTGGGGGGTGAAAGTGGCAGGCGCCCTCCGTCTCGGTTGCTTGAAGGCGCCATAGTCCCCCCGAACACCACACGCCACCGGCAGTCGTGGAAGCTTCCCGGGTGTTCGTAGCAATCATAGAGGCAACTGAGGCCGTCGGCATCGCAGGGCAGATGTGGACCGATTGAAGCGCTGAGCGGTCTGCATGAACGACGTGACGTCGGTTTGCGCATCTGCGATCCTCCTCCTGTACCTCGGCTTCATCGGTGGGGGGTTCAAGGCACAGCGAGAGCAGTTGCGGCGTCTCTCGGGCTCGGCTACGCGCCACCATACTGTTGCGGTTCACTCATACGGGCCACCGCGCCAGCAACGTGGGCACGATGGCCGCGTCGGTTGGCACGCGCTCGTAGATTGGCCTCGAGCTCCAGCAGGACGCTCGACCTCCCGCCCCGAGTAGCTCCCGCATGACCACGGAAGCAAGCAGCAGGCGACCTGCGACGGTCCGGCCGTCGTGTGGAAGACGGATCCCTCGTCCGCTCGCTTGGATCTTGATAGAGTCTTCGAGCATGCGGGCCGTGGCACCAACGACAAGCGCTGAGCCCTCGGCGGCTCACATCGAGGCCGCCAAGCGCTTGGCCTACCCCTGGATCGATATCAAGGGGCAGCCTGCACGCTGGGTAGAGAGCCACTGGATGCTCCAGCCCTCGGGGGTGGGCGGAGCAACCGAAACACACACGCGAGCCAGGCCGGCGGGGCGACCGACCACCAGGACGATGACATGACTACGACCACCCGCCTCTCCACGCGCTCAACGCCGATGCTGTTCACACGGCAGCGCCGGCTACTGCAGCTTCTTGAGGCACTTGGCGGCACATCAGGCATGCTCGACTTCCAGAAGCTGCTGTTCTTGTACTGCCAGGAGGCGCCCACGGGAGAGGCGCACCCTTGGCCCCGTTCCGCGACACGTCTGGAGTATTGCGACAGTCGAAATGTCCAGAAAACCTGGGAAAGTCAATGGCTTGCAAGGACTCGTTCGGTCTCGTGGTGTCGCAATTCAACCGCGTTCAATAGGCCTCGGCTGGCACACTTCAGCTTCACGCGCGCGATCTCAGAAAGTATCGCGACTCGGCCCTTGCAGGATTCCTGTGCAACATCAAGCCGTTGGCGGAACGGCACGCTATTGAACGTGCCGGCGGGGGCCAAAAGACCGCGGCCAGATCGCGCATTGCGGTGTCGACGGCGCTCTCGCGATCGTACCGGAGTCGCACCACGAGCGTACCACGACCGCCCCTCGATCGTCCCACGACCGGCCAAGACCTCCGCGGCGAGGTCAGGGCCGACCAAGAGCGAACAGCTGCGGGGCCACCTCCGCAGGTCAGCTTGGCTGGGGGCCGTCCAAGCTGGGGGGCGATGGCCTCGACGACCTCGCCAGCGTCGGCATGGCGCAGCCGTCGCGCGCCAACGGGAGGTGGTCCCAAAGGGTAGGTGGCGAGCCGCGTAACAGCCCGCCACCGCCCGCCAACCGGCGCGTTGGGCTGCCACCGCTGGTGGCGCCTCGAGACGGAGATCCGTTCGGATGGTCCGGTCATCGACCGAACCCAAAACAAGCACTTCTCGATCGGCCACACCGCGACCTCTCTGTAAATCCCGCCCAAGGTCCCCCCAGAGCGCCCCGAAGGTACACCCAGAGCG
>CAZUZY010000030.1:22327-40471 GCA_964624885.1 uncultured Polyangiales bacterium | reverse complement strand
CGCGGCCGCGAGCAGCACCGACGCGGCGAACAGCATCGGCCGGCCGTAGGCGTGCGGTCGGGCCGGGAGCGCGCGCAGCCGCGCCCGCGCCTCCTCGAGGCTGCTCCTCCGATCGGCGACGTCGTTGAAGATCTCGTCCACCTCGACGAGGGCGCCGAGGTCGGTCGTCCACTCGGCGACCCGCACCATGCGGTGCAGCTCCACGTGCGGGGCCTCGCCCACGAGTCGCAGGAAGATCCCCGTCGGGAGCACGAACGGCTCGGCGTGGAAGCCCTCGAGCTCGGCGACGACGCGCGCGGCGTGCTCGACGCGGTAGCTCGGGCACCCGTAGCGATCGAGCGCGGAGGCGAGCTCCACGACGTAGTCGGCGACCTCTTCGCCGGTGCGCCGTCGACTCGTGGGCGGGAGCGACTCGGTCACCCGCGGGACATAGGGTGGCGCGCGGCAGACCGCCACCTCGCGTAGACTGAACGAGATCCCGCGCGCGGGCACCGAGAGGACGTGATGAACAAGGCGCTGAGAATCCTCGTCGCGACGCTGCTCCCGAGCCTCTCGGCGGGCACCGCGCGCGCGGTCGAGCTGCAGGGGGGCCTCGGCCTCACCGCCTACGGGTCGTCGTGGCGGGGCGACGTCGGTGGGGGCGGCATGCTGCACCTCGGCGTGCGCTTCAGCCAGGTGATCGCGCTGGATTTCCTCGGGTGGGAGTCGCTCGCGCGGGTCGATCGGCGCGTGAACACGGGCATCACCCTCGGGGTCGTCGGCTATCTCCCGCGCGAGGGCACGCGGCCGTTCGCGCGGCTCTTCGCCATCCACCAGCACGAGGAGGGGCTGGTCTCGGTCGAGGAGTCGCCGGCGACGGTGGCGCTCGGCATCGGCGCGGGCATCCGTCACCGCGTGGGCGTCGGCCTGAGCCTCGGCGCAGCGGTGCCGGTCACCAGGACCGAGAAGTCGGTGTGGAGCGTGACGCCGCGGGCGACCGCGATCTACCTGCCCGATCCGCTCGGCCCGAAGCTCTACTTCGGCGTCGAGTCCACCTTCGGCTTCGACATGGTGCTGTGATGAAGAAGCTCGCCTTCGCCCTGCTCCTCGTCTCGGCGTGCAGTGGCGCTCCGAAGCTAGAAGACCAGGCGTGCCCACCCGGCGGCACCAAGCTCACCTACGCGAACTTCGGCAAGGACTTCGTCGACGCCTACTGCGTGCGCTGCCACGGCGGGCCCAACGGCTACAGCTCGCGGGCGCTCAACACCGTGGAGTCGATCCGCGCCTCGGCCGCGCGCGTGTACACCAACGCGACCGGCGACAACCCGCCGATGCCGCCGGGCCCGGAGGACCCGACCGCGGAGGAGCGGGCGAAGCTCGCCGAGTGGCTGGCCTGCGGCGCGCCCTAGCGTCGCAGCAGGAGGACTATCGAGAGAGCGACGATCGAGGCCGCGACCACGAGCCACGGCCAGCGTGGCCTCGTCGGGGCCAGGATCCGCCGCAACGCGGTGCGTGCGGCCTTCGCGTCCGGGAACCGCTGGCTCGGCTCGCGGGCCACACACCTCGCGAACCATGCGTCGAACCCGGGCGGGAACATCCCGAGCACGCCCACCTCCGCGCGGCGCCGGCTCGGCGGCACGAGCTCGCCACGGAACAGCTCCATCATCAGGTCGACCGGCGAAGCGTGGTCGTCGTTCGCCGCGCGCCAGTAGTGGCGGCCGCCGACCTGCACCCAGAAGGCGAGGAGCCCGAGCGCCCACACGTCCGCCGCCGCCGTCAGATCGCGCGTGCGCTTGCCCTGCTCCGGCGCGGTCCAGATCGGCGTGCCGAGGCCCTCGGCGGTGCTGCGCGACAGCGCATCGCCCACGTACTTGGCGACGCCGAAGTCGAGCACGCGCACGATCGGCTTCCCGTCGGGCCCGACCCGGATCAGGATGTTCTCGGGCTTCAGATCGCGGTGCACGATGCCCACGGCGTGCGCGGCCGCGGCCGCCGAGAAGATCGGATCGAGCAGCGCCCACGCCTCCTGCGGGGAGAGCGGACCGCGCGGCTTGCGCGCGGCGAGGTGCTTCTCGAGATCCTGGCCCTCGAGGTACTCCATCGCGATCCACGGCGTCTGGGTCGCCTCGTCGACGCCGGACGCGAACACCCGCGCCACGTACGGGCTGTCGATCTCGGTGCCGGCCTTGGTCTCGCGCCGGAACCGCTCGAGGGCCTTGTCGTCGCCGAGCGCGGCCGGATCGAGCAGCTTGAGCGCGAGGCGCGTTCCACGCTCGTCCTCGGCGAGGTGCACCTGCCCCATGCTGCCTTGCCCGAGGAGGCGCACGATCCGGTAGCGCCCGGCGAACGTGGAGCCTGGCGCTGGCCGCTTCAAGGGTCGTCTCCGACGAGGGCACTCCACACCGCGTCGGCCCAGTCGGCGCCGCCCTTGTCGGTCGGGTGGATGCCGTCCTTGCGCCTCGCGATGGCGAGGGTCGACGAGTCGAAGAACCGGCAGGGCGCGGCGTGGGCCTTCTCGACGGCGACGATGCCCGTCTCCCCCTTCCAGAGCGGTGGGGTCACCCACACACAGGGCTGCGCGGAGACCTTGCCCACGATGGTGCGCACGTTCGGGGCGAGGGCGTCCGGGTTCGGGATGAACACCTCGTTGGCGCCCAGCACGACGAAGATCGCCGTCGGCTTCACCCGCGCGACGAGCTTGTCGAGGCGGTCGCCGCGCGACCAGGTCGTGGTGGTCGCGCTGGTCCAGGCGTCGCTCTCGAGCGTGCCGCCGCGCGCCTTCACCTTCTCGGCGAGGCGCTGCGAGAACCCGGCGTCGGCCATCGAGTCTCCGAGCACGAGCACCCGCGCGCCGGGGCCGATCGGGACGCGCGCCGATGCCACCGCCGAGGGTGCCGTCGAGGGCGCGGCGCTCGGGATGGCCGAGATCGACGCCACAACCGAGGGCAGAGGCACGGTCGAGGCCGTCGGTGGCGCGGCGGGCGAGGAGGCCACCGGCACGACCGAGGCGGCCGCCTTGGGCCGCACGGTGCGCGCGAGGGGCGCGCCGGCGAAGCCAGCGAGCGCGAGCAGCGCGACGAAGCCAGCCACATAGGCCGCGGTCGGGAGCGGGCGGTTCTCCATCCGTGTACGAGGAACATAGAGCATGCCACCATCCGGCGATGTTTCGCACCGCTTTGATCACCGGCGCCTCCGCCGGCATCGGCCGAGGTCTCGCCGAGCGCCTCGCCGCGAAGGGAACCACGGTGGCCCTCGTCGCCCGGCGCCAGGACCTCCTCGACGAGATCAAGCACGGGATCGAGGGGCGAGGGGGGCGCGCGGTGTGCCTCGCCGTCGACGTCTCGCGCCCCGACGACGTGGTCTCGGTGGTGGAGCGCGCCGCGCACGACCTCGACGGCCTCGATCTGGTCGTCGCCAACGCGGGCATCGCCGGCGCGGTCCACAGCCGCGACATCACGTGGGCGCGGGTGGGGCCACTCCTGCAGCTCAACGTCATGGGCGCGATCGCCACCCTCTGCGCGGCGATCCCCGACATGGTCCGGCGCGGTCGCGGACACCTCTGCGGCGTGTCGTCGCTCGCGGGGATCCGCGGGCTGCCCAAGACCGCCCCCTACAGCTCGAGCAAGGCCGCGCTGTCCACGTTCCTCGAGAGCCTCTACGTCGACTTCCACGGCACCGGCATCGACGTGACCGACGTGCGCCCTGGCTACATCAAGACCGATCTCACGGCGAACCGACCGTACGAGATGCCGATGCTCATGGAGCTCTCCGAAGCGCTCGACGTCATCGTGGCCGGGCTCGAGGCGCGCGACCCGATCGTCGCGTTCCCCACCCCACTCGCCTCCGCGCTCTACGCGACGCGGCTCCTGCCCCAGCGCGCGTACGGGCCCCTCGCGCGCCGCCTCGTGCGTCGGTAGCGCCCCAGCATCACCGGCGGTTCAGTACCGGATGCCGAGCGCGAAGGTGGTCGCCGGGTTCGTCATGTCGACGAGGTGTCCCTGCAGCTCGAGGAACACCGCGTGCCCGTCCCACCGGAGCGGCTCGAACCCCGCCGAGAGGTAGGGGTCGAACACGAGGCTCGTCTCGGGGTCGGTGGCCTTGGTGGAGCGTCGGATGCCGATCTGTCCGAGCGTCATGCCGAACCCGAAGCGCAGGATGTCCCAGCGGTAGACGAAGCGCGCGCCGAAGGTGAGCGCGTTCATCGCGCGCCCGGCCTCCGTCGAGCCGCGCTCGATGCTGACCATCCCCCCGAGGTCGAGGCCGTTCTCGCCGCGTTGTCGTGTCCAGTGGGCCGCGATCTGCGCCTCGCCGTAGCGGATCGGGACCCCGAAGATCCAGCCCATCGTGTAGCCGAGCGTCAGGGTCGCACCGACCCGGTTCTCGGCGGGAGGCAGCCGCTCCTCCGCGTGGGCCGACGGCGTGGTGGACACGAGGGCGGCCACGAGGGGCGCGGCGAGCAGGTGGCGGGTCATCGGCACACCACGTCCCGCGTGAGGCCGCCCGCCGAACCGCGGTGGGTGAGCGCCTCCGCCTTGGCGCAGATGCCGTCGAGCTTCAGCCGCTCGCACGTGGACGCGCGCACGCACTGGCTCTCGTCCTCGGTGAGCGCGGGCGATTTGCCCGGGTCGCCGCAGCCGGCCTCGTAGGTGCAGTAGTCGAGGTCGGTCGTGGTGAACCCCGGGCAGCACTCCTTGAGCTTGGCGTGGGCCTCTTCACACAGGAACTCGTCCTTGCGAAGGCCGGCGCCGCAGGTCGCGAGGGCGACGACGGCGCCCGCGACGAGGGTGGCGAGGGTGGGGATCCGGCGGGACATCGGTCAGCCCCCAGCAGAGCGCGTGCCAACCGGAGAAAGAAGGGAAATGTGCCTCCCTCGACGCCCCGATCGCGAACGGAGCGCTGTGGTCGAGGGCGCACACCCCCCGGAAGTTGGCCTCGCGCGAGGGCCCGTGCGATCGACCGGCTCCATGCGGCCTTTCGCCTTCCTCGCCCTCCTCGGGCTCGTCGTCCTGCCCTCGTGTGGCTCCGACGCGCGTGGGGTGGACACCTGTCGGAAGATCGAGGCCGCGCGGTGCCAGCGCGGCCCCGCGTGCGTCGCCAACTTCTCTGGCGACGTGGACAGCTGCACGCGCTTCTACGACCTGCAGTGTGGTCGCGGCCTCCAGGACTCCGTCCGCGAGCCCAGCGCCGCCGAGCTCAACGGCTGCCTCGAGGCGATCAAGACCAGCTGCTCCGCGGTGAACGATCCCGCCAAGGAGCCGGCCTGCAGCTTCATCACCGGGAACGCGCCGGTCGACACCGGCGTCGTCACCGAGACCGCGACGGACTCCGGCAGCGAGACCGCGACGGACACGGGCCCCGCCGACACGGGCCCGGCCGACACGGGACCGGTCGACACGGGCGCCGCCGACACGGGCGCCGCCGACACGGCCGCCGCCGACTCGACCGCGACGGACGCCAGCGACGCGGGCTGACGCTACACCGCGCCCGTGGAGCCGTCTGGATTCCTCGCGACCGACCGCGGTCGGTTCGCCTTCGTGGCCCACGGGCCCCCTGCGGCTGCGCGCCGCCTCCTCCTGCTCCACGGCTTCCCCGACACCCCCGCGAGCTTCGGTCCGCTCGCGCGGCGCCTCGGGGCGCTCGGCTTCCACTGCGTCGCGCCCTTCCTCCGGGGGTACGCGCCGTCGCCCCTCGACGGCGACTTCACCCTCGAAGGGCTCGTCGCCGACGTGCGGGCGTTCGCGAGCGCCAGCGGCCGATTCGAAGCGGTGATCGGCCACGACTGGGGCGCGGCCATCACCTGGGCGCTCCTCGGCGACGGGGGGCTCCCGCGCCAGGCGCGCGCCGTCACCATGGCGGTGCCGCACCCGCTCGCGTTCGTCGGCAACGGCCTGCGCTCGCCCGCGCAGCTGCACCGCAGCCGCTACATGGCCTACTTCCAGTCGGCGCGCGCCGACCGCTTCGTCGACGCCGACTTCGTCGAGCGCTGGTGGCGTCGCTGGTCGCCCGGCTTCGATCCCGGCTGGCAGTATTGGCAGCATCTGCGCCAGACGATGCTCGCGAGCCTCCCGGCCCCGCTCGAGTACTACCGCGCGATGGTGCGGCCCCTCGGTCCGGCGATCGCGCGCGTGCGCCGCGGGGCCCGCGTGGAGCTGCCGGTGCTCCACCTGCAGGGCGCCGACGACGGCTGCATCGACGCGGCGATCGGCGCGGGCCAGGAGCGCTGGTGTCGCGCGCTCGAGTCGCGCGTGCTGCCGGGCGTCGGCCACTTCTTGCACCTCGAGGACCCCGCCACGGTCGGCGCCGCCATCGGCGCGTTCCTCGGCTAGAGCGCGCGCGTCTCGCCGACGTCCATCACCCACAGGCGGTGGCGCTCGCTCGGCCCAGGCCCCTCCTCGTCCCACCAGCGCCGCACGCGCTCCGGGGGCTCGGCGAGCGGCTCGTCGGTCAGCTGGAACGTGCCCCAGTGCATCGCGACCAGGTGACGCGCCCCGCAGTGGACGAACGCCCGCCCGGCCTCCTCGGCGCTCATGTGCTGGGCCTGCATCATCCACCGGGGGTCGTAGGCGCCGATCGGGAGCATGGCCCAGTCGATCGGCCCGCAGCGCCGGCCGATCTCGGCGAAGTGCGAGAACCACCCGGTGTCGCCCGCGTGGTAGGCGGTGCCCTCGGGCCCCCGCAGCACCCAGCCGCCCCACAGCGCCGTGTTGCGGTCGAACGGCGTGCGCATCGACCAGTGCTGCTGTGGCACGAAGGTGAAGCGCACGTCGCCCACGCGGTGCTCCTCCCACCACCCGCGCTCGACCACCGGCGCGAGCCCCGCGGCGCGCAGGTAGCGGCCGACCGCGGTGGGCACGAGGTAGAGCGGAGGCTTGCCGGTGAGGGCCCGCGTGCGCGCATCGATGGCCTGGAGCGAGGGCAGATCGAGGTGGTCGAAGTGGGCGTGCGAGATCGTGACCACGTCGACCGCGGGCAGCGCGCTCTCGGCGATCGGTGGCGCGACGTTGCGGCGGGCGAGCCCGACCCGATCGGCGAAGATGGGATCGGTCGCGACGAGGAGGCCGCCGAGGCGCACGAGGAACGACGAGTGGCCGAGCCAGGTGAGCGAAGCGCGCTCGACGTGCGCGGGGTCGACCGCGCGGGTCGGCGTCGTGAACGGCGTGCCGCGATCGGGGCGCCGCGCGCCGAGCTTCCAGCGCAGGAGCGCGAGCGGCCCCGGCTGGTCGAACGGGTCGAGGTTCTGGAAGCGACTCATGCCCCGCGCGACGAGCGTGGCGCCGGGGTGCGCACGCCGCGGTGGTCGGCGAGCAGCTCGAGGGTCTTCGGGTCGAGGACGAAGCGCAGGCCCACCATGGGCGCGTCGCCGGGCGCGTCGACGTCGACGCGGAGGCTCACGACCATGCCCTTGAGGAAGCCGTGCGGGAGAGGGCTGCCGAGGAGCCGCGCGCACAGGATGGAGACGTCGGGCTCGTGGCCCACGACCATCAGGCGCTTCTTGCCGGCCTTCTGCATCGCGAGGACGAACGCCGAACCGGCGCCGCCAGGCGCGAGCGCGGTGTGCGCCTCGACCGCGGACTCGAGCCCGAGGGTGGTGTGCACGACCTCGGCCGTCTGCAGCGCGCGCACGAGCGGGCTCGCGACGACGAAGCGGGGCGCTTCTCCGAGCTCGGCCAGCTTCTTGGCCACCCAGCGCACGCGCTCGCGACCGGACACCGTGAGAGCGCGGCTGTGGTCGCGGCCGTCGGGCGCCTCGTCCTCGGCCGGGCCGTGGCGCATCACATAGAGCTTCATGCGATCCCGAGGTTCTTGCGCATGCGGGCGATCGGGTCGTCGGCGTTGGGCACGAACTGCTCGCCGGTGATGGTCTCGTAGGCCTCGACGTAGCGGCGCGCGGCCTCGATGCGGACGTCGGGCGGGAGCGTGGGCGGAGGGCCGTCGCCCTTGTAGTCGATGCCCGCCAGCCAGCGGCGCACGTACTCCTTGTCGAACGACTCGGGCTCCTCGCCCTTCTGCTTGCGCTCCTCGTAGGTGCCGGCGAACCAGTAGCGCGAGCTGTCGGGGGTGTGGATCTCGTCGATGACGATGACCTTGCCGTCGGCGCGCACGCCGAACTCGTACTTGGTGTCGACGAGGATGAGCCCGCGCGACTTGGCGTGCGCCGCGCCCGCCTGGAACAGGGCGAGGGCCATGCCGGCCGCGACGTCGAACTCGGCCGACGACATGGAGGTGATGCGGAGGATCTCGGCGCGCGACGCGGAGATGTCGTGCCCACCCTTCTCGGCCTTGGTGGACGGGGTGAGGATCGGCGCGGGCAGCTTGTCGTTCTTGGAGAGGCCGTCGGGGAGCTTGTTGCCGCAGAACTCGCGGTCGCCGCGCTGGTAGGCGGTCCACACCGAGGTGGAGGTGACGCCGGTGACGTAGGCCCGGACCACCATCTCGACCGGCAGCGGCCGACACTCCACGCACTCCATGACGTTGGGGTCGGGCAGGCTCAGGAAGTGGTTCGGCGCGATGTCCTTGGTCTTGTCGAACCAGAAGGCGGCCATCGAGGTGAGCAGCTGGCCCTTGAACGGCAGGGTGCCGATGACCTTGTCGAACGCGCTGATGCGGTCGGTCGCGACGATCAGCCGGCGGCCGTCGCTGGTGCTGTAGCAGTCGCGGACCTTGCCCTCGTACTTCTCGCCGAGCGTCGGGAAGTCGGTCCCGAGCAGCGTGCGATCGAGCCCGGCGGCGAGCGCGCGGACGAGCTCGAGCTTCTCGTGCGGAACGTGGGCGGAGTGCAGGGTCCCGGGGTATCTCACGGAGGGGCGAGTAGCCCGGGCCCGCGCGAGCGTCGAGCATCCCTGCTACCGTGCGCCGCGATGATCCTCCGGGACCCGGTCCACGATCTCGTCACCTTCGAGTCGGACGAAGAGTCCATCGTCCCGAAGCTGCTCGCGACCGCCGAGGTCCAGCGCCTCCGCCGGATCAAGCAGCTCGGGGTGACCCACCTCGTGTTCCCCGGCGCGGAGCACAGCCGGTTCACCCACGCCATCGGGGCGGCCCACGTGATGACGCGCCTCGTGCGCCGGCTCCGGGCCCTGCACGAGGGGCTGCCGTTCTGGCAACGGCTCGCCTCCGATCGCGCGCGCGACGTGCTCGCGGCCGCCCTGCTCCACGACGTAGGGCATGGTCCGTACTCGCACCTCTTCGAGGAGGCGATCCCCGGCGCGCCCCACCACGAGACCTGGTCGCTGCGCATCGTGCGCGACCCGGGCACCGAGGTGCACCGCGTGCTCGCCGAGCACGACCCGGGGCTCCCCGAGCGCGTGGCCTCGCTGATCGCCGGCGCCGAGGCGACCACGCCGTACCCGCTGCCGTACCTCGCCCACGCGGTCAGCGGCACCTTCGACGTCGACCGCTGCGACTACCTGCTGCGCGACGCCCACATGACGGGCGTCCGCTACGGCCTGTTCGATCTCGACTGGCTGCTGCGCTCGCTGCGGTTCGCGCCGCACGACACCGAGGCGCCGCGGTTCGCCATCGACGGCATGAAGGGGCTGCCCGCCATCGAGGGCTTCGTGCTCGCGCGACGGTTCATGTTCGAGCAGGTCTACCTGCACAAGGCAACGCGCGCCGCCGAGGTGATGATCAAGGCGATCCTCTCGCGCGCTGCCCACGCGCTGCGCGAGGGCACCCGCTTGCCGCAGGTCCCCGCGGCGCTCGCGCTCGCGGCCCACGGCGAGGAGATCCCGCTCGGGGCGTACCTCGATCTCGACGACGTGGTGGTCGGGGCAGCGCTCGCGGCCTGGGAGCGCGGGCCGGATCCGGTGCTCGCCGATCTGTGTCGGCGCCTGCGCGTCCGCAACATCGGCAAGACCGTCGAGCTCACCGGCGAGCTCGGGTCCCGCGAAGCGATGGACCGGCTGCTCGGCGAGGCGCGCGAGCTCGCGGTGGGTCTCGGGCTCGACCCCGACGTCCACGTCGCGCTCGACGTCGCCGAGGATGTGCAGAGCTTCGGATCCCCGGACGCGGTCGCCCCCCCGCCGGGCGCCGAGCCACCCCTCGAGGTCATCCTGCCCGACGGCCGGGCCCGCCCGCTCGGCGCGGTGTCCCCCGTTCTGGCCAGGCTCGACAACCTGCCGATCCGCCGCATCCGCCTGGTGGTCCCAGCGGAGATCCGCGCAGACGTTCAGTCCCGGCTGCCGGCCGCCCGCGAGGCCGCTGCCCGTTCTGCTTGAGCATTCGGTCGGGCGCTGATACCCAAGAGGTTCGCGCTACGCGCGCGGACGCCCATGAAGGCCCCCTCGCCCCTCCTCGGGTTCAACAACAACTTCAAGCACAAGGGGCAGGTCTATCACATCCAGACCGAGGACTCTGGCGTCAAGCATCCGCACATCATCACGCACCTCTTCGCGGATGGCGGGCGCATCCTGAAGTCGATCAAGACCTCCTACGCCACCTACGTGGGCGACCCGATGATGGGCGAGGTGGTCAAGCAGATGATGAAGGAGCAGCACAAGGCGATGATCGTCGCCCTGCGCGACGGCGCCTTCGACGCGGGCGGCACCAAGGAGGTGAAGCTCCCGAGCACCGGCTACTTCGCCGGCTCCACCAACGCGGGTCTCGATCCGAACCGCACCGGTCGCGGCAGCAAGCACGCGGTGCCGGCGGTCGCGCCCGAGGCCGCGCCCGTGGGCGCCTCGTCGGGTGCGCCGGGGGCCGCCGAGCGCCCGGATCCGCTCGACACCGCGCCCACGCTCGAGATGCCGAAGCCGGCCATCCCTTCGGCCACCGAGCTCGAGCAGGCGGCCCACGCCGCGGCCGCGCGCCGCGCCCAGCCGTTCGAGCCCCAGAACGATCTGCCGCCGCCGCCCGCGAGCCTGCTCTCGCAGCGTCCGACCGACGGCGGCTACGCCAACGTCCGTGGTCGCTCGCGGCCTCCGACGCCGGTCCCGGGCCAGGTGCCCGCTGCGCCGCGGCCCAGCGCGTCGGTGCGCCCGCCCTCCTCGCCGTCCGTGCGCCCGCCCGGCCAGAAGACCCCGACCGGTCGCTACGCGCTCACGCGACCCGCGTCGATCTTCGCGACCAGCAAGCCTGCCGCGCAGGGCTCCGTGTTCGGCGAAGACCTGCTCAGCGAGCGCTCGCTCGACGAGGTCATCCTCGGCTACCTCGCCGACGACCTCGAGGGCGAGAAGAAGTAGCTCGAGGCCGGAGCGGCGGCACGTAGGGCAAACCAGGAACCCGTGCAGCCCGTAAGTGACGTCGCGTAGGGGCGTAGCGCCGGAGCGGCGGCACGTAGGGCAAACTGGGAACGGAGCGCCCATGGAGGCGGCCGCCGTTCACTGCGCTCGCCTCCGGCTCGCTCCGTTCACTTCTTCGCCATCGTCTGCATGGCCAGGCGGCCGAACACCTCGACCGCGCCGCGCGACAGGTCGATCGAAACGAACGGGCCCTGCGCATTCTTGCCCATCGCGAGGGCGACGACGTCGCCGGGCGGCGTGGGCGCCACCACCGGCGCGCCCGTGGAGAGCGGCACCACCCGCGAGGGGACACCGACCAGCGCGCCGCCGAGCTCGTTGCCGAGCGCCTCGAGACGCTTGACCACCTCGGGGTAGCTGCGGAGCGCCTTGTCGCCCTTGGCCTCGACGACGCGCAGGAACAGCTCGCGTGCGCCGACCCCGGCGGCCAGATCGACCGTGGCGCCGTTCTGCGCCCACACGATCTCGGCGGTCTCGGGCTCACCCGGCTTGGGCTTGTCGCCGTTGGGGTGGGGGAGCTTGAGCGCGAGGACGTTGGCCTCGATGCCGCCGATCTTCTCCTTGCTCAGCGTGGGCTTGCCGATGCCCTGCTTCTCGAGGCCGGCGGTGACCCCCTTCATGCCGAGCACGCTGGTGAGCGCGGTCTCGAGCAGCTTCGCGAGCGCGGCCGGGTCCTTGGCGCCGATGCGCAGCCCGACGCCGAGGCGGCTCGGGCCCTCGTAGAGCAGCGCGCCGCTCGTGAGGTCGGCGCGCGCCTTGTCCCAGGCGGCGAGGAACTCGGCGATCTTCTCCTTCTCCTTGCTCTGGATGTCGTCCGGGAACGTGCCGACGAGCATCTCGAGCAGATCGCGCGACGACTCGGTCCGCTGCACCTCACCCGAGCGGCCCACGAACGCGAGCACCGCGCCGATGGGCACCTCGAGCGCGGGGCCCGCGTCGCCGAGGGGCCAGCTCGCGATGGTCTTGCCGAACAGCGAGTCCGGCACCACCGCGGCGACGTCGGCCTTGAGGGTCACGGCGCCGCCGGCCGTGGAGAGCGTGACGTGCGCGTCGCCCGCGTCCGCGAGCCAGCCGAGCATGCGCTCGTTCTGCCGGGTGGCGTAGTCCCCGATCGCGTCCATCAGGCCGATGGGGGTCTTCTGGGGCGCGGTCTTGGCCTTGGCGAGCAGCTCCTTGCGCTTGGCCGTGCCCGCGTCGATCATCCCCTTGAACGCCTCGCGCAGCGCGCCCCGCACCGCCGACTGCGGGATGGTCACGGCGATCTCCTGCGCCGGCACCGGCTTGAGCGGGAGCGAGCGGGTCGCGTAGGGCGCGAGGTCCTTCAGCGCCTGGACGCTCGTGGCCGCGAGCAAGTAGTTGCGCCGGACGCCGAGCACCTGCGTGCGCGGCCCGCCCGGGGCGGTCCCGCCCTCGAACACCGACAGCCCGAGGGTGTTGTCCTCCATGCGCGACATCCCGAGCTTCACGAGCTCGGCGCCCACCTTGCTCGCGTCCTTGATCGGCGCGGCGAACACGTAGAGGTTGGTGTCGCCCTTGCGGGCCATGACGAAGAACGCAGGGCGCTGGCCGTCGATCTCGTCGGCCACCACCCGGTTCACGTGCAGGACGTCGGCGAGGATCGGCGCCGCCTTGTCCGGGATGATCGGGCTGATGGTGCGCAGCGAGGCCATGATGGCGTCGGGCGACTTCATGATCCCCTCGGCGACCATGCCGTCGGGCGCCGGGACGGCGGTCTCCGGGGCGACCACCTCCTTCTTGGGCTCGGGCGGCGGCTCCTTCTTCTTGCAGCCGGCGTCGGCGAGCAGCGCGGCGAGGGCCAAGGAGGCGAGGATTTGCCGCGACGGACGGGACGAAGGAGCTCCGAGCATGGACGACGGCCCTAGCCGTGCCGGCGAAGGCAGCAAAGGCCCCGGGCTCGACCTGCCGCGTCGTCGCTGCTAGCAGGGCGGCCGCACATGGACGTACCCGCCATCCGCGAGGGCCAGGTCCTCGACACGCGGGGAGGGCCCGCCGCCACCATCCTGCGGCTCGCGACCCCCACCATGATCGCGATGCTCTCCCAGAGCATCGTCAACGAGATCGACATCGTCTTCTTCGCGCACCTGCCGTGCCCGGAGTCGTCCAACGGTCAGGCCGCGCTCGCGCCCTCGCTGATCGCCCTCTGGGCCTTCGGCGGCTCGCTGTCGGCGATCAGCGTGGGCACCCAGGCCCTGACGGCGCGCCGCATCGCCGAGGGCAAGACCAGCGAGGCGGGCGCGGTGCTCACCAACGCGGTCGCCTTCGCCCTCGGCGCCGGGGCGCTGTTCTCGGTCGTCGGGTTCCTGCTCCTCGAGCCCATGATGAAGGCGCTCGTGAAGAACCCCGAGGCCGCGGCCTACGCGGTCTCCTATTCGCGCTACCGGTTCCTCGGCATCACCTCGATGGCCATGACGTTCGCATTCAAGGCGTTCTTCGACGGCCTCGGGCAGACCCGCGTGCACATGTTCAGCGCGCTCCTGATGAACGTCGCCAACGTGGTGCTCTGCTACGGCCTCGTGTTCGGGCACCTCGGCATGCCACGCATGGGGCCACCGGGCGCGGGGCTGGCGGCCCTCGTCGCGACCTACGTCGGCCTCGCGATCATGATCCTGTTCGCCTTCCGCGGCGAGGTGCGCACGCGCTTCTCGTGGCTCGATCGCAAGAAGCTCTCGCGCGCCATCACCTGGCAGATCCTCCGCCTCGCCATCCCCGGTGGCGTCGCCACCATGGCCGTCATGGTCGGGTTCGGGTTCTTCCTGTTCGTGGTCGGCAAGCTCGACGCGGCGGGGAGCAGCGTGATCGCCACCGGTGCCTGCGGCAAGGCCGAGGCGGTCAACGGCGCGGCCACCACCGCCATCATCGGCATCCTCAAGCTCACGTTCACGGCCTGCCTCGCCTTCGGCACCGCCACCGCGACGCTGGTGGGCCAGTCGCTCGGCGAGAAGAACCCGGAAGGCGCGGCGAAGTACGGCTGGGCCTCCGTCCGCCTCGGACTCGTGCTGTTCGGCATCCTCGGGCTGTGCGAGGGCGTCCTCTTCACCAAGCCGATCCTGGCCTTCGTCTCGCACAGCGCCGCCGTGCAAGAGGCAGCGCTGCTGCCGCTCCGCATGATGGGCCTCACGACGCCGTTCATCGCGGTGGCCATGATCCTGACCCAGGCCCTGTTCGGCGCCGGCAACTCGCGGTTCGTGATGATCGTCGAGCTGATCCTCCACTTCACCTGCCTGATGCCGCTGGCCTGGCTGTTCGGCGTCACCCTCGGCGGTGGCCTCCCGGGCATCTGGGCGTCGGCGATCGTCTACGTGCTCGGGCTGGCCGCCGCGATGGTCTGGAAGTTCGGCCGCGGCGACTGGAAGACCACCCACATCTAGCGACGAACGACGAAACCCTCCGAACGCCCTTAAGTCTCGCGGGACGGTGCCGTAACCCACTCCAGGGCCGGTGGCCCGTGAGCTCGCAGGGAGGAAGCGCGAGAGAGGGGCGAGCGGAGCCATCTGCTCGCTCCTCGTTTTTTTGGGGAGCTTTCCCCTCGGGCCCTGGTCCCGAGGGCCGCGCCAGCCACCAGGCCGGGTGTCGCGCTCTCCGAACAACACCCTCGACAGCGGCGCAGCTGGCGCTAGCATGCGCCGCCCGCGGCCTCCCCCCCTCCACCCGGCCGCCCGAGGAACTCCCATGGCCACCGAGCGCACGCTCAGCATCCTGAAGCCCGACACCATCGAGAAGAACAAGGCGGGCGAAGCTCTCGCCATCATCGAGGCCGCCGGTCTCCGTCCCGTCGCCGCCCGCATGGTGCACCTCACGCGCAAGCAGGCCGAGGGCTTCTACTACGTGCACCGGGAGCGGAAGTTCTTCGGCGAGCTGGTCGACTTCATGACCCGCGGTCCGGTCCTCGTGCTCGTCCTCGAGGGTGACAACGCGATCGCTCGCTACCGCGAGGTGATGGGCGCGACCGACCCGGCCAAGGCCGCGGACGGCACCATCCGCAAGCGCCTCGGCGCCAACGTGGGCGAGAACGCCTGCCACGGCTCGGACGCCCCCGAGACCGCCAAGTTCGAGATCGGCTACTTCTTCCCCGGGTTCGAGGTCGGCTGAGCCGTCCGCCCGACGCCCACGCCCTGACCTCGCCCCCGCGGACCTCGCTCCGCGGGAATCCTCCGAGGTCGGTGGCGTTCGGGTGAAACGGGCGTACGCTTGCCTCGCGCCATGCCCGCCGCCCCGTTTCCTTCGGCCGAGCGTTCGGGCGCCCATCGCATCGCGCACACCGAGGTGGGGGATGTGCGCGAGGTGATCGCGACCATTGCGGGCTTCGCGACCATGGCGCGGGCCCAGAGCGTCGGTCCGCGGGCGCTCCGTGACATGCTCCCCGAGCTGCAGCGTGCGGCGGAATCCGCCGAACCCGCGGTGATGCGCGCGGTGGTGGCCGCGTGTGAGGTGCTCGGCCTGAGCACCGGGCTCGTGACCGAAGCTGGCTTGGCCGCCGAGCGGCTCCTCCAGGCGACCCGCACGGCGACCGAACCCCTGCGGCTCGCGATCGAGGCCGCGGCCGGCGTCGCGGTGGGGCCTCGTGCCCCCTCCCGTGCCCTCGGCGCACGCCCTTCCGCCGGACTCGGCGCCAAGGCCCGCATCACGCTGCAATCGACCTGTCAGGAGGCGGTCGAGCAACTCCTCGAGGTCCGCTCGGCCGCCGAGCTCTTGCTCCGCGCCTCGGCCTGCGAGCCCCTCCCCATCGCCCTCGAGGATCTGCTCTCCGAGCTCGCGGCGGGGGAGCTCGGAGGCACCGAGGAGATCGTGCTCGAGAGCCGGGTGGACCCGGCGCTGCTGGTGGCCGTGGCGCCCAAGGTCGCGGTGCCACTCCTCCAGCGCATCCTCTCCCTGCTCGTGAGCGCGACGCCCGACACGCGTCACTTCGCGCTGGTGAGCCGCGAAGACGCCGGAAGGGTCCGGCTCGAGCTCACCCCAGCCCGCCGAGATCCGGTCGGCGGTCTGCCGAGACCGGGTCGTCGCTCACCCGGTCCGCGTTTCCTCATCCCCCGTGCCCGCGCGTACGACGCTCCGGTCGTCGCGCTCGCCGCTGGGGCCCTCGCCGCCACCCTGCACCTGCACGGGTCCGCCGCCGAGGTGCTCTTCCTCTCTCAGGCCCCTTGAAACCTGCGCAATTGCACAGGTGGGTTGCGCCTGGCCAGCCCCGCTGGTAACGATTTCCCCAGGTTTCCCCCGCAATGTCCGCCGCGCTGTCCGAGCCCACGCTGCTCGAGTCGTCCCGAGTCGCCGAAGGGGTCCTCTCCGAAGGGGCGATTCGCACCGAGGTCGCGGGCGAACGGCACCCGCCGCCGCCGGTCCGACACACCGTTCGCTTCGACGAGGCCCGCGTCGACCCCGACGCCCTGCGCGTGGTGCGCAAGCTCGTGGCCGCCGGTTTCGAGGCCTACATCGTCGGCGGTGCAGTCCGCGACCTGTTGCTCGGGCGCACCGCCAAGGACTTCGACATCGCGACCAGCGCGCGACCCGAGGACGTGAAGCGAGTCTTCCGTCACAACTGCCGCATCATCGGTCGTCGGTTCCGGCTGGCCCACGTGTACTTCGCCTACGGCGGACGCACCTACGAGGTCGCGACGTTCCGCCGCAACCCTGGCGAGCGCGAGGGCGCGGAGGGCGACGACGAGTCCGAGGACCTCCTCATCCGCTCCGACAACGCCTTCGGCATCGCGCACGAAGACGCGCTCCGCCGCGACTTCACCATCAACGCGCTGTTCTACGACCACGACCACAGCACCATCCTCGACTGGACGTCCGGCGTGGCCGACGTCGAGCGCCGCATCATCCGCACCATCGGGCAGCCGGAGGTCCGCTTCCGTGAGGATCCGGTCCGCATCCTGCGAGCCCTCAAGTTCGCTGCGCGTCTCGGCTTCGAGCTGTCGGACGAGGTCTACTCGGCGATCGTCGCCCACCGCGACGACCTCGCGCGCGCCGCGCGCCCCCGCGTCTTCGAGGAGGTCCTGCGGCTGCTCCGTGGTGGCGCGGCCCGGCGGTCGATCTGGCTCGCGTGGGACACCGGCGCGCTCGCGGTGGTGCTGCCCGAGCTCGCGGCGTATCTCGACGACATGGAGTCGTCGGGCGACGGCCGCGCCCTCGGCGCGCTCGACGCCATCGACCGCATGACCGCCGAGCGCGGAGCCCCGCCCGACGACGCCGTCCTGCTCGCCACCTTGCTGCGCGAGCCGATTCGCGAGTGGACCCAGGGCGCGCGCAACCGCGAGGAGTGGCGCGCCTCCCTCGACGAGAAGCTCTCCGAGATGGGCGAGCGACTCGCCATCACCCGACGCATCAGCGAGACCCTCGCGCGCCTCTACAGCGGCGAGGCCCGGCTCCGGAGCGGTCGGGTCGGAGGCTTCCTCGCCACGCCCCTCGGTCCGTTGGCGCTCGACTTCGCCAAGATCACCGCGGCTGCCGACGACGCCCCCGCGACCCATCGCGCATGGCTCGACGCCGTCCAGCTCCCCGTTTCACGGAGCGACGACCGCCCGCCCCCGGGTCGTACCCGTGGCGCCGAGGGCCACGGTCCCGACGCACGTCGCGCCGAGGGCCGCACCGGCGAAGGCCGCACCGGCGAAGGCCGCACCGATCCCGACGCGCGCAACGACCGCGAGCGCCCCGGCGCCTCCTCCGGCCGCTCCGCCCACCGCGCCGGCACCCGCGTCCACCGCTTCTGACCCCCCGCGCGAAGCCGGCGGTTTCTCCCGCCGCGAAGCCGGCGTTCTCTCCCGCCGCGAAGCCGGCGTTCTCTCCGCCGCGAAGCCGGCGGTTTCTCCCGCCGCGAAGCCGGCGGTCTCTCCGCCGCGAAGCCGGCGTTCTCTCCCGCCGCGAAGCCGGCGGTTTCTCCCGCCGCGAAGCCGGCGGTCTCTCCGCCGCG
>CAZUZY010000030.1:0-22227 GCA_964624885.1 uncultured Polyangiales bacterium | reverse complement strand
AAGCCGGCGGTCTCCCCTCCCGCCGCGAACGCGGCGCACGGGGGTGGTCGGCCGATCTGCGCCCCACCGAGCCGCAGGCGAGGTGGGTCGCGGTCGCCGACCCAGAGGGGGGCGTGAGCCCCCCTCCATAAAAAGAGTGTTACGCTCGGTCCCCGGTGGGCGCGACGGCTCGGCTGCGAGGTGACAAGTGAGCCAGCGCTTCCTGCGCTGTGTTCACTGCGGGCTGCCGCATGCGGTGGACGAGACCGTGTGCCCCATCACCGGCCGACCCGTCGAGCGTCGCGCGCGCGGAGCGCCGCCGCCGTCGCAGCGAAGCGCCCAGCCCTCGTACGCGCCTCCTCCCATCGAGCGCGCGAGCAGCGGGCGAGAGCGGGTGGCCGAGCGCGCCAGCGAGAAGCTCCGCGCCGCGCCCTTCGCGGAGCTCGATCAGCCCCACCCGCTCATCGGCCAGGTGCTCGGCGGCAAGTACCGGGCGATTCGCGTGCTCGGTGAGGGGGGCATGGGCACCGTCTACGAGTGCGAGCACGTGGCCATCCACCGCCGCGTGGCCGTCAAGGTGCTCAACGCGGCGCAGGCCCGCAAGAAGGCGAGCCTCGCGCGCTTCCAGAACGAGGCGCACGTGGCCGGGGCCATCGGGCACCCCAACATCTGCGAGATCTACGACATGGGCGAGTTGGACGACAACTCGCCGTTCCTCGTGATGGAGCTGCTCACCGGCGAGACCCTGGCCGATCGCATCGCCAGCGAGGGAGCGCTCCCCTTCGACGACATCGTCGACATCATCTCGCAGGTGCTCAGCGGGCTCGTCGCCGCTCACGACAAGGCGGTCATCCACCGCGACATCAAGCCCGAGAACGTGTTCCTCACGCAGCGGCCCGGGCTGCCGCCGATGATCAAGCTGCTCGATTTCGGGATCAGCAAGATGGGGGGCGGCGAGGAGCTCCATCTCACCCGCACCGGCATGGTGATGGGCACGCCGTACTACATGTCGCCCGAGCAGGCCCGCGGGGACCGCAAGCTCGACCATCGCGTGGACATCTACGCGACCGGGGTGATGACCTACGAGTGCCTCACCGGGCGTCGTCCGTTCGTCGCGGCGAACTACAACGCGCTGCTCGTCCAGATCCTCACCGGGAGCCCTCGCCCGCTCCACGACCTGCGACCAGCGGTCAGCGACGGCTTCGCCGACTTCGTCGCCAAGGCCATGCACCGCGACCGGAACCACCGTTTCCAGGACGCGGCCGAGATGCAACGGGAGCTGGTCAACCTGCGCGACCCCGCGAACGCGCGGCGCATCGCCTCGGTCCCACCCGAGCCGGTGCCGCTCGTGCGCAGCAAGCGCTCCGCCGACGACAGCGCGCCGCGGCCCAACGCGCCGCGGCCCAACGCGCCGGGGCTCGCGTCACCGGCCATCCCCGCGGCCCCCAAGCTCCCGTCGGACGAGCTCGCGTCCATCTCCGTCGACATCGACACCAACCTCCTCGACAGCGGGCTCGGCAAGGAGCCGAGCCAGGAGCAGACCGCCGAGTCCACGTCGGTCGAGATCCCCGTCCACGTGGAGCCCCTCGCGTCCCGGAGCTTCGCGGGGGCGTCCCCCGCACCGGTCGCGGCCGGACCGAAGGCGATCTCCGCGCAGGAACGCGCGTCGGTGCTCGCCGCCGCGCGGGCGAGCGCGCTGCCACCGGCCCCAGCGACTCCACCGCGACCGATCGCACCACCTGTCGCTGCCCATCGTCCCTCGACGCCACTCATGCCCGGGCCCCTCGTACCCGGTCCGCATCGGCCCACGCCGATGCCGGGGATGCCTCCGCCCGGGATGCCGAGGACCGCGCCGAATGCTCCGCGCGACGTCCGCCCGCCCGTGAGCCCGCCGGCGAGGGAGCCACCGCCGATCCCGCGCCAGCCGCCCGCCCCGGCTGCACGTCCGGGGGGCGCCGACGTCGCACCGAACAAGCCGCTCGCTGCGCGCCCACCGCCGCGGTCCCCGCTGCTGGACAGGCCGTCGGCGGACAAGCCGATCCCCGGGGCGATCCCGGACAGGGCTGCAGTCCCCGCCGCCCGCGCGGAAGCCGAGCCGAAGGCGCGGGTGGTGCGGCGCGACAAGCCCGAGCGAAGGCTCGCCTACACACCGACCGATCTCGACGTGAACGCCTTCGAAGACCCGGACGACGACCCGACCGAGGTCGGGATCATCCCGCACACCGGCATGCACGGCGGCACGGCGAGCGAGGCACCGATCGACGCGGACTCGACCGAGCGCATCCCGCCCGAGCGCCTTGCCCGCATGCACGCCAAGCTCGCAGGGGCGGGAGCGCCCCGCCCGTCGGCGCCACCGGGCGGCGTGCGCGAGTCCCGCCACGTCTCGCCCACCGATCGGCGGGCCGAGCACGAGGATCTCGATCCCGAGGGCGACGCGCCCACCACCTTGTTCGATCGGCGCGCCCTCAAGATGGGCAAGCCGACCCGCAAGAACGCGCCGACCCCGGCCGGCACGCGCGCCTCTCGCGGGCCCGTGCCCTCCAAGGGCGACCCGACCGTGCCGGGCATGCCACCCATCCCCAAGCGCTAGTCGCGGAACTCGAGCGAACAGGAGAGTGCGCGGCGGCTCGCCGTCTTGGTCGGTGGGACGGCCGGCCGCAGCAGCGTCGCCCGGCCCGTGCTGGCGTCCCATTGGAGGGTCCCCGTCGGCGCGACGGCGGTGAGGCGCTCGAGGCACGCGCCCTTGCCGTGGATGCGGGTGCGCAGCACCCCCGTGTCGGTGGCGAGCGTCCCCTCCGACACCCCGTCGACCACGATCTCCACCGGCCGATCGCGGAGCATCGTGTCCCCGCGATCCCAGGCGGCGAGGGTGGGGGGACACGCGGTGGACGCGCGGAGCAGCTCGGCCACGCTGCCCGCGAGCGGCTCGAAGCCCGAACCAGGCTGCGCGTTCGCGTCGATCGGCAGCACGAACGCCGAGCCACCGAGGAACGTCGGCACCTTCGAGCTCAGGAAAAGGCCGAACCTGCCGTGGGTGGCGTCGGTGGTGCCCACGAGCTCGTCGTTGCCGGGCGCCGCGAACGTGAGCACCGACCACACGCCGCCGACACGCGTGGCGGCGAACCCGGTCGCGGCCTCGTAGACACCTGCCACCGGCGGCTTGTCGCGGAGCGCCACGCCCACCACCAGGAGCGCGCCGCCGAGCTCGCGCGCGTTGCTGACGGAGCGCACGAGCAAGCCAGGTGGTGCGGGCAGGGTCTCGATCGGTGCGCCGGCGACCAGGCGATGGAGCGCGCACCCCCCATAGGTGCAGTGGGCCACGAGCGCGCGCCCGGGAGCGAGCGCGTAGGCGTAGAGGCCCGACTGGGTCGCCGCGTAGGCGTCCTGGAACGGCGCGGGCCCCGCCATCGTCTCGTGGGCCGTGCCCACGGGATCGAAGTCGGTGGCGAAGCGCGCCACCGTCCGCGCGCCGTCGCCGAACGGCGCGGGCTGCGCCGGTCCGACGGTGACGAAGCCACCCCGCACCGAGCCCCGCACGAACGGCAGGAGGGCGAGCGTCTGGCCCTTGACCACCTTGGGCTCGGGGCCACCGAGGAGCGCGTCGCGCGACGAGCCGAACGCGCTGGCGACGGGCACGCTGGCCGCATCCACGAGGGTCTCCGGACCGAGCGCGGTGCACGTGGCTCGCAGCCGCGTCGCCCGCTTCGGCGCGTCGGGCAGCTTCGGCAGCGTGGGCGCGGCGTCGGCGCTCACCACGGTGTCGTGGCTGGCGAGCGCCGGCTCGAAGCCGAGGCGCGTCCAGCCGAACAGCCGGCACCCGAGCGGGCCGCACTCGACGCGGCGACCGCTCGCGGAGCGATCGAGCGCGCGAGGGTCGGGGCCGAACGAGAGCGGCGCGAAGGTCTGCCCCACGTCGCGACTGCCGACCGCGCTGACGAGACCGTCGGGCGCCTGGGCCACGACCGCCTCGGCGCCGAACACGCCGACCGACACGCCGTTCGGGAGCGCGCTCGCGTGGCGGACGACGACCCCGGTGGCGCGCTCGACCACGATCGACGTGAGCTTGGTGGCGGTCTTCGTCCAGACGACGAGGCGTCCATCGGGGAGCGAGTCCGCTGCCAGTACCTCGGGCCTGGGCTGGCCCTTCTCGAACGCGAGGACCTGCGCGAGGAGCTGCCCGTCCGGTCGCACGAGCGTGAGGCCCTTGTCGACCGTCGAGCGCAGGAACGTGAGGCCGCCGTCCTCGTCGGGGATCTCGGCGATCCGCTCGCCGACCACCGTCGTGGAGAGCGAGACGTCGTGATAGCCGCCCTTCGCGTCGCGCACGCAGAGGCGCTGCGCGGTGTGCAGGTTCTCGTTGTCGGTGTGCCCCTTGCAGTTGCCCGCGACGACGACCGCGCCGCTCGCCGAGAGCCGGACGCCGGTCCCACTCGGGAAGATGAGCTCGACGACGAGCCGCGGCCCCGTGCTCCCGTCCTCGATGGTCCCGACCACCACCTGGTCCCCCTTGCTCTCGTGGATGCGTCGGCAGACGGCGACGGCGAGGCTCGGGGGCTTGGCCTTGCGGAGCCCGCTGCAGCCGACCACCTCGGGCAGATCGGAGACGCGGAGCACCCGCAGTGGCTCCCGCTGCACGACCGCGAGGCGGTTGCCCTCCTGGTACAGCACGCGACCGTCCTCCAGCGCGACCCCGTCGACGATCGCCTGCTCGAGCGCGAGCGGCGTGACCCTCGGTGGCACGGGCTTGGTCGGCAGGGCGTAGGGCTGCCCGAGGGCACCGTTCGCCGAGAGCGGGACCGCGCGGGCATCGTCGACGAGGAGCAGCGTGCCGGTGCCGTCGCGGGTGAGCCGGGTGGGCCAGAAGCCGGGCGGTCGCCCCACGAGAGGCGTGAAGGTCGACCCACCGTCGTGGGTGATCACCGGTCCGAGCACGGCGACCAGTGCGACGCCGAACGATTCGTTGTTGAGCTCCGGACCAGGTGTCGACGGCCGCCCCTCGTCGGCCCACGCAACACTCGGTGGCAGCACCGGCAGCACCGGCGCAGCGATGGGCGGTGGGACGTAGCTCGCGGGCTGACCGAACGGGATGGACACCCAGTCGAGCGTCGTACGCGCGCGCGCGATCACGCCCTTGGCACCGAACGAGGGGCCGGTCAGCGGGCCACGAACCAGGGGCACGACCGCGCCCTCGCGCGCGCGGTACATCACGTCGTTGCCGACCAGCAGCAGCCCTCCTCCGAGGAACGACGGGACCGCCATCGCCGCCTGGACCGGAGGGTCCACGACGGTCCGAACCCGCGTGGCGCCGCCGTCCTCGTCGAGGTGATAGCGCACCCGACCGACCACCACCTCGCGCCGATCCCCGGCCACCGTGAAGGCCACGCGGGCGACCGGGTGCGCGAGCAGGGTGGCGCCGGCGGGCGGGGGCGCCGGGGGAGTGGCCGGACGCCCCGTCAGCGCCGGCGCACAGGCCGCGCCGAGGACGAGGCAGAGGAGCGTGGAGCAGGCCCAGGAGGATCGCGGCATGAGGACTCCCGGGCCCCTCGCTCAGGGCCCGATCTTCGGGACCTCGTCGCGCAGCAGCGACACACAGAAGTTGGTGGTGAGCGTGCGCGCCGCCGGCACGTTGAACACCACGAAGTGACCGTCACCCTTGGTGGGGGCGAACTGCGCGAGGCCCATGGTGGCCTTCCCCTTGGCCGCGTTGCCGCTGATGGGCAGCGCCGCCGGAGCGAGCCCGGCGAGCGACGTGATCTCGGGGACGTCCCACACCATCGGCTGCAGCAGCGGCGCGCCGCTGGCGATGGCGCCTGCCTCGATGGTGCGCGGCGGCGCGTAGCTGTCCCCGACGCCGTCGGCGCCGACGCCCTCCGTCATGAGGAAGCTCTTCGGCGCGCGCCCCGGCAGCGGATCGGTGGCGATGTGCGGGTAGTAGTGCAGCGGATCCGAAGGGTCGATGATGGTCTGGATCAGCGCCATGATCGGGTTGAACTCGTCGAACTCGCTGTCGTACTCGGGCTTGAGGATCACCTTGATGAGCCCCGAGACCGACGGGTCGGGCTTGGACTTCTTGATCAGCGAGAACGAGATCGCCGAGCCGGCGCCCGAGAGCACGCCGCCCTTCGCCTGGTCGTCGACCGCGAAGAACAGCGGCCCGTTGAGCCCGCCCTGCGAGTGGCCGAAGAAGCCGATCTTGGCCTTGTCGAAGGTGATCTCCTTGCCGCGCTTGGCGACCGTGGCCGGCACGACCAGGCCGCCGCTGGTGATCAGGCGGGCGCGGGCGATCTCGTCAATCGCCGACTGCCTCGTGTTGGTGCGCGAGGCGATGGCGTTGTCGACGTTGAAGAACAGGAACGAGATCTTGCTCTCGCGAGCCGGGTCGTCGAGCGGCGGCGCGCCGGGCCGGGTGCCGTGGAAGATCTGGTCGATGCCCATGGAGGCGATGCACTGGTCGGCGAGCGCGAGCGCGGTGCCGTCGCGCACGAACGACGCGTAGTCGCCGCCCGTGCCGTGCGCGTAGAGGACGATCGGATAGCCGCCGGTGGGCATCGGGCACTTGGCCTCGCCCGGCACGGCGAGCTTGAAGCGCAGCTTGAACGTGCGCTGCAGGACCGGCTTGCCGTCCTTGACGACGAAGCCGCCGCCCTCGGTCAGGAACGGCACGGTGCCCTCCTGGTAGTCGGGCGAGCCGTCGTAGTCGCCGTCGTAGCGCTCGTAGGTGGGCGGGTCCTCCTTGTCCTTCTCGAGGCGGGTCACCTTCGGAGCGTCGAGCCCGCGGGCGTGCTCCGCCACGAGAGCGAGCTCGGCCGTCGGATCCCAGGTCTTGAACACGGAGAGCTGGGCGATGTCCTTGCGGTCGATCCCCGCCTTGCCGAGGGCGTCGATCGCGGGGCCCCAGTCCGCCGCCAGCGCGCCCTTGCCGGCGAGCAGATCCGAGAGCTCGCTGTTGGGCTCCGCGGCGAGCACCTTGCCGCTCGCGTCGGCGACGCCCTTCACGGCGCGGGTCGCGACGATTGCGTAGCGCGCGTTGCCGCGCAGCGGTCGGCCGAGCGCGGGCTGCCAGGAGATCACCCACGGGAGGTAGTAGTCGGGGGCGGTGACGCCGGTGCCGCGCAGCTTCCAGACGATCGGGTGCCGCGTGCCGCGCTCGAGGTCGACGAGCTGCAGCGACGACGTGGCCGCGAGCGAGGCCTTGGCATCGGCAGGGAGCGAGGCCGGATCGAGCTCGCCCGTGAACCCGAGGTAGCCGCCGGTGCCCGGCGAGAACCCAGGGATCTTCCCGCGCAGCTGGTCCTGGTACTTCTGCACGAGCGACGCCTTGCGCGGGTTCACCCAGCCATCGAGGCGGATCGTGCCGTCCTTCTCGCGCCGCAGATCGCTCGGCCACGGGTGGTCGTAGAAGTGCTCTCCGTCGAGCGCGCTCAGCGAAGCCGGCACCGTGAACCGCGCACGCGGCGGCTCGGAGCCGGTGGGCCCGGGGGGATCGAAGGTGCTGTCCTTGCTGCACGCAGCGCCGAGGACGGAGAGGACGACGAGCCCAGCGAATCGAGGAAGCATCGAGCACGAGCGTAGCGCGCGCCGGGGCCAAAGTCCGGCGGCCTCGGCCGCGACCGTCAGTCCCCGCCCGCGGTCGCGGCGATCTCGACCAGGGCCGCGTCGATCCAGCGCTGGATCACCCGCGGAAACGGCCACATCCACCCGTAGGCCGCCGAGGTGAACTGCCGCACGAGGTAGGCGTGCAGGGCCGGGTCGCGCGCGGCGGCGAGCCCGTGCACTTCGGCCGTGGCGCGCAGCGTCTCGACGTAGGCCTCCCACTCGATCCGCGCGCGACCCCAGGCGAGGCCGAGCGGGAGGATCGGCAGGAGGTAGATCAACGCCATGCCGATCGTCCCGTAGCGTCGACGCTGACGCAGGTGCACGCGCTCGTGGCGGAGCAGCACGTAGCGGTGCGCATCGTCGCTCTCGGGCCACGCGGTCGGCAGCCACAGCGTGTCGCCGAGGACCGTGTGGTAACGCGTCAGGTACTCGTTCTGGCCATGCAGCGTGAGCACCTTGAGGGCCACGTCGATGGCCCGTTGCAGCCGACTCTCGGCCTTGGGTCGGAGGCGGAACGCCGGGAATTCTCGCCGAATCTCCTCGATCAAGGCGTCGCTCCGCGGGTGCACCGGGGATATGGTACGCCGCTGTCGAATACGCGCGCACGTGTCCCCGTCCGTCCGTCTTCCAGGAGGCCCGATGTTCCGTTCCCTCGTTCGCTTCGCCCCGCTCGCCGTGTTGCTCGCCGCTTGCACCATCGAGAAGGCGCCTGCGCAGAACCCGCCGCCCGCCGGCCCGGAGCCCGCGCCCACCGCCAAGGGCCCGTCGGCCGTCGGCGTCGACTACCTCTCGTGCCCGATCGGCAAGTGGAAGGTCGGCGACACCGAGGTGAAGATCAGCTCGAACCCCGGCAAGCCCGGCGTCTACGACGTGACCTACAACGGCAAGCAGGTCGGCAACCCCGGCGCGGTGGACGGGCAGAACTTCAAGGTCGACATGGGGCAGGCGACCGGCGGCCAGTACAACTGCGCCATGCAGCCCGACTGCAACTCGATGAGCTGTGGCTTCGCGGGCCAGCCCCCGCAGGTGTTCAAGAAGATCGGCGGCTAGTCCGAGCCGGATGGTGTGGGGCTGGAGGGGCGCGCGACCAGCTGGCCGCACGCGGCGCCGACGTCGCCGCCGCCTGAGTAGCGGCGGACCACCGGGACCCCGATCGCCGAGAGGCGGGCGCGAAAGCGCTCCGCCTCTTCGTCGTCCGGACGCCGGAACGGATCGTCCCCACCCATCGGGTTGTAGGGCACGAGCGAGAGGCGCGGCGTCACGCCGGTCTTCTCACGGAACTCGAGCGCGAGGCGGGCGAGGGCGTCGGCGTCTTCGTCCGCGGTGTTGACCCCACCGAGCGTCGTGACCGCGAGCATGGGCGCATCGCCGTGCAGCTTCACGAACTCGGCCGCGGCCTCCAGCACCTCGGCGAGCGGGTTCTGCTGCTCGACCGGCACGAGGCGCCGGCGCACGTCGGGACGCGCCGCCGCGATCGAGACGCCGAGGCGCACGCGCAGGTCGGCCGCCGCGAGCTTGCGGATGGCGCCGGGGACGCCGACCGTGCTGACCGTGATCGCCCGCTGCTCGATCGCCGCGCCGCACGGGTCGTGCAGCACGCGGATGGCCTGGATCACCCGCTCGACGTTGGCGAGCGGCTCGCCCATCCCCTGGAACACCACGCCGTGCACGCGGGTGCCGGGCGGGAGCTCGCGGCGCACCACCCGCACCTGCTCCGCGATCTCCCAGGCCTCGAGGTTGCGCCGCAGACCGAGCCGGCCCGTCGCGCAGAACGTACAGCCCATGGCGCAGCCGACCTGCGACGAGACGCAGACCACGAAGCGCCCCGGCTTCTCGAGTGGGATGCGCACCGTCTCGATGCGCGTGTCGTCCTCGCACGAGAGCACGTACTTCACGAACGGGTCGACCTTCGAGTCCTCGCGGGCCACGACGCGCAGCGTGCCCACCCGGTGGGTCGCCGCGATGCGCTCGACGTCGACCCGGCGGATGTTGCGCGGGAGCGGGTGGGCGAGCAGGTCGTCGCGCCCCCGCTGGTGCACGGCGGCGCAGATCTTCCGCGCGGTGGTCGCGTCGACCCCGGCCGTGCGCGCGACGTCGTCCGGGGTCTCGCCCTGGATCGGCCGCAGCCCTGCGCCCTCAGGCCCAGGAGGCGATGGTCGCGCGGGCGCGCTCGCGGGCGAGGACGCGGCGCTGGACGACGTGGAGGGCGAGGCCATACAGGTTCACGGCGACGAGGACGAACGCGCAATACCACACGAAGGCGTGCTCGACGAAGGGCGCCACGAGGCAGGTCACGCAGATCGCCGCGTTGTGCATCGTCGGGCCCGTCATGCCGTGCAGGCGGACCAGCAGGCCGTTCTCGCGCTCGAAGCGGGCCACCCGGATGGGATCGGACGCGGTCACCCGCGCCTCGGCTGCCGCCGCGTGGAACGCCGGGCCCTGCTGGGTGCGCACGTAGAACGCGAACAGCCGCAGGCCGGCGCGCACGATCGACCAGCGCACCCGCTCGGCTTCCTCGAGGTACATCTCGGGCTCTTCCGGCGGCCCGCCGCGGCCGGTGTGCGCGAGGTAGCGGTGCTTGTAGTAGTCGAAGAACCCCGCGTGCACGCCCATCGAGGTGCCCGCCGCGAGCACGAACACGAAGCTCTCGAGCGCGCCCACCCCGTGTCCGGCGACCACGAGGTGAGCACGGAACACCTGCACGAGGATGCCGACGTGCACCACGAGCGCGACCCAGTAGTCGGCGTAGCCGTCGATGATCCGCCCGAGCACCGAGCCGCCGCCCCGCGCGCGCGCGAGCTGTCCGTCGCTGCAGTCGAGCACCATCGAGGCGAACAGCGTGAGCGCACCAGCGACGGGGAGACCGACCGCGATGCACACGCCCGCCAGGGTGCCGAGCAAGAGCGAGGCGAAGGTGAGCTGGTTCGGCGTGATCGGCGTGTTGACGACCGCCTTGACGACCAGCTCGGCGAGCGGGCGGTTGACGTAGGCGTCGAGGGGTTCGTCGGTGACGTGGGCCATGGGGAGCGGGGTGCGAAGGCCGGGACGCAGGCGTGGTCGAGTGCGTAGCCGGGTTCGCGGTGACGGGGCTCGATTCTTCGAGGATTCCAGCTCTTCGTGCGGACCGGTGTTGCGCCGAGCAACAGTCGCGCCGGGTAGGGTAGGCTGCGCGGCCATGACACGGGTCACGACGACGGTGGGCGATCTCCACGTGGAAGAGCTCGGCACGCGGGGGCGTCCTGCGGTCCTGCTCTGGCACTCGTTCCTGCACCACGGCGGGATGTGGAAGGCGCAGGCCCACGCCCTCGCGGCGGCGTACCACGTGCTCTCGGTCGACGCGCCCGGGCACGGCCGGAGCGCACGGCTCACCCGCGCGATCCACATGGACGACTGCGCGGACGCCGCGTGCGCAGTCCTCGATGCACACGGCGTCGGCGCCGCGTCTTTCGTCGGTCTCTCGTGGGGTGGCATGATGGCGCTCGCCGCGGCGATCCGTCACCCGGAGCGCGTACGCGCGATGGCGCTGTTCGACACGAGTGGCCGCGCCGAGCCGCGCTGGAAGCGCGCCGAGTACGCGCTGCTCGCGCGGATCGCCGGCACGATCGGCATCGTCCCGCCGCTCGTCGACCGCATCGAGCCGTTGATGTTCGCGCAGCAGACCCGGCGTCACGATCGCGCGCTGATCGAGGAGTGGCGGGCCTACGTCGCGCGCTGCGACGTGCCGTCGATCCTGCACGCACTCCGCTGCATCATGGGTCGCCCCGACCGCAGCGCCGCGCTCCCTTCGATCCGCGTACCCACCCTCGTGGTGGTGGGCTCGCAGGATCGCGCGCAGCCGCCCGACGAGAGTCGCTTCATCGCCGCGCAGATCCCCGGCGCTCGTCTCGCCATGATCCCGGACGCCGGTCACCTCTCGGTGCTCGAGGCGCCCGACCAGGCCACGGCGCTGATCCACGAGCTGCTCGCGGTGGCCTCGCCCGCCGCCTAGCCCTCACTGCAAGGGGCCCTCACCGCAAGGGGCCGTCACTTCACGGGAGCGGCAGCGAACGCGGCGCAGTTCGGGCTGGCGTCGACGGGCTTCGGACCCGTGAAGGGCACGACCTCGGTGAGATCGATGCGACGCTCGGTGACCAGCCAGTCGCTCCCCAGGATCTCGATCTTGTCGGAGCGTCCGTGGATGCCGCCCGCGGACAGCACGCCGGCCGGGTCGCCGCCGAGGCCGAAGTCGAACACCTCGAACACCGCGTCGAACGTGCCCGTGTAGGTCGTGAAGATGCGGATGGGGTCGACCTTGTCGATGCTGAGGTCGATGCAGGGCGCCACCCCTTGGCCCATCATCACGCCCTTGAGCGGGTGGACGAACCAGGCGCGCGCCGGCCCGGCGCCGCTGCCGAGTGGGGTGGTCGCGAGGCGTGGGCGGACGTCGATCCCGCGCAGCGGGTAGATGACCAGGTCGACGTTGAGGCTGTCTCCCGACGAGACGGTGATCGAGCTCAGGTCGGCGGGGCGAGGCTGGAAGTCGCCGATGGCAGGCGCCGCTCGATCCCACGGCTCGACGTCGCGGAATGCCCCGAACGGCCAGTAGACACCCGGCTCGACCGAGAGCGCCTCCACCACCTTCGGGAGGTCGGCCGCCGCGATCTTGGACACGCCGCTGCTCGAGGACGGGTAGATGGTCTTGGCCACGAACGTGGCGTCGTACTCCGGCTTCACCGCGGCGAGGCCCACGGCGAGGATGCCGCTGCCGTCGATGCCCAAGGTCTTCTTGGCGTCGGCCGTGAGCGAGGGACCGTCGTCGCCACGCAGCACCCGGATGCAGACGTTGGCCTTGCCCTTGGCGGGCGCCGGGCACTTGGGGGGACCGGCGTCGGTGATGCCGACGTCGGTGGCCGTGTCGCTGGCGCCCGTGTCCTGGGGCTCGGCGTCGGTGCCGGGGCGGATGCCGCCGGTGTCGGTGAGGGTCGTGGAGCCGTCGTCGCCGAAGGAGGGCTTGTCCGCGGCACCGCACCCGACCATGCCTGCCACCGCGATCGCGGCGACGGCTCCCCGCCAGAAGCGCGGGTGGGAGGAGTGGTGGGTCATCGACGAGGGGACTTGCACAGTCCGGGCCTCACCGTCGCCGCTGCTGGTTTCTCGGGGGTTCGCCGTCGCGCAGCGAGCATGCGGCCGGACAATCCTGTCACGGCCCGCCAAGGCGCCGCCGCTCACGGATCGACGTCGAGACCCAGGCGTGTGCCACTCGACCGGCCTCGGGTGGGAGGACGGGACAGCGCCGCTCGCGAGCGCGCGGGGGGGACCCATGGGTGCTGGACGCAAGGAAGACCTGTCACTGTGCCACGACCTGCCGCGATTTCCAGAGGGTTTCTGCGACCTCCCGCCCTGGCTCGCTGCCCGCGACGATTCCTCCACCGGAGTGGTACGACGCCGCACCTGTACGCCGGTCCACCACCAGCGTGCGGATGGCCATGCTGGCCTGCAGGCGGTGGTCGCGGCCGACGCCGAAGATGGCTCCGCAGTAGATGCCCCGTCGACTGCGTTCGAGCTCGGCGATGACCTCCATGGCGCGCACCTTCGGCGCACCGGTGACCGAGCCACTCGGCAGCATCGCCGCGAGGATCTCGGCGAGCCCCTGACCCTCGGCGGCGCGCGCCCGCACGTCGCAGACCCGGTGGTGCACCGTGCGGGACCGCGCCGAGTAGGGCAGGCCGGCGCGGACGCTCCCGATCTCCGCGACCCGCCCGAGGTCGTTGCGCTCCAGGTCGACCACCATCGTGAGCTCCGCCCGCTCCTTGGGGTCGACCTCGAGGGCGTGCGCGAGCGCCGCGTCGGTCTCGGCGTCGAGCCCGCGCGGGCGCGTGCCCTTGATCGGCGCGGTGGTGAGGGCGCGACCCTCGACGCTGAGGAACAGCTCTGGCGAGGAGGAAGCGACCAGGTGATCGTCGAGGTCGAGGGCGGCGCCGAAGCGCGCGCTCGCGCGCTGCAGCAGGCCGGCGAGGAGCTCGGCCGCGCTGCCCTCGGCGCGCCCCACGAGCTCGCGCGCCACGTTCACCTGGTAGAGATCGCCCGCCGCGACCAGGGCCAGCACCCGCTCGATGCGCGCCGCGTGGGTCGCGTCGTCGTCCACCGGGGTCAGCGCGAGCCCGCAAGGGGTCGGGGCCTCGTGGCCGAGGAGCGCGCGCAGGGCCTCGATGGAGTCGCGGTCGTCGCCCTCGATCGCCGCCCGGCCGGTGTGCGGATCGCGCACGAGCGCCGCGGCGTAGGTCCGCACGACCGCCGCCTGACCGATCGGCGGTGGGCGGGTGTCGACCCGGCTCCACGCGGGGCGCTCGAGATCGCGGGCCGCCTCGTAGGCGAGGTAGCCGACCGCGCGGGGCCCCGCGGGTCGACCGTTCCACCCGGCTCGTCGGGGACCACCGCAGCGGGCCGCGACGGCCGCGGTCACCGCCGCGAGGGGCGTCCCGTGGGGGACGCGGAGCTCGTCGATCGGATCGACCACCAGCGCGTCGCTCGTCCACCCGTCGCCGAGCAGGAGCGCGCCACCTCGCCCGCGCGCGGCGTGGGCGGCCCCGAGCAGCGCTCCCCGCGGGAGGGGATTCGGTAGCTCGACGATCATCCGACCAGGACGAGCGGCGCCTCGACGAAGGTGCTCCCGTCCCACACGAAGAGCTTGCGATCGTCGCACTGGGCGCCACCACCACGACCATCACCGCGGACGCTCACCACGAGGAACGCGAGATCGTAGGCGGGCTCGCTCCCACCCGCGAGCGCGGTCTCCGCGTCGGTCGGGCTGAAGTAGGCGCCGCAGTCGAGGTGCGAGTGGTAGAGCACCTTCACCGGGCGGCCGGCCTTCTCGGCGGCCTCGAGGCGGCGGCTGAACGAGAGCGGATCGACGAGGAAATAGGTGCGGCCCGTGCGGGGGTAGCCCTCGGGATCGCGCGCGTGGTAGCGGTTCGCGAGGTTCGGGATGCGCTCGGCCGCGTCGGCCACGAGGTCTCCGGCGGGGCCCGCGACCACGCCGCACGCCTCTTCTCCCTCCGCGCCCGGGCCGAGGGCGTAGGCCTCGACCGCGTGGGCCTCGATCTGCGCGAGCACCGCGCGCGGCATGCGCACGCCGTCTCGCGCCCAGGGGTGTCGTCCGAGATCCATCACCACACGTAGCTCCTCTCCCACTTCATCGGCGCGAAGTAGCGGTCTCCGCGGTCGCAGGCGATGGTCACGATGCTGGCGCGTTCGCCGCGCGCGAGGCACTGCTTGGCGAGCTGCACGGCCGCGAACACGTTGGCGCCGCTCGAGTGCCCGACGTGGAGGCCCTCTTCGCGGGCGAGGCGGTCGGACATCTCCCAGCCGTCCTCGGTGGTCACCGGCAGGATCTCGTCGGGAACCTTCGGGTCGTAGATCGCGGGGACCAACGAGGAGGCCATGTGCTTGAGGCCCTCGAGGCCGTGCAGCGCGTCGCGCGGCTCGACGGCGATGCAGCGCACGGGAAACGGCGCCTCGTGCAGCCGGCGCGTGGTGCCCATCACGGTCCCGCTCGTGCCGACGCCGGCGACGAAGTGCGTGAGGTCGCTCCCGAGGTCGTCGAGGATCTCCTGGCCGGTGCCGAGGTAGTGGGCGAGGGGGTTGTTCGGGTTGCTGTACTGATCGGGGTAGAAATACCGGTCGGGGGCGGCCTCCACGAGCCGGCGCACGTGGCGGATCGCGCCGTCGCTGCCCTCCATGGGATCGCTGAAGGTGATCTTGGCGCCGTACGCGCGCGCCACCCGCTTGCGCGGCTCGGTCACGTTGCGTGGCATGACGAGCTCGATGTCGAGCCCCAGGGCCGCGCCGATCATGGAGTAGGCGACGCCCGTGTTCCCCGACGTGGAGTCGACGAGCGTGACGCCCCGCCCGAGCCGCCCCTCGGCGATCGCGGCGAGCACCATCTGCCGGGCGGCGCGGTCCTTCACGCTGCCCCCGGGGTTCGCGAGCTCGAGCTTGGCGTAGACCTTCACCTCCTGCTGTCCGGCGAGCTCTCGGAGCCGACCGAGTCGCACGAGGGGCGTGTGGCCGATGGCCTCCACGATGCGGTCGAGCCGGCGGGCCCGCGCGACGGTCACGAGGCGCTCCGATCGGAGGGTCGACCCGGCCGCGAGACGGGCTCGAGGTCCACCCGCGCCGCCACCCGGATCTGGTGCAGCGCGCGCGCCGACGCGAGGGCGACCGCCCGCGCCGAAGGGTGGAGCTCGGCCGCGTCCAGCGCGTCGACCAGGTTGTTGGGAGGAGAGACGGAGATCTCGTCGGCGTCGGTGGCGAAGGCCACGCCGGGGCTGCACTCCACGACGGCGCGGGTGGCCGCGTGGGTCGCCGTGCGCACGAGCCCGAAACCCGCGCCGGCGAGGTAGCGCGCCTCGACCTCTCCCTCGAGGCGGTCCTTGGTGGGGACGACCGCCGTCGCGCGGCCGAGGTGCGCTTGCCCGGCCTCGCCGATCTCGGCGACCAGGCGCTGACGCAGCGTGCGCGGATCGCTCACCACGCTCCGCCGGCGATGGCGGGCACGATCGAGATCTCGTCACCGTCCTTGACCGCGCTGTCGAGGCCCTCGAGGAAGCGGATGTCCTCGTCGCCGAGATAGACGTTGATGAACTTGCGCACGCCCTTGTCGTCGAGGAGGCGATCCTTGACGCCGGGGTGCTTGGCCTCGAGCTGGTCGATCACGGCGCCGACGGTGGGCGCGCCGTCGATCGAGACCTCCTCGGCGCCAGCGGTGAGGGAGCGGAGCGGGGTGGGGATGCGGACGCGGATGGCCATGGGGTGTTCCTTGGAGTGGCGGGCGGGGGGATTGGTTACGCGAGGTAGCGCGCGGGGTCGACGTCGGTGATGCTGCGGACGCCACAGAGCGCGCACGACGGTCGGGCGCGGACCGTGCGCAGGCGCAGCTCGTCGTGGAGCCCGTCCAGGCTCGCGAGCTTGCCGAACGGGGCGCCGCCACCCAGGATCTCGAGGGCGAAGCTCGCCTGCAAGGCACCGATGATCCCGCACACCGGGCCGACGACGCCGGAGAGGTCGCAGGTGGCCTGGGCGCCCTCGGGGAGGTCCTCGAAGAGGCACCGGTAGCAGGGCCCACCGCGCGGTCCGACGGCGAGCGCCGTGCCGACCCAGCGGATGGCCGCGCCGTGCACGATCGGCACCTCGGCGAGGCGCGCCGCGTCCGCGGCGAGGAACTTGGTGGCGTAGTTGTCGCTGCACTCGAGCACCACCGAGGCGCCGGCGAACACGGCGAGCGCGTTGCCCGGGTGGAGACGCGCGCGCACGAGCTCGACCGCCGGCGGGCCTTTTTCGCCGTGGAGGCGGGTGAGGGTGTCGGCCGCCGCGTCGAGCTTGTGGCGCCCGACGTCGGCGTCGCGGAAGAGGATCTGACGGTGCAGGTTCGTGCGATCGACGGTGTCGTCGTCGACGAGGACCAGCGATCCGACCCCCGCGTGGGCGAGGGCGCGCACGGCCGGCGTGCCGAGCCCTCCGACGCCGACGACGACGACCCGGGCCATGCTGAACGGGGCGGCGCTCACGGCCACGCGGGCTCCTCGGGCAGGTGCTTGAAGTGCTCGGCGAGCGAGAAATAGCGCTCGCCGGTGTCGCACAGGATCGTGACCACGGTGTGCCCTGGGCCGAGCTCGGCCGCGACCGCGAGGGCCGAGAACACGGCGGCGCCCGACGAGATGCCGACCAGCAGACCCTCCCGCTGCGCGAGGCGACGCATGGTGCGGTAGGCGTCGTCGTCCTCGACCGTGCGCATCTCGTCGACCTCGCTGCGGTCGAACGCGCGCGGCACGAAGCCCGCGGCGAGCCCCTGGATCTTGGTGGGGCCCCGCTCACCGCGGGAGATCGTCGCGCAGCGCTCCGGCTCCACGCCCACGATCTTGCCGCACCCCCGGCCACGCAGCGCGCGCGCCACGCCGGTGATCGTGCCGCCGGTGCCGATGGTCGCGACGAACGCGTCGAGCCGCACGTCACCGAGCGCCGCGGTGATCTCGCGCGCGGTGGTGCGGGCGTGGATCTCGGGGTTGTGCGGGTTGTCGAACTGACGGGGCATCCACGCGCCCGGGGTCTCGCGGGCGATGCGCTCGGCGGCCTCGATGGCGCCGTCCATCTGTCGCTCCGGCTCGGTGAGCACCACCTCGGCGCCGAACGCCTCGAGGAGCTGCCGCCGCTCGAGCGACATGCTCGCGGGCATGGTGAGGACGCAGCGATAGCCCTTGCGCGCGCACGCCATCGCGAGCGCGATGCCGGTGTTGCCGCTGGTCGGCTCGACGACGGTGCCTCCAGCGCGCAGCGCGTAGCTCTGCTCGGCGCCGTCGATCATCGCGAGCGCGATGCGATCCTTGACCGATCCCGCGGGCTCGAGCTGCTCGCACTTGCCGAAGACGGTGGCGCGCCGCGTCTCCGGTTCGTCGTCGCGACCACGGGCGTCCACGCGGGCGAGGCGCACGAGCGGCGTCTCACCGACGAGGTCGAGCACGGATTCGTGGACCGCCATGGTGGGGCCTCGTTAGCGTGGCTTCTCCCAGGCATCGAGCGCGGCCTGCGTCGGGCCGTCGATCGTCGCGGGCTCCCGGCCGGGGCCCTTCGCGCGCGCGATCATCCAGCCGTTGCGCGCGTCGGCCGCGAGCCCCCACGCGGAGAGGTAGAGGTAGGGGTGATCGGCGCGGAGGTCGGCGTCGTCGAGCTCGAAGCGCAGCTGCGGGGGCTTGCCCCACACCCCGACCAGGCGCGACTCCCCCCACACGAACGTGTAGCCGCGTCCGTCGTCGAGCAGCCGCGGGGCGTCGCGGGCCTCGTCCTCACCACGGGCCAGGACGGCGAGATCGCGCCCGAACAAGCCGTCTGCGGAGCCTCCGAGGGCGAGCACGACCGTCGCGGCCACGTCGCTCGGATCGGTCACCACGTCCACCACCTTGCCCGCGTGGGCGCCCCCGGGGAAGCGCACGAACAGGGGGATCTGCAGCGGCTCGCCTTCGACCACGGCCTTGGGCACGGGGGCCGGTTTCGGCGGTGGCTTCGCGCCGACGGCCGAGGGCACGCCGGACGCCGCCGGCTTGGGCTCCACGTGCGCGGGTGGAATCGTGAAGGGGACGTCGGCGGTCACCACGAGGAGCAGCTTGTCGAGCGTGCCCTGCGCGCGCTGGTCCTCGAGGAACGCCTCGAGCCGCTTGCTCTGGGCGAGGAGCGCGGCGTCGCGGAGCGCCTCGAGGCGGGCGCGGTCGGACTCGTTGAGCTTGCCGAGGCCCTTGCGGGCGCGACCGATGATGGCGACCGCGTGCTTCGGGTCGACCGGCCCGCTGTAGCCCTCCGGCCCGAGGGTCTTGAGCGCTTCGGGGGAGATGTCCCACGGGGGGTGGGCCCCCCGCGCGTGCAGGTAGAGGAGCGACTTCTTGCCGGCGTGCGCGCCGACGTACTTGGAGAGCTCGTCGAACGCCACCGGCGCGCCGTCGAGCGGGCTCTTGGCCGCGAAGCTCGTCCAGTCGTGGGCGAAGCCGAACGCGGCGCCGGTGCTCGGCACCTCGGTGAACATCGCGCTCTCGACCCCGAACGGGCCGAGCCGCTTGCCGACCAGCGGGGTGCGCTGCGACAGCCGCGCGCCCGGATCCTCGACGGCGTGCACAGGCACGGGCAGCCCGGTGGCGAGCGAGGCGAACGACCCGGCGGCGACGCTCGAAGGGGCTCGGTGCGCGCGGAAGGTGGTGCCCTCCTTGGCCAGCCGCGCGAGCACGGGCAGGCGATCGATCTCGCGTGACGAGAGGCCCGCGAGCACGATGACCACCGCCGAGAGCGCCTTCTTGTCCTCGCGCGGTGGCGCGAGCGTGGGCGACCGCACGATGCGAGGCTCGGCGACGGCCACCCGCCCCTGCTTCGGCCCCCGCAGCACGGCGATCTCGATCTCGACCAGGCCACCCTCGGCGAACGGCGCGGACGTGATCGGGGTCCACGCGGTGCCCGTCGCGGCCTTCTCGGTCGCGGTGCTCGCGTCGGCGGAGAGGCGCTTGACCCGCAGGGCGACGCTGCCGGCGCCCTCGCCGATCGCGCCCACGTCGGCCGCGACCCACGCACCCTTCGGCGCGACGACCACGCAGCGCAGCGTGGAGGGAGCCATGAGGGAGTAGGCGCGGCGGGGCGAGCCCCCGAGCGCGACCTGGGCGAACGTGTCGCGCCGCGTGGGGGCTGCGTAGGCCGTGGCCGCGCCGTCCACGGTGCCGAGGCGGATCCAGTCGAGCTCGGCGAGCGGCTCCTCCTTGCTCACGGGGCCGTGCCAGCGCAGCGACAGCAGGTGCAGGCCCGGGGAGAGGGTGAGACCGGGGTTGCTGACGGTCACCACGCGATCCTCGTGGGCGACGAGGGCCAGCGTGCCGACACTCTTGCCGTCGATCGCGACGCTGACCTTCTTGGCGGCGCGCGCGCGACCGCGGAGCGCCACGAGCGCGGGCCCGGTCTCGTCGATCGCGACCGTCCAGCTCTGGCTGCGATCGACGACGCGGCCCCAGGTGGCGCCGTCCCGCTCGAAGCTCGGGAGCTCGGTGGAGGCGTCCGGGTGCCCCGGGGTGGCCCAGGCCGACTCGGGCGCGCCGAGGTCGACGAACGCGCCACGGTGCTCGAGCCGGCAACGGGGCGATGGCTCGAGCAGGTCGAGCAGCAACTCCTCGCGCGCGGGCGGCGGTGAGGGCGCGACCTCGGGGCCTGCGTCCACCACCGCCACCTCGTTCTTGCGACGGCCGCTGCAGGCGACGACGAGGAGCAGCGCGACCAGAGATACGCGCCCGGCCCCTGCACCGCGGCGCCGCGTGCTCCGGCTCACGCGTGCCCCTGCAATCATCCGTCGTCCTGCTCACCGTCCGGAGGCTCGCCCGAGCGCGGCCCGGTCAGGGTCGAGGAGGGGGTGGACGCGCTGCTCGGCGGGCGTGGCGCGCCGAGGCCGCTCCACGTGGAGCCCTTGCTCGGAGGGTCGCTGCGGTGCGGCGCGGCGGTCACCGCGTGCCGGGTGCGCAGCTGCAGACCGCGCGGGTCGATCAAGGGCCGGAGGTCGCGCGCGGCGCCCGGCTCCGAGACCTCGAGCACCGCGTCGGTCAGCGAGCCCGGCGTCTGGGAGATGCGCCCCTCGGGCTCCTCGAGCGGCGGCGGCGCGAGAGACGCGAAGGAAAGATCGGTCTCCGACGACGGGGGTGGGAAGGGCTCGCTGACGGCGGGCGCTCGATCGGCCACCAGGAGATCGACGCCGTCCCGGTCGAAGGCGCCGGTGATGGCGCCGCGCCGTGCGAGGTCGAGCAGGAGCGACTCGACGAGCGAGGGTGGCGCGTCGCCCGAGACGAGGAGGGCCGCGGGAGAAGCGCCGGCCACCAGGCCGTCGAGGATGCGATGCAGCGAGGGCGGGGTGGCCTCGCGGAGGGCCGCCACGAGCGGCCGATCGAGCTCCACCCGCGCGGCCCGCGCCGGCTGCTCCGCGAAGAGATCGGTCGCCGCGCGGAGCCGGGTCAGTACCCTCTCGAGCTCGCTGTCGAGCTCCACGTGCAGCGGCGCCGACGGCGAGGCGCTCGCGGGATCGCGGGGCGGCAGGCCGCGGACGAGGAAGCGACCGCCGACCACCCCGAGGAGCGAGGGCAGCAGCGAGGGACCCCGCGCGAAGTCTCCGTGCCCACCACCCGACCCGGTGCGCGAGAGCCGCACGAGCGAGCCGTTCTCGAGCTCGGCCTCCCAGACGAACGTGGCGTCTCGGACGATCACGCAGGCCTGCTCCCGCAGGCGCTGGACCAGCAGCAGGAGGCTGGTCGTGGAGAGATCGTCGAGGCGCCCGCGCACCTCGGCGCCCTGCGCCAGCCGCGCCTCGACGCGGACGCGGGAGACGAGCGCCTCGCGGGCGCGCGCGACCACCACCGAGGCGTCCTCGTCCTTGCGCAAGGCACTGGACGCACCCGCGCGCAGATCGCGGAGGCGGCGCAGGAGGTCTTCCTTCCAGGACAGCAGGATCACCGGGCGGTCGCGCAGCGCGGGATCGTGGTGCACCGCCCGCGCCACCGACGCGCCGTCGCGTCCCGGCATGACCACGTCGACCACCAACAGGTCGGCGCCGTGCTCGCGGGCGCGGCGCAGCGCCTCGTCGCCGTCTTCGGCCTCGATCACCGTGGCCCCCGCGCCGCGGAGGGAGGCCGCGAGGAACCGACGGACCGCTGGGTCGTCGTCGGCGACGACGATCGTGCGGCCCTCGAGGTCCACGTCGAACGTGCGCCGTGACGGCCCTCGGCGCGCGCCCTCGTCGAAGCTGCCCGAGAGCGGGGCGTCGAGCGCGATGGGCCGGTCGAGACGCAGCCCACGGTAGGCGATCCGGCCCTCGCTCTTGTGGGCCACGACGTCGCGCACCTTCGCGAGGGCACCCCACACCGGGCCGAGCACCTCGGCGCCCGAGCCCAGATCGACGACCGCCTCCCGCGAGAACGGCTCGAGATCGTCGACGAGCAGGCGACGCAACTCCCCGACGAGCCGCTCGGCGAGCGCCTCCGGGGTGACCACACCGACCGCGATCGCGTGGGGTGCGGCGAGGGCGACCGAGCGCTCGCCGACCGCGTCGGCGCAGGCCTCGCGCAGCGTGGTGGGCGAGAACGGCTTGTCGAGCGCGCGCGCGACGCCGAG
>CAZUZY010000029.1:0-41111 GCA_964624885.1 uncultured Polyangiales bacterium | reverse complement strand
GGGGCCGCCGCCACCGACGGCGCCCCGAAGGCGAAGAGCAGCGTGGCGTGCGGCGCGCCCGCGACGGCCACGATCACGCCGCCGACGGCCATCAGCGTGAGGTGTCCGCCGCGCTCGACGTCGGCCCGGAGCCGCGCGACGTCGCCCTCCGCGGCGGCCTTCGCGGCCTGCGGGAACAGGGCGTACATCGCGGCGAGCAGCAGCTGGTAGGGCACGAGCCCGAACGCCTGCGCCTGCGCGTAGAGGCCCACCGCGGCGTCCGCGCGCGCCGGGTCGACCGCGCGGCCGAGCACGAGGATGTCGATCTGGATCAGCAGCGACTGGGCGAGCTGCACGACCAGGAGCCCCGCGAGGAACGCGAGGTGGGCGCGTGCGTCGAAGGTGTACGGCGCACCCACGGCGGGCCGGTCGCGCCGCTCGAGCAGGAACGTGAGCGGCAGGATGACGAAAGAGGCCACCGCGAACCCGAGGTGGGGCGCCGCCATCGCGAACCCGAGCCCCACGATGAGCGCGGGCCGCAGCGTGCCGTAGGTGGCGTCGAGCAACGCCTGTCGCCGGAGCGCCTGCCGTCCGTTGAGCGCGCCCACCAGCGAGGCGTGGACGGCGTAGGCGAACAGGATGACCGAGAGGACCCGGAGCGCCGGCGCGAGGTGCGGAGCCCGCTGCGCCGCGGTCATGGCGGGGACCGCGAGGAAGAACCCGAGGGAGAGCACGGCGCCCACCAGCGCGTGCAGCCGCAGCGCGGCCGAAGCGGCGGCGGACTCGGCGCCCGCGGGCGCGTACGAGACCGCGCGCGAGACCCCCTGGATGGAGGCCACGACGACGACGTTGGAGAGGACGTTGAGGAACGCGGTGGCCCGCTTGAAGGCCCCGAACCCGGACTGGCCCACCGCGAGCGGGAGGGCCACGTTGAGCCCGAGCCCGGTGACGAGCAGCCACGCCTTGGCCCCTGCGAGCGCGACCGCGCCGCCACGAGGAGCCGAGGGAGGAGGCATGGGTGGGTTTTCTACTTGATCGTGGGCGGAGCGCGACTATGCTCCGCCGCCTTGCCATTCCGGAGTAGCTCAATGGCAGAGCAATCGGCTGTTAACCGATGGGTTGCAGGTTCGAGCCCTGCCTCCGGAGCCAACCCCTCACGGAAGTGAGAACCGACTCGGGACCGGTCAACGTCCCGGGAGAAGCGCCGTCCTGAGCCATCAGGGCGGCGGCTCCTTCTGTCCGCACCACGACCTCGGCCACGTCCCCGTGGAGGACGATCTTGTCGATCAGGATGCGGAGGTAGTTCCGGGTCATCTCGTGGGTGCCCATGAGGAAGACCTCCCGGATGCCCTCGCGGAAGGTCTCGATCGTCTCGGTCTTGTAGAGGTGGGGCGGGGGCGAGCTGATGGGGACGACCTTGCTGATCGTCTCCTCCAGGTCGGCCTTCTGCTTGCGCAGCTCCTTCAAGCGCTCGATCCCAACCTCTTCGAGGGTGGCATTGCTCGCCTCAAAGCTCCGCTGCCACTTCTGGATAGCCCGGTCGATCTCGTTGAGCTGCCGCCTCCACTCGTCCCGTTGGTCGGTAGACCGCTTCCGGAGGAGGCCGTTGACCTCGACGATCTCCTTCAGCAGCTCGCGGACCTGTTCGACGCTGAAGACGTGCTCGGCCACGTGCTCCAGCACGGCCCGTTCGAGCCGTTCGGTCGGGTAGCGGTGGCCCGGGCACTGGCTCTTGCCCGCCCGGAAGAACCTGGAGCAGTTGTAGTACCGGTAGGAGCGCTTGCCGTTCGGGTCCTCCTTCCCGCTGCTTTCCAAGGTGTAGGACGAGCCGCACGTCCCGCACTTCAACAAGCCGGCGAGCAAGAGCGGGCTCGACGACAGGCGGCCGGGGGACTTCTTCGGGTCGCGCTTCGCCCGGATCTCTTCGACGAGGGCGAAGAGGTCCTTCGGCACGATCGGCTCGCAGGGGATCGGGATCCAGTCCTCCCGGTCGTTCTCCTCGCCGGTCTCGGCATCGGTCTTGCCCCAGTAGTAGGTCCCCACGCACGATTCATCTTCGAGAACCTTCAAGACGACGTTCTTCGTCCACGGACGGTTGTTGCGGTAGCGGACGCTCCGCTGGTTGAGCGTCTCGGCGACGGCCTTGGCTCCAGCCCCGGCGACGTACAGCCGCATGACCTCCTTCAACAGCTCGGCTTCCTCCAGATTCGGTGCGAGCTTCCTCTTCGTACGGTCGCCACCAACGTTGACCTCGACGGCGTTGAAGCCGTAGGGCGCCTTCGACCCATTCAAGAAGCCGAGGGTCGCGTTCTTGCGCATGGCCGCCATGGTCCTCATGCCGTTGATCTCCGACTCGTACTGATCAATCAACTCGAAGATGCCCTCGATGAGGCGGCCCATGGCGTCGTCCGCAACTTCCTGGCAGACGCTCAGGACGGCCACCCCGTCCTTCTTCAGCCGCTCCTTGTAGACGCGAGCCTGGAGCGCGTTCCTGAAGAAGCGGCTGGTCTGGTAGACGATGATGGCATCCACGTTCGCCTTGGGAGCGAGGGCCGCCTGCACCATCCGGCCAAACTCCTTCCGCCTGTCGTCGCGGCCTGAGGCCCCCTCCTCTTTGAACTCCTCGACGATCGTGTAGCCGCGTTCCCGGCAGTATTTCCGGATGGCGTCGAGCTGTGCGGGGATCGACAGGTCCCGCTCGGCCTGGTCGACGGTGCTGACCCGGACGTAGGCGTAGACGTTGGCAATCGGCTTCGACTTCTTCGTTTTCATGCGGCCTCCGCCACGAAGCGGATCTGCACCCGGCACTTTTTCAAGACGAACATCATGAAGTCGAACACCCCGAGGTCCCTCGTGAGACGGCTCGGCTCGGTCACGAGCACCGTAGCCTCCTCCCCAAGCCGAACAGCCCTGGCCAGCAGTTTGATGAACCCGGGGCCACCATCGGCGCCATCGACCTGGGTCCCGAGGACGGCATACCCGTTGTCCTCGGCGAACGCCTGAAGCTGCTGGAGCTGGTCGAGGATCTGGATGGGGGTTCGGGCGCGGGCGTAGAGGAGGGCGGGCTTCATCGAACACCTCCATTCACGGCGAGCCACTCATCGAGCAAGCGAACCATGTGGGGCAGCAGCAGTTCCCGCTCCCAAGCTTGGAGCCCCGTGGCGACCTTCAAGTTGCTGCGGACGTTGATGGGCCGGATGACGATCGGATCGTCCAGGAGCTTCCGTGCCGCGACGTACTCGGGCCAGTTGTCGATGTCCGTGCCGAGGCTGAGACCGTAGGTGCCCACCGCCTCGACGATGGTGAGCGCAGAGTTTTGGTTCATGATCGCCCTACACCGCGGAGACCGGTACCCCATGCGAAGATCGTCAACCGGTGAACCTTTCTCGGAACCGGCCCAATATCCGCATCGACGGCGACGCCAGGGCGGATTCGGGCGTACTTGGTCGAGGCACACACGTGGTGTGGTGGTGGCCCCGGGGCCAAATGGGTCCCATCCCGGCGAGACCACCGAGGCCTGGATGATCTGGCCCGGTGGACTCCGAAGTCAGAACGTCGAAACTTCCGACCTTCGGAGGGTCAGCGCTTTGCCAGCTCCGGTTTGCCGAACTTGAGGCCGCCCGAGGCATCGTAGGTGCCGGTCAGCGTCACCTCGACGACCTTGGTGCCGAACCTCCGGGCTCCGGTGACCTTCATGGCCTTGTCGTCGCCCGTGACGTTGACCTGGAACTTGAGCGGCTTCGGCAGCTCCCACTTCGCGCACTTGAACGTCGGGACGTTCTTGTCGTCGTTCGTGGGGACGTAGCCTCCTTCCACGTCCTCGATCTTCTGGGGCACGGCTGCCTTCAACGGGGGGCACTTCGCCGTCTTGATGGCGACCGGCTTGTCCGGGTCGATCAACTCGGGCGTCCCCTCCTCTCGCGCCGAGGCGCCGGAGAGTGCCTTGGCCAGGCCGGAGACACCCTCGGTCATCTCGTCGATCTGCTTCTGCGCCTTCTCGACCTCGGTGATCTTGGTGGCGGCTTCCTTCCCGGAGGGTGAGTCCGGGCTCGCCGCCTGGGCTTCCTTGTAGGCCGCCAGGGCGGCCGGGAAGTCGGCCTGTTCCTGGGCGGCTTTGCCCTTGTCGAGGGCGTCCTTGGCCTTGTCGGTACAGGCCGTGAGGCAGGTGACGGTAAAGAGGGCGATGACGAGCAGGAAGTGGCGCATGTGGAGGATCTCCAGCCCGAGTTTCACGCTGAAAGTCGGTCAAATCAACAACTAGACGTGCATAACACGTCGTTCCGCGGCGAATCGGCCTGGTCGAGGCTGGTCTCGACGCATGACCCGCGCCCAACCTCGCCTCATCGGTGCTGCTCTGCGTCGTGCTCGGACTCTTCGGGGACTGACCCAAGCCGAGCTTGGAGAGCTTGCCGAGGTCGCCCCCGAGACCCTCTCCCGGATCGAGCGGAACAAGCTGTCGGCCAGTCTGGACTTGGCCAGGCGTCTTGCGCACGCGCTCGGCGTCACCATCGACGACCTGCTCAAGAAGCCGTCGCCCTCCAAGAAGGGCCCCGACCTACGCCCCGCCGAAGCCCGGCTTGTCGCCCTCGTGCGCGACCTGGATGAGCCCCAGGTCCATGAGGTCGTTCGTGCCGTGAAGACCCTGATGGACATGGGCAAGCGTCGGGTCTGAACGTCAGAACTTCTGAAGTTCCGACATCCGAGCGGCGAGCTTTGTCGCCAGCAAGGAGCTGCGCTCGTTCGCGGTCTCCTCAAGCCTCAGGTAGACCCGCCACGTGTCCTCATCCACCCGGGCGTGGAGCTGGCGTTGGAGCCGGAGGATGCGACGACGAAGGCGTTGAAGATCGGGGTCGTCCCGATGGCGCTGATCGATGAGGGCGGCGAGGTCGTCGTCTTCCAGGGTCACATCTTCAGGACGGTCGAGGTGGACGACCTTCAACTTTCACCGCGTGATCAACGATGTCGATCAGCTCGACCCTCTCGTCGAGGAGCGGCAGCAGCCGATCCCACTGCTGGAGGAGGCGGGGGCTTCTCACGTGGTACCGCGAGAACACGTGACCGCGGACGACGGCGTTCCGTACATGCAGCCGGATGAGGCCGGCGAACTGCGGGAGGGCCATCATCGCGAGCCGGTAGCCTTCGACCACCATTGCGGCGGACGACTTCCTCTCGGTCCCCACGTTCAAGATGACGCTCGGGCGGTCGGAGAAGCGGAGCAGGACCCGCCCCCGATGCCGGCCCTTCGTGGGCACCACGACGTGGACCACGGGCCGATCCCCGTCGCCCGGTGTAGATTCGTTCTTGCCGAGGCGCACCCGTCCCTTTGGTTGAGGAGGAGGGACAGGTCGCGGCCGATCTGAGAGCTGAGGAGCCTGATCGACCGCAAGCGGACACCCGATACTCGACGGCGACGAACTGGATGACGACGACAAGGACGATCCCCGGATGGGCCCCGGTGACCTCCTTCCCGTCGATGACGCCGTGGGTGCAGTCGAACCCCTCCCCGTGAAGGGAGTGTCAGAGACGGAGGAAGTCGACCTCTTCTCGTGCGGTCCCTGGGAAGTTTCCCAGGTGGGTTCGCTGGCTGATCCCCGTGGTGGGTCTCCGACCCGATGGTGATGTCCCACCGGGGTAGTCCGACTCTGAGTCGAACCTCCCGTCCTCCACGAGGGCAACTGCCTGATGATGTGCTCGATCCCTGCTCCTTTCTTCGGCAGGTCGTTCAAGAAGGGCCGGAGGAGTCGCCGGATGGACTCCACCGCCCTGTTCGCCTCTTCGTCTCCGACGAGGTAGCTGTAGTGCTCTCGGAGCTGGCCGAGGGCGACATCGAGACCGCGTGGTTCGAGGCGCCATCGACGAAGGCGGAGAAGCAGGTCGGCTGCCTTCACCTCGATCCTCGCCCTCGGGACCCGAGCCCTCTTGTGGCTCCACTCGATGCCGAGCCACTCGACGGCGTTCGTCGGGTTCCGGAGGTCGCTGGTCCTCCCCGTGCCCTCTTTGACGGTGAGGCGGACCCTCTCGACCTCGGTCTTCAGGACCTTGGAAGCCTTCTCTATCGCCTCGATCGTCGGGCCGACGATCAACATGTCGTCGGCGTAGCGGTAGTAGACGCAGCCCAGGTCGTGCAGCCGGCGGATCACCCGGTGGTCGAACGTCCGCAGGTAGACGTTCAACAGGAAGGGCGACAGCACCGCCCCCTGGGGGACGCCACGAGCCCGAGCCACCGGGGTTCCGTCCCGGTGCTGCATGGGGACCCGGGCGAGACCCTTCAGAGCTTCACGGAGGTGTTGATCAACCCGAGGGCCATCACCGACGACCTCACCCAGGTGTTGGTCGATGGCCTTGTCGAGCAGCTCCCAGTCGAGCATGTCGAACGCGGACCTGAGATCGAAGGCCTTGGCGAACCTGAACTTCTCGGGCCTGCCCTGGATGCCGGCGATGATGCCCACAAGGGCGTCGAAGGGGTTCACGCCGGGGACGAACCCGATCACGATCTTCGGGGTGCCCTTCTTGAAAGCGGGGCCGAGAACCCGGAGCAGCACGAGCTGGGCAGCGTGGTCGACGCGGGCGTCGAACGAGATGACACGGATCTTCTCATGTCGGTCACGACACCAAGGAGAAGCGCCTTTGCGTGCGTCATCAGCGACCTTCCTCCACGTGGCTCCCTTGGGGATCGGCTGCACGAAGAACGGCGACCACGGACAGCCCCTCTTGAAGAACTCCTTCACCAGGTCGACGCGGACGCCTTCGGTCTTCTCCGTGAAGAAGCTGTACGTGCTCTCCCCGTCGGCCCCCGTGAGGATGAGGCTTGCCCTTCTCCAGCACGAAGGGACCTTCTCGCTGACTGCGAGCTTGACGGTCGCCTCGTCCATGGCGTGTGCCATCGAGATCACCGCCACGTCTCCCGAGCGATCAGCAGATGGACCGTGGGAACGCGAGCCCTGCCCAGCGAGACCTGACGGGCACGTCGTCCCCACCGTAGTTGTCGTCGATCGACGACGTACCCTCCCTCGGGAAGACGGTCGACGATCCGATCGGCCATGCCGGGGAGGGGAAGAACTCGCTGGTGATCTCGGATCCCCTCGGGGACTAGGACGCTCAAGAGCCCGTGCCCAGGCTGGAGGAACCGAAGGGCTCCCTCGATCGCAGAAGCCACGACCGCGACCCACTCGTCGGGATGGACCCGGGAGAGATCCCCCTGCACGAGTCCTTGGTTCATCTCGACGGGGTGGGGCCTCCCGATGCTCGGAGGATGGATGAACACGAGGTCGAAGAGGCGGCCTGGTTCGGCAGCTCGTTGAACCTGCCGAACGTCGAGGGCGTGGGTTCGATCTCGCACGGGCCCGAGGTCCCGTTCAGCCGTCCGACCCCCGTGAGCGGCAACAACATCCGCGACGGTTCCGGAACCGGCGGTGAGGTCGAGGACGTTGGTCACCTTCCTCCCCCCGAGGTTCTCCAAGAGGCCGACGACGAACTCGACAACCTGGACGGGAGTGGCCTCCAGGTAAGACCGGACCCCGTGGGTGGCCTCGGTACGAGCCTCGGGGTCCTCGCAGTGGATGCCACCCCGCGTCAGGCGTGGTTCATCGGGGACCGTCGCTTGCCGTCGTTCATCGAGGAGGCGACGGACGAAGCCTCGACGCTTCACCTCGTCGACAACATGCCGGACGAGACGGAGGGCCTGTTCCCGGCGGTCGGCAGAGAGCGCTCGGGTGTAGGCGACTCTAACCTCTGCAGGCGGGACCGCGACCGTGGAACCGGGACAGGTGTCGTCCAACCGTCGCCGGTCGGTCCACCCGAACAGCCTCATCTCGATCTCGCTGATGCACTCCATGCGGTACATCGGCACGTCGATCGTCAGGACGGGGGTCCTGACGGCCGGGGGCAGTGACCGCACCCTTGAGCGCCAGCTCGGTCCTTCTTGGGGCTCGGGCCTGAAGACCCTCTCGACCTCTTCCTCAACTCCGTCGATGGGTAGGGCCTCACAAGCATCCTGGTGAAGTCCGAGTACCGGTTGGTCCCGACCTGTCTCGCCGGGGCGATCAACGACCACGGGCTGGACCGGGCCGAAGACGCTCTCGATGCCGGCAAGGACGGACGCATGAGCGGCTTCCCCTCGCTCCTGGAACCAACGTCGTCGGGGCACGTCAGGTCCCCTCGGTCCCTTCAGCGTCCATCCGGACCTGATCGGCCTCGGCACGGACAAGCGCCTCGACAGCTCGGGCAAGAACCTCCGGCCAGCAGAGGCGACGAGGGGCCTTGTACTCGATGAAGGCCTTCCACGTTGCCAGGGGAAGCGGGATCCTCAGCTCGACGAACTCGGGGGTCTTGTGGCTCATGCTGCTCCTGGTGGCGAACAAGTAGATCCGTGCGGTCCCGCATTCGCCGCACGGTCCGCACTCGGAGCTACACCGCAGCCTTCGACACCCCGGAAAGAAAAGTTCCAACCTTCCAAAGGTTGACAGGTTGGAATTCCGTCCTAGGCTTCGGGGGTGATCATCGTCCTCGGCGGGCAGAAAGGCGGCACCGGCAAGAGCACCACGGCGGTGAGCCTCGCGGCTGAGTACCTTCGCCTCGGGAAGTCCGTCGCACTCGTGGATGCCGACCCTCAGGGCACGGCCACCACCTGGGTAGACACGGCGGCCGAGGCTGGCCATCCGACCCCGGTCTTCATCCGTGAGACCAAGGCGGAGGTCCTCCTCGACCGCATCCCCGAGCTGGCTGAAGAGCACGACATCGTGCTGGTCGACCTCCCCTCCGAGCTTGGACAAGTGCAACGGGCGGCCCTGGTCGTCGCCGACGTGGTGATCCTCCCGTGTGGGGCTTCAGCAGCAGAAATGTGGGCCCTCACCGAGTCGACCGACCTCGTGAAGGAAGCTCGGACAGCGAACCCGAGCCTGAAGGCGTTCGTCATCCAGACCCGCGTTCAACGAGCGACAAGGGCTGGCAAGAGTCTCCGGGACGACCTCGCCGCCTGGGGCGTCACCGTCCTGTACCAGCAGCTCATCAACCGGGTCGCCTACCGAGACGCTATGGCTGCCGGGCTCGGGGTCACGACCATGCCGGGTGCCGACGATGCGGCGAAGGAGTTCAGCTCCCTCGTTGAGGAACTCCGAACCCAACTTGAAGGACAAGGACATGAAGACGCCGACTAAGGTGACACCCCGACGCCCCTCTGGAGCTGCACGAGCTTTCGTGGCTGGGGCAGCATCCAAGCCCGAACCCCGTGAGGAGAAGGAGCCCGTCAAGAAGGCCAAGGTGGTCAGTCGTCGTGGCAACGTTCGCGAGCGGGGCCGCACGGGTGAGGTCGTCGCCCAGATGACGGTCTACCTCCCGCCCGAACTGGAGAAGCAACTTCGGATCGAGGCCGTGACTCGGGAGATGCGTCCGTCGGACCTGATCGCAGCCGCCCTCAAGGAATACTTCAAGCGGTCGTAGCCCCCGTAAGCTCACCCCTCACGCGCTCCAGGACGACCTGGGCGAGGAACAAAGCCGTTCACCAAGATGGCCCGGATGGATGGGTCCGTCGGTGGAGTATTGATGCGAACCCATCGAGGTGGACACCCCCGACCCGATCGTCGTGGCCTTCGCTCTCTCGTGCCGGACGAGGTACGAGATGCTGCGTGCGGTAACCCGAACATCCCGGACGGTCGGGGAGCTGGCAGCCCTCGTCGGCATCCACCAAGCAACAGCCAGCCTGCACGTCGCCCGGCTCGTTGAGGCCGGCCTGGCCGACGTGACCCCTGACGGGAATCGGCGCTTGGTGCGAGCCCGGGTGGGTGCAGTCCAGTTCGTCCTTCATGAGGCCTGAGGCTCCCGAAGGACCATCCTCCGGACGACTGCGGCCTGCCAGGCTGGGGCTCGTCGAGGACGAAAGCCCTCGGAATCGAGAGTCCGGGCGATCGAACGGTAGGAATGTCCAAACTTCCGAAGTTCTGCAGCTCGCTGGATGGCTGCCAACTCCTCGGTCGCTTCGACGAGGGTCTCGCCGTCGTCGTGAACGCGGAGTCCGAGGTGGGGTTCGGCAGCGTAGACCCGTCGTTCCTGACGGGCCCGCTTGCGCCCATCGAGCAGTCGAGTACGGATGACCTCGCGCTCCAGCTCGGCGAAGGACGAAAGGATCGACACCAGCAACTTGACGATGCTGCTCCCCATGCCGCTGGAGGTGTCGATGCCGTCCGCGATGGCGACGACACGAACCCCTCGGGCAAGAAGATCGCGAAGGGTCACCTGGACCTCGATCGCGTTTCGGCCGAGCCTGTCCAACCTGGCCACGACGAAGACCCCTTGGTCTCCAAGCTCCAACACCCTGGCAAGCCCCTGCTGAAGACCCGGGCGGTCCATCGAGGCTCCGGAGATGCCGGCGTCCTCGTGGGTCTCGGACAGCTCGATCTGCTGGTAGCGGCACCACCCGGCGATCTTGTCCCGTTGGACACCGAGGCCCTCCCCCTCGACCTGCCCGATGGTGCTGACCCGGATGTAGCCGATCGCCTTCATGGAGGTACGACGGCTCGGGTGTGACTTCTTCAACTTGAGAAGACCGGTTACAGCGGTGGGACCGATTGAAAGAGCGGTTACGCCCCGGCCGCTCTAGATGGTGTCGTACATGGCCTTGAACGCAGCAGCCTCGCCGACAAGGAGGGCGTCGATGCCCCCGGGTGCCGACCCGATCGGGTGAAGCTTGCCCTTGCGAGCGTCAAGGACGGCGAACGTGTGGCCCTTGCTCTTCTTGGAGAGCGCCCTCTCCAGCACATGGAGGATGAGCTGCACGCGGTTCTTCACGAGCGGGGGATCATCCTTCAAGTAGAGCTTGATGACGTGCGGGACGCCCTCGATCTTCAGGCCCAGCTCGGGGTTCACGTTCAACGTGATCGATCCAAGCGTGAAGTTCTCCCGGGGTGGGTCGAACCACTCGTACTCCCGACGGCCGACGAACTTCTTCAGGCCGGCGACGACGGCGAGGTAGGCCGCTCGCTTCTTCTCGTGGACACCGCCAGCCCAGGACTCCATCGCCCCGACCGAGCCGCCCGACCTGAAGACTTCGACGGTCTTCTCACGGAGCAACTTGTAGAAGTCCGTCTGCGGGTCGTACTCGTCGCGACCTTTGAACTCCTTCACGACGGTGATCTTCGGGGTGCCGGCCTTCAGCACGAAGTCCACGAAGTACGTGAGCGAGACGTTGTTCATCTGCGTCATGCCGCGACCCCCTTCTCGATCCGGTCGCGGAGTCGAAGCACGTCCTCCTCGCGGTAGATCCTGTAGCGGTTCATCGGGTGCCGCCTCGCCTTGAACTTCCCGAGGGCGTCCCACCTCCGAAGCGTCGGAGCGCTGACCCCGAGCAGATCGGCGGCTTCGTGGACGGTGAGGAGGACGGGCGCCTTCTTTGTTCGTCGGGTCGTCACGGATCGCCAACCTACTAGAACATTGATCATCATTCCAGTAGCCTCGGGGCCGCCATGGCCACGACGAACCCGACGAAGACGCCCACCAGCACGGCCACCACAGCGTCGAAGTCGTCCAGCAACGGGGTGAAGGAGCCGTCTGACCGGACGCTCACTCTCGACGTGGAGCCCAGGAAGCCGAGGCTCGCATGGCAGGGGATGGACCGGCGCGAGGTGGCCGTCTCGGTGCCGACGCAGGTGGTCGAGATCGTTCGACCTGGGAAGGCGCAAGCCGCCGACGACCTACTTCCAGGCGTGACGGCCGGCATCCAGAAGTCCCGGAGCGATGAGCTACCGCCGAACCGCCTCATCTGGACGAACGACAACCTCGTTGCTCTCCAGACCCTCCTCGATGAGCGGGACCCGGTGACCCGGGACTACCGCTACAGGGGCAGGGTCGATCTGGTCTACATCGATCCCCCCTTCATGGTGCAGGGTGACTTCCTCGCCGACAACGCTATCGAGATCGAACTCGACGAAGAAGCCGAGGTCGAGGCAAGGAAGGAGCCTAGCCTGGTCGAGATCCTGGCCTACCGGGACACTTGGCGGCAGGGCCTCGATAGCTTTGTGTCGATGCTCCGCTCCCGGCTACTGCTGCTGAAGGATCTGCTTTCGCCCACGGGCAGCATCTACGTCCATCTCGACTGGCACGCCGTTCACTACGTGAAGGTGTTGATGGACGAAATCTTCGGGTACGAGAATTTCCGGAACGAGGTCGTATGGCGACGAACCTCCGCCCACAACGACCCCAAGCAGTACGGCCGAATCAACGATCGATTGCTCTTCTACGCTCTCGATCGGACCAACTACTACTTCGCCCCGGTTCACGGTGAGTACTCGCCCGAGCAGGTCAGCCGCTACAAGTACGTCGACGCTCGCGGCCGTCGATACCGCGCTGAAAACCTGACGGCGCCTCACTTCTCCGAGACGCGCACGATTCTTTGGCGTGGAACCCACCCCGGTAGCGACCGGCAGTGGCGCTTCAAGATCGACGAGTTGGAGCGCCTGTACGCCGAGGGCCGGATCCTCCTTCAGAAGGACGGCCGGCCGCGAAAAGACGGACTAATGGAATACTTGGACGAGGCCGAGGGACCGCCTGCGCAAGACGTGTGGACTGACATCGTGCTCTCCCCAACAGCCGGTGAACGACTCGGATATCCGACGCAAAAGCCTGTCGCTTTGCTTGACCGGATCATCCGAGCTTCGTGCCCTCCCAATGGCGTGGTGCTTGATTGCTTCGCTGGGTCGGGCACCACGTGTGAGGCAGCCGAAAGGGTCGGTCGCCGATGGATCGGGATCGACAACGGAAAGTACGCGATCCACCTTGGCCGCAAGCGGCTCATTCAGCTCCATGGTCAGCCGAAGCCGCCGGAGCGTGTTGTCGCCGACTACATCGAGTGCGAAAAGTGTGGGACGATCGAACGGAAGGAGAGGCCCCAAAAGAGCCGACAGAATTTCGTGGTTCGCCCCTTCTCCGTCGAGAACGTCGGCGTCTACCAGCGGGCTGAGGCCTGGCAGGACTTCCAGACGCAGCGGACCAAGTACCGCGACGAGATGATCAAGGTGTTCGGTGGGGAGGTCACGAGCCACTCTCCCCTTCTTCACGGTCGCAAAGGCGCATCTTGGGTTCACGTCGGGCCCCTCGACGGTCCTGTGTCTTCGACGCAGGTCTGGAGCATCGCCCGGGAGGCCCAGAGGACGGACCGGAAGAGCGTGACGGTCCTCTCGGCCGACTTCGACACCCTCTCGACCAGCGAGAAGGAGGAGATCAAGAAGGTCACCGGGGTGACGATGACGATCCGCATCATCCCGGCGAGCGCCATCGACGAAGTGCGCAGGCGGCTTGAGCTGGCCCGGGTGAACCCGGAGATGCCGATCGAGTCGATGGCGATCCCAGCCTTCTACGCCCCTCTCTCGATCTTGCTCAGCTCCAAGGTGTCGGGCCGCATGGCCAGCGTCACGTTGGACCGGTGCGAGATCGACATCGAGAGCTTCCTCGCCAGCCAGCGGCCCGTGTTGAAGCCGATCACCGACGGCATGACCCCCGCGGCGAAGAAGAAGGCGAAGGCGGAGATCGAGAAGTGGGACGCCCGCCAGAAGGAGCTGGAGAAGTGGCTCGCGAAAGCGACGAGCTGGCAGAAGTTCATCGACTTCTGGGCGGTCGACTGGGACTACGGTCGACGTGTCGGAGCAGACGGCAAGCCGATTTTTGAAACCGACTGGCAGTCCTTCCGTGTGAGGAAGGGCAAGGAGACCGAGCCGCTCGTCCTCACGGCCGAGTACAAGTACCAAGAGGCGGGACACTACCGCGTGGCTGCCAGGGTCACCGACGTGTTCGGAAACGACGGCATCGCCGCTGTCGTCGTGGAGGTGCGCTGATGGCTCCCTCCAAGCCGCCGCCGTCAAAGCGAACCGGGGCCGACTTGAAGGGCCAGGCCAAGGTCATCTACGAGGTCCGACGCCTGGTCGACGAGTGGCGTGGCTTCCAGCTCGGGGTCGCCGCGGATCCGTATCCGGAGGCTCCACCGAGGTACGAGCCGAACAACGACAAGGAGAAGCCTCTCACCGAGACGAGCCTCTCACTTCTGCTCCACTGGTTCAGGAGGGAGCCGCACACGGTCGGCGTCCCGCCTCACAGCTTCGCCTTCAAATACTGGCCGCATCAGCGCCGGCTGGTCGAGACCTTCATCTACCTCTACGAGGTGCGGGGTGTCCGACGCACCGAGCAGCTCTACGAGCTTGCCGGGGTCGATCCCCTCGGCGATCAACGTGACCCCTGGGCCAAGCTCGGAGGTCAGCTCGCGACGGGCTCCGGCAAGACGAAGATGATGAGCCTCATCATCGCCTGGGCGTACTTGAACGCCGTCCGAGAGCCCGCTGCCGGCCTCGGCTTCGGGCGCCACTCGGTGCTCATCGCCCCCGGCCTCTTCGTCAGGGACCGGCTGCTCCTGGACTTCTCTCCTCCGAGCGGGAAGCCGTCGGTCTTCTGGTCCGACCCGGTGGTGCCCAGCGAGTTCGAGTCGATCTGGAACTTGAAGGTCTACTCGCCCGAGACCTGCCCCAGGACGTTGGACCCGGATGAAGGCGCTCTCGTCGTCACGAACTACCATCAACTTTTGCGCACGCGGGACGACGCGCCCGATCTGCGAGCCCCCCTCACGGGAGATCGTCAGCTCGATCTGCTCTTCGAGGACAAGGATCCTGACCGGCTGGAGGCAGTGCAGTCCCCCCTCATCGAGCGTTTCAAGAACTCCCGCGGGCTCCTCATCTTGAACGACGAAGCCCACCACGTGTGGGACGAGACGGGCCACGCGAAGTTTGAGCAGAAGGTGAAGGAGAAGGCCAAGGTCTCGGGCGAGGACGCCGAGACGGCGATGGCGTGGATCCGATGCATCCGGCGCCTCAATGGCGACGACGCCCACCCGGGCAAGGTCGCGCTTCAAGTCGACCTGTCGGCCACGCTCTTTGAAGAACAGGGGTCGAAGCAGAAGGGGACAAAGACCGAGTTCAAGCAGGCCGATCCGTTCCGACACACGTCGGTCCACTACGGCCTGGCCGAGGCCATCTCCGACGGCATCGTCAAGAAGCCGGTCATGGAGCGGGTGGTCGTCAAGAACAAGAAGACCGGTGAGCCAGAGCCCCTCATCCGCGATGGGCAGCCCAACGCCTGGGAGAAGTACCGCAACCTCCTCGCGACCGGCATCGAGAGGTGGAAGAAGGTTCGAGACCAGCTCCGAGATGAGGGTGATCCCCGGAAGCCGTTGCTCTTCGTCCTTTGCAACGATCGGAACGAAGCCCGCGAGGTCGCCAACTTCTTGAGCTTCGGTGAGCCCACGCGCGAGGACCTCTCACACTTGGTGCCCAAGGGCTACGTCGACCCGCAGACGAACGAGACTCTCTTCGTCGAGAAGGGGCATGACGGCATCACGCGGTCGACGGTCGTGGAGATCCACATCGGCGAGAAAGAAGAGAAGAACGAGGCTGACTGGGAGAAGGTTCGGCAAGCCGTCAACGCGATCGATGCGGACGAGATCCCGGATCCCGAAGACACGGTGGATGACGACGGGCGCCCGGTGATGGTGCCCAACCCCTACAACGTCGTGGTCAGCGTCATGATGTTGAAGGAGGGCTGGGACGTGCGGAATGTCAAGGTCATCGTCCCCCTTCGGCCTTGCGATTCGAGGACCCTCACGGAGCAGACCCTCGGGCGTGGGCTCAGGAAGATGCACGCCCCAGACATCGACGACAACGGGAAGGCCACGCTTCACTCGGAAGACCTCTTCGTCATCGAGCATCCGTCCTTCCGGGCGATCCTCGACCAGATCCGCGACATCATCGAGCTGAAGTCATCGGACGAGATCGAACACGCGCGAGAGTACGTGCCGATCACGCCAAACCCGGACGAGGAAGCTCGCTCGGCGAATGACGTTCGACTCGTGCGCTTCGAGGGCCTCGTCCAAGCCCAGGCGGACTGGAGGAAGAACTTCGACATCTCCAAGGTGCCGCCGCTCACGCCCAAGGTCCCGTGGCTTGAAGAGATCGCCGAGACCCAGATCCAGACCTACTTGAAGAAGGCCCTCGACCATGCAGAGCTTGAAGGGCAGACCTTCACGCTCCCGGCCAACCCGTCCTACCGAGATTTCGATCACGTGGTCGAGGTCGCCTACGCCATTCCGCTCTTGAAGGATCTGCGGACGAGCTACCAGCACAAGACCGCGGTCAAGGGCGTGGTGCAGCAGTTCCTAGAGCGGAAGACGTTCGCGATCCCGATGGGCATCCCGTTGTCCTTCGACAAGGTGATCGAGCCTGGGGACGCTCGTGTGGCGTTGGGAAATCTCGCTCGCCCCGAGGTGATCGATCCCGTCAAGAAGGCGCTGCTGCCGGTCCTCCACGAGGCGCTGACGGCCGAAAGACCTTCGTCGGAGGCGGTGCTTTCAAAGCGCCGAGCAGCCGAAATCCGGGGCTACCAGGCGCTCAAGAAGAACGTCCTGCCGAACCTCAAGAAGAGCGCCTTCACCTCGGCCGCCTTCGATAGTGCCGACGAACTTCGGGTCGCGGCCCTCTTGGACCAAGCCGAAGACGTGGTTGGCTGGCTCTACAACCATCGCTCCGGAGTCGGGTACTCCATCGAGTACGACTGGCAGGGCTACACGTCGAGGTACTTCCCCGACTTCATCGTGAGGGCGAGGATCGGCGAGGTCTTCCACAACTTCATCATTGAGGTGAAGGGGCGCCTCGATGATCGCGACAAGGTGAAGGCCCGACGTGGCCGCCGGTACTGCGAGCTACTCACCGAGTACGACTCGGAGCCGTGGCACTACCTGCTCCTCATCGAGAACCCCTCCGACGACCGGAAGGACATCACGTGGTGGGAGCAGCGCTCGACCCACGAGATCGCCCACCTGCTGCGGCACCACGAGGGCTTGCCCCTGGTTCCAAAGGGAGCGTCACAGCCTCCAGCGGGACCCGCCCTGACCGTCCTGGATTCGGTGCCCGACGCCGACAAGTACCAGACCGCCGTCCCCGTCTACGACCTCGCCGTTGCTGCCGGGGGCTTCTCCCCGGAGCAGTCGCCCGAGCCTCTGGGGTGGGCTCGCGTCCACTCGTCCCGGCACCTGGACAAGCGGACCTTCGTGGCCCGTGTCGTCGGTCATTCGATGGAGGATGGAGTCCCGGACGGGAGCATGGGCCTCTTCCGGATGTTCCCCGTTGGGACCGCCCCTTCGGGAGCTGCACTCGATGGTCGTCGTGTCGTGGTCCAGTTCCGGGAGGAGACGGATCCCGAGACCGGCGGGCGCTACACCCTGAAGCGCTGGAAGGTGACCAAGTTCACTGGTGACGGGGGCGTCCAGGAGGTCGAGCTTCGCCCCGACAACCCCGACTTCAAGCCCAGGCGGTTTACGCCGAAGGACGGGGACATCCGCGTCGTGGCGGAGTTCTTGGAGGTGGTCGGATGACGACCAGCGTCATCAGCAGGAAGACCGGGAAGGCCATAGCCAAGCCCAACTCCGTGTGGACCATCGGCTACGCGGGACGGACCCTAACCGACTTCATCGAGGTACTTCGGGACGCCGGCATTCGGAGGGTCGTGGATGTCCGAGAGCTACCCCTATCTCGACGCAAGGGGTTCTCGAAGACTTCGCTGAGCGAAGCATTGGCCGCTGCCGACATCGAGTACGTACACCTCCGAGTGGCGGGGAACCCCTTCCGCGAGCAGAAGGCAGACATCGAGACCTGCCTTCGGCTCTACGCTGGCCACGTCGACCACCACCCCGAGGTTCTCCGCGAGGTGGAGAAGGCCATCGCCGGAACGAAGGCAGCCCTCTTGTGCTTTGAGGAACGCCCGTCCGAGTGTCACCGCTCCGTTCTGATCGATCGCCTGCTGCGAGGGCACCCAGAGCGCAAGGTTCGACACTTGTAGGCTAGAAGAGCGAGCCTTGCCTCGGGGGCTCCGCGACCCTCGGTGCAGGCTCTATCGGCGGGTGAAAGAGTCCGACGATCATGAAGCTCTGTGAGTGGCCCTTCGTGTTCCCGAGGAACAAGAACGGATCCCGCTTGCTGGGGTCCAGCAGCTCCTCGATCTTCTCGATGACCTTCTGCTCGGCCATGGCCGGACCTCGGGCTGCGTACTCGCGACGGCTGAGGACGTAGACGCCCCAGTCCAGGATCGACAGATCGTGCTCGGTCTTGCAGTTGGGGTCATCGCAGCGAAAACACGCCCGGTATTGCACTGGCATGTACTGAAGGTCCTGGGTCTCGGTCTCGGCATCGACGAACAGCTCCTTCTGCTGGAGGGCGGCTGCCCGCTGCCTGTCCCACTCGCCGCGCTCCGCATCCGGCTTCTTTCGCATGTAGACCCGACGGATCTCCTTCGGCCGAATGAGGCCGAGCGAGGTGTGATCCGCGGCTTCCGCCGCCTGCAAAGCTTCCACCGAAGCGAACACGTTCTTGGGGCCCAGGATCCACCGTCGCCTCTCGGGCCAATCCCCCTTCTTCTTCGTGTCGATGTGCCCAACGACCTTCAGGGTGTCTTGGCGAATCCGAAAGCTCTCCGGCCGGAAGTCGGACGTGTTTCGCTCTGCCTCCACTTCGATCCAGTCGTACGCCTTGAACGGTTCCTTCATGTAGCGCAGCGTGACCGGATAGATGCGTACGAGCCGGCCAGTCTCGGCGTCCACGGCTCCGGTGCAGACGGTCTCGTAGTAGGTCTTTGAGAACTCGGGGTACGTCTTGCCCCAGATGAGGAACTTCTTCGTCGTCCACATGGCTCTTCAGGTCGGGACCCGCACCTCAACCGTCTCGCACCGCCCGGCTTTCTGCAAGACTTCTCACCGAAGTCGGCGCAGAAGTCGGAGTCCGAGGTGCCTGTCGTGCGGCTTGTTGCTCATCACGAGCTGGTGACCGACGACAAGGATGTCGAGCACGTCATCGAAGACAGAGAGGCTCTCGGCCAGTCGGAGGGCGAAGGGGCCTTCGCTTTGCAGCATCGTTGAGAGGAGCAGCGTCAGCGTCCAAGATGGAACGCAGTCGCCTGCCGCCATCGCCTGTACAAGGACCGAGGCTGCTAGCTCGGCCTCCAGTCCGCGACTGCGGCCTTCCAGCACTCGGATCGCCCGCAGGACCTCCCGGGAAGGGAACGCGAAGACGACAGCAGTGCTCGTGCTCACGAAGGCTTTCCTGGCCTGAAGCCCCGCACGAAGGGAACGGCCCGCTCCACGGCATCCATCATGCCGTCCTCGGCGAAGACCGGCGCGAGTTCCTCTTGAAGGTCTTGCAGCAGGTCCACGATGAAGACCGGGGTCGCTGCCGACATGGCAACCAGGTTCGTGGAGTCGAGCGGTAGAACCCGCTGCCCGACGGAGACGTACCACCGCGGGGTTCCGCCTCCGCCCACGACCCGGAGGACCCTGATGGTCGGGTCGCGGTCGGCTTCGACCTCTTCCCGGAGGGCATCGAGAAGATCCGGGCACCCGGAGGCCAGGCCACGAAGACGTACAAGGGGGATGTGAAGGAGCCGCACCGTTCAACGACGGGCGAGCTGAATGCCCCTCAACCAAGCATCGTGAACTACGCCTTGTGCCACAGGAACGTGAGCACCGAGTTGGGGCTCACCTTCCGGGAGTGCTCAAAGAGGTCCATGTCGGCCGCCCAGGGGGAGTCGCTCCAGGAGTCTCCATCTACCTGACTCGGCCGATCGTCCACGTGCTTGCCAGCGAACAGGTCGCCCGCGTAGGTCCTGCCGTCGAGCTTCGTCCGCCTGCGGATCCCTGGCCGGAAGTTGGGGGTCCAGTCGAGCCAGTCCACGGAGCCGTTCGTCGAGTGGACGACGGCGCACGGCTCGGGGGCGAACCGGATGAATCGGAGGGCTGTTGCCGTCAACGACGTGCTGAACTCCTCGGCAAGCTCGCCTACATCCCGAAGGCTCGGTCGATTTCGATCGCACCGCTTCTTGAAGAGGACCTCGGGCATCAACAGCTCGGAGGCGAAGTCGTTCGCTTCGGCCTCCCGGCCCGTGCCCGTGTAGTTCGACAGGTCGCCCCGAGTGCAGGCCTCGTAGTTGTCGTTCTCAGGGTGCCGGATGAAGTGGCCGATCTCGTGAGCCACGACGAACCGCCACTTGTTCGAGGTGTAGGCACCACTGCTGACGTTGACGATGCCGTGGGTGGCCGTCCGAAGGAGACGCCCTTCCTCGTGCTGCAAGGACATCTTTCGGACCAGGATGCGGAGGTCGGCCGCGATCAACTCGATGTCGATCTCTCTCGGGTGCCGGATCCGAAGCCGGGCCACCAACTCCTTGGCGCTCGCGACGGCTGCCGGATGCGGACTACGAGGCATCTGCGTTCACTCCCGCCCGGAGCCCTCGATCGCCCGCAGAGCTTCCATCTCCTCCAAGAGGGCCCTCAGCTCGTCGTCGGTGGATTCCTCTGGCTTGCGCTTGCGGGCAGCCATCTTGATCGCTGTGCCGACGTTCGGGTCCGTCTTCCGAAGCTCGTCGAGCCTGAGCAACATGGCCTGCCGCCCCATGTCCGACGGCACGTTCGCCTTGGAGCCGGCGGCGAGGGCTTCAAGCCGGGCACGACTCTGCTGGGCACGCTCCTGCCATGACAGCCGCTCCTCCTCCTTCACGACGGCAACGAACTCGCTCGCCCTCTTCGCGAGCGCCAGCGGGTCGACCCCGAGAGCCTTCAGCTCGTCGTCGACAGCGGACTCAGGCAGCTCCGGGTCAAGAAGGTCCGCATCAAGGCCTTCAAGAGCCTGCCACAGCTCCTTCTCGGTCTTGCCCTTCGTCGCCATCACCAGCCCTCCATGAGCTTGCGTACCGCATCCACGTGCGTCTTCAGCCTGCGCCGGCCGTTGTACACGTCCCGGATGCCGCAGCCGATGGCCTTGGCCTGGTCGGCTGGATCTTCGACCCCATCGCTCGTCTGCATGATGATGTCGGTGACCACCTGGTCGTCACCGACACGATCGAGCAGGGTCGACACGGCTTTGCGTGCCACCTGAGCATCAACGATTCGCTCCTCCGGGCTGGAGGGGCGATCGGGCTCGGCCTCAGAGCCATCGTCGGTGAGCCGGACCGCCAGCTCGGCCTTCTTCCGTCGCCGGTTGACCGCGATGCCGTTCACCTTGCTCCCGAGCGCGAGGAGCAACGCCCGGGGATCGGCGGGGTCCGCCTGCCCCCCTGCCTTCAAGAACAGGCGGATGGCTTCCTGAACGGTCTCCTCGGCGTCTGCTGGGTTCATGCGGTGGCTCTTTGCGGTCCAGACGACAAGCCGCTTGAAGACGTGCCTCCACAGCTCGTCCTCGGTCTTGATGGCCGTCGTTTCTGCCTTGCTCTCCCCCAGCAAGAGGTCGGTTCTCCTGGTCGTTAGCGTCCGTCGAGAAAAAAGTTTCGCCGACCGCCAAACGGCCGTGGATCCGACCTCTACCGCATCGGCCGGGGATATTCATCCCCCCGGTGACGAAAGGCATTCATGGCGAAGTGGGCTGATTTTGGCGTTTTTCGAGTGAAGTACAACCGTGACCACACGGCGATCGTCGAGGTCGAGGTGCGGCCGGACCTGGGCGAGAAGTTCGGCGACCCGCAGAAGGCCGCCCGGGCCGACGTGGTGGCGGCCATCGAGAAGGGGCGGACGTTCGTCACGGTCTACTCCCGGGAGGGGAAGTTCACCAAGGGCGAAGACGTGCGCGTCATCACCCTCCAGGGGCAGAAATACCTCCGCACCGACAACAACTCGATCAAGGCCGACAACCTCGGGTCTCTCCCCGAGTACGCCTGAGGAGATGACCATGAGCTTCGACGCAGCCCTGGTTCGCGAGCAAGGTGTTACCTTCGCCGTCGTCGTGGTGAAGGGGCACGTGGTCTCGTCCGACTCTTCCCGGAGGGAGGCCATTGGCGCCTTCGGCACCCACTTCCCGGGGGTGCCGATCGTCCTGATGGCGCAGGATGGCCGAGGGCGGCCGACCTTCTGGGGCCGTCCGGACATCGTGCGGTTCCTGGCGAAGGTCCCGGTTCAGGCGCTTCCCTGGAAGCGGTTCTCGTGAGGTCGACCTAATCATGTTGAACCGGATCGTCTCGACGTTCCTGAGCAAGGCTCCGGAGATCGTCGTCAACAAGGTCGTCTCCGAAGTGGAGCGGGCTCTTGACGAGCCCGTCTCCATCCGGCGGGAGGACCGGAAGCGAGCCCGCAAGCTCCTGCCTCTGCTGATGCGGTCGCACGAGTCGTCGGAATGGGTGCGGCTACCAGGTCCACCCGGTCGAGCTGCCTTCCTCGCGGCAGCACATCGGCTCCTCGTTGAACGCCCCGAAGAGTGGGCGGTCGTCGGGCTCGGGACCGTGGCCCAAAGATCGTTCGTGAAGGAGGTCTTCGTCCGCAAAGGCCGAGTGGGATCCGTCGGTCTGCCCGTGAGCGTCCAGGCGCAGGTCCGCGGGCACATCGAGGCCACGCCCAACGCGGAGGTGATCCACGTCCACAACCACCCGGACGGCATCGAGCGAGCCATCAAGAACCTCGTCCTGGGTGAGGCTCCCGTGACCTCGGACGGAGACCGCGAGGCCCAGCAGGCGCATGAGGCCGTGGCGAAGACGGCCGCTGCGATGAGCCTGACGCGGCGGAAGGTGAGGTTCTTCGTGGTCGAGAACGGCCGGCTTCACCGATACTGGCTGCCATCCACAGGGCCTCTCCGCGATGAGGCGGACAGGCTCTTCCGAAGCCTACTCGGCTCCGGGAGGGGGTGACCATGACAGACCCGATCGCCCAACTTCAGAAGGCCATGCTCGCCGACTACGCCAGGAGCGTCGGACTCGACTCCAACCCCCGGTACTACGGCGGAGCCCGCCTTCGCCCTGTGGTGCCGCTGGACACTGCGGTCGGCGGCGTCTTCATCCTCGGGGCCTACCCCTCCGCTCGCTTCGAGTCCGTCTCCGGGGAGAACGACGTTCCTGTAGGAGACAACCTGGGCCCCTTCGAGCCCGAACGGTACTTCGACGGCGGGCGTGTGCGGACGCAGAAGTCAGCGGACGAGCTGAAGGAGTTCTACCTCGATCCCCTTGGCCTCGACCGTCGGGACTGCTGGATAACCGACATCGTGAAGGTCTTCCTCTTCAAAGAGGGGCACCGCGAGAAGTACGGCCGACTTGGGGCACCAGTCCCGACCGGGTACGAGCGTGAGCGCTTTGAAGACCTGGCCCAGAAGTCGATCGGCTGGATCGAACGTGAGCTACTCGTCGCGAACCCCCGTCTCGTGATGACGCTCGGGACCGAGATCGCCGGCCTCCTACGCGGGGTGAAGAGCCAGAACAAGCGCAACACGCTCCTTGGCCCGGCAATCACGCCCCTTCAAGTGGGCTCCGTCGAGGTGCAAGCGGTACATCTTGCCCACCCGGGGATCGTCATGCGGAAGGGCGACACGGAGAAGAACCCGTGGCCCCGGATTCACGAGGGCGAGCACATCCCCAAGCTCAAGGCGTCGCTGGCCCTGCTGTTGTCCTGACGCGGGTCTTGTTCAGCGTGCCCTTCGGCGTGATGCTGCCGTTCGCGACCACCGTCAGCAAACAAGACTCCGACACGGCCACACGATGACGCCCAAGACCGCCTCCATCCTCAGCCTCCTGAACGACATCAAGAACGGGGACGTTGCCCTTCCCGACCTCCAGCGAGATTTCGTCTGGAAGGAGGAGGACATCCGGCTGCTCATGGACTCGATCATGCGCGGCTACCCGTTCGGCCTCCTGCTCTTCTGGAACACCCAGTTCTTGGAGGTGGTCTACCGGGAGTTCGTCACCGACTACACGAAGGGCCAGACCTTCGTCACGAAGGTCAAGCCCAAGGGGCACAAGATGCGGATGGTCCTCGACGGCCAGCAGCGTCTTCAGTCCCTCTACGTGGCGATCTTCGGGACGTACGACGGCCGCAGGCTCTTCTTCAACATCACGAGCGGCCCGAAGGGCGCTGCTGCTCCCGAGGACGACTCCATCGGCCGGGGCTACCGTTTCGAGTTCTGGAGGGATGATGACGAGTCGAACCGGCCCAAGCGGCTCGTGCGCGTAGCGGACATCGTTCGCTGGCCCGTGCAGAGCGAGAAGACCGAGATCCGCAAGGTCGTCCAAGCCGTTCCTCTTCAAGGCGATGAAGCCGACTTGGCTGAGGACAACCTCAAGATGCTGCGAGCGTTCCTGAGGGAGGAGATCGTTCCGGTCGAGACCATCGACGACACGGTGTACGAGGCCGACCAGGCGATGCCCTTGGAGCACGTCCTTGAAATCTTCGTCCGCGTCAACCAGGGGGGCACAAAGCTCAGCCGCTCAGACCTGATGTTCTCCCTCATCAAGACCAAGTGGGTCGCAGCCCGAGGGAAGTTCGACGCACTCCTTGCGGAGGTTGCGAAGGTGGGCGAACTCGGCATCGACAAGGACTTCCTGATCCTCGCGCTACTCACTGTGGCCGACGTACCCATCGAGGCCGACGTGGCCGTCATCGACCGTCACTGGGACTCGATGGAGCCCAAGTTCTCGGCGATGGGCACCGCTTTGAAGACGGCGATCGACTTCTGCCGTTCTGCGGACGCCCGAATCCTGACGGCCAAGCTACTGCCCGTGAACACGCTGGTTCCGATGGTCTACTTCCTGAGCCGGCAGCCCAAGGGCTCCGTCCCCGATGACCAGCGGAAGAACCTCCGGGCGATGCTGTACTTCTTGCTCTTCAACGAGTTCATCCGGGGCAAGAGCCCGAACGCTCGCATCCGCTACCTGCGAGACGTTCTGAAGAAGGGGCCCCCAGCGGTGGTGCCGCTTGCCGCCATCCTCGCGGAGCTTGAGAAGCGCCAGCGAGGGGCCACGTCCGCGACGACCTTCGAGATGCTCCACTGGAACAAGCCGCTCACCTTGAACATCGCCCAGCCAACGGCCGCGAAGGACACGCTCTCCTGGCAGGAAGAACCCCAGGTGGACCACGTGTTCCCGCAGTCCACCTTCCGGCCCGTTCATGGTGATCTCGTCGACGACATCGGAAACCTCGCCTACCTCGGACGGCTGAGGAACATCCGCAAGAACGACGAACCCCCGTGGGACTATTTCAAGGACGTGTCCGATGATGAGCTGAAGGACGACTTCCTCATCGAGGACCGGACCCTGCTTGCTCCCGAGCACTTCAAGGAGTTCGTGGAGAAGCGGCGCGTGGTCATCTTCGACAGGGTGAAGGCCTTCCTTGGAAGGTAGGCCTCAGCGTCGGAAGCCGGCCACGGCCCGGCCGGCCTTCCGAAGCTGCTGCTCCGGCTTAAGCTTCAGCAAGGGCCGGAGCCCCCTCTCACTGACCATCTTCGTCGGCGTCCCCGGAGGCAACCCCTTCGCGTACGCCAGGATCTCGGGGTGTAGGTCGAGGAGCTGGAGGAGCTGAGTGACCCTGGCACGTGTCAACCGGAAGGTCCGAGCCAGCTCCGCCTGGTTCCTCACCTGGCCGGTGTCGAGGAGCCGGCGGAACTCCTCCGCCCGCTCGATGAGGGCGACGATCTTCGGAGGCTTTTTCTCGGCTTCGGGCCGCTCTGGAGGGGCCAGCGAGAGGCGGCTCGGGCGGTTCCTACGTGGGACCTCGCTGGGGAGCCAACCCCCTCACGAACTGAGAACCGCGTCGGGAGCGGTCAACGTCCTGGGGAAGCACCGTCCCGAGCCGGGGCGCGGCTTCTACCGTCCGCAGGACCACCTCGGCCACGTCCCGTGGACGACGATCTTCGTCGCAGGATGCGGAGGTAGTTCCGCGTCGTCTCGCGGGTGCCCGTGAGGAAGACCTCCCGGATGCCGTGCGGAGTGTCTCGACCAAGCCGAGTGGCCAAGCGGCCACCTCCCTCGTCCCCATCGTCGGTGACGCTGTCTTGACCGGTGCAACGATGCGAGATCATAGTTGCATCGCATGGAATCCATAGACCTCGGCATCCTCGTCTCGCTCGACGCGCTCCTCCAGGAAGGCAGCGTGACGGGAGCCGCACGTCGGGTGGGCCTCTCGACGCCGGCGATGAGCCACGCGCTCGCTCGGATCCGGGAACGCCTTGGCGATCCGATCCTGGTTCGGTCAGGGCGAGGCATGCTGCTGACGCCCCGGGCGCTCGCGCTCAAGCCTCAGGTCCACAGCGTCGTCACGGACGCGCGGCGCACGCTCGAGCCGGAGCGCCCCTTCGTCGCAAGCGAGCTGTCGCGCACCTTCGTGGTGCACGCGACCGACTACGTGCTCACGATCCTGGGCACGACCGTGGATAGAATCCTGCGCGAGGAGGCGCCGAAGGTTTGCGTGCGTTTCGTGCCCAACACGCCGGACGACCCAGCGCTCCTGCGTGATCAAGGCTCGGACCTTGCGGTCGGCATCTATGGCGAGCTGCCGCAGGAGATGAGAAATCGACAGCTCCTCACCGACCGCTTCGTGTGCGTCGTGCGGCGCGAGCACCCGGCAACGGGGAAACGCTTCACGCTCGATCAGTTCGTGAGCCTCCCGCACATCCAGGTCGCGCCCCGGGGTAAGCCCGGCGGCTACCTCGACGACGTGCTCCGCGAGCGCGGTCTCTCTCGCACCGTCGCGCGCGCCGTTCCGTACTTCGTCACCGCCCTGCAGCTCGCTGCCGAGATGGACTACGTGCTCACGATCTCGGAGCGACTCGCAAAGCGCTTTGCCGAGCCGCTCTCGCTCAAGCTTCTGGAAGTACCCGTGAAGCTCAGGCCCTACGCCCTCAGCCTCGTTTGGCATCCCCGCATGGACGGGGACCCAGCGCACCGCTTCCTCCGCGAGGTGTTCCTGCGCGCGGCTAGGGAGGCTGCCGGCGACCGCCACGAAGAGCCGCGCACCCGGCTCGATCCGACAGACCCGACCTCCGGCCAGACGCGCAAACGAAGACGACGAGCGGCATAGTTGCAGCGCTTGCAATAGCGACTTCAATTCTATTGCGTTGTCTGCAGGTGATCGACGTTCGATAGTTCTTCGCGCCAGGACATCCCGTCCTCACGAAGGAGCGAACGACATGAGCCTCAGAGACCCGAACCCGTCGAGCAAGAGCAAGCCGAAGCGGGTCGCGATCGTCATCGCAAACCCCGCGACCTCCAGCACCACTGGCTGGCCCGTGGGCTTCTGGTGGTCGGAGCTGACCCACCCGTTCTACGCGTTTCACGAGGCCGGCTACGAGGTCGAGGTCTTCAGCCCCGCCGGCGGCAAGTGCGAGGCGGATGGCATGTCCGATCCGCGCGACGCGAGCGGCTACTCCGCGTCCGACCTCATCAGCATGGGGTTCATCAACACCCCGAGCCTCGCCGCGCTTGTCGAGAAGACCAAGCCGGTGTCGGAGATCGACGTCGCGCGCTTCGACGCCATCATCGTCGCTGGCGGGCAGGCGCCGATGTTCAGCTTCGAGAAGGCGACGGACCTGCACGAGAAGTTCGTGGAGTTCTACGAGGCCGGCAAGATCGCCTGCGCGCTCTGCCACGGCGTGGCGCTCCTCCGCTACGCGAAGCTCTCGAACGGTGAGATGCTCGCGAAAGGCAAGACCGTCACCGGGTTCGCCAACGTCGAGGAAGACTTCGCCGACAACGCCGTGCGGGAGATGGGCGCGCTGGCCAAGGACAAGCACTTGATGCCCTGGCGCATCGAGGACGAGCTCGAGACGCTCGGCGCGAACTTCGTGCAGGCGGGTATGTGGCGCGGCTACGCCGTGCGCGACGGCAACCTCATCACGGGTCAGCAGAACTTTTCGGGCACGGAGACCGCGAACCTCGTCATCGAGACGCTCGGCCGCTGAGCGCGGACCCCACCACGCAGGAGCCCGCGCATGGCCACTGACCTCACCAAGCGCAGTGCGCTCGTCGACGCGTACTTCGACGGATGGAACGCCCACGACGCGTCCGCTGTCGCCGTCACGTTCGCCTCCCGGGGGACGTACGAAGACCCAACGACCGGTGGCGAGGTCCCAGGCCCACACATCGCGCGTGTCGTCGAGCCGCTCTGCGCTGCCTTCCCCGATCTCACCTTCGAACGCTCCAAGGCGATCGGCGACGGCAGCCGCCTGGTCGTCGAGTGGACCTTGCGCGGGCAGAACCTTGGACCGTTCAGGGCCGGAGTCAACGCCACCGAGATGGCGATGGTGCTGCGAGGCGTCTATCTCTTCGACGTCGGCGAAGACGGCATCCACGCGGTGCGTGGGTACTTCGACCAGAAGGCCTTCGTCGAGAGCTTCGGCCTCATGGCGCTCGTTCAACCCATCGAGCAGGGCGCAGCGAAGTACGGCTACTCGATGCGGGTGCCGTCCGCCAACAAGAAGCCGCCGGGAGTCATCGCGCTCACCTGGATCCAGGGCGCAAACGAGGAGGAGAAGGAGCGCATCCGCGCCCACTCGCGCCAGAACGTGCAGGACTTCGCGGCCGAGCCGGGCTTCATCTCGATCGTCACCGGCTTCACGGGGCTGCGCGGGTTCACCGTGACGGCGTGGGAGGACGAGGCCGCGATGAAGCGGGCGCTCGGCAAGCACCACGCGACCGCGATGAAGGAGCTCTTCGGCGAGAACTTCGTCGCCTCGGTCTGGACGAGCGTGTGGACGCCGACGCGCGTCAACCGCATCTGGGTGCGCTGCCCGTCGTGTGGCTCCCTCGAAGACGTCTCCGACGATCACAAGAGCTGCCACATGTGCCACGCGCCGATGCCAGAGCGCCCTTCGTTCTGGTGACCCATGACAGCAGAAGCAACGCCGAGCACCGGACCCGCCGCGCGTGACCACGAGCCGGTCACGGTCGTCGTCACGCGGCGAGTGCGCCTCGGATGTGAAAAGGCATACGAAGCCTGGCTCGAGCGCCTCATCGACGGCACGAAGGCGATGCCGGGATTCCTGGGTGCCCGGGTGCAGGCCCTGGAGCCGCCCGTCTACACGAGCGTGTTCCGGTTCGACACGGTCGAGCACCTGCGCGCCTTCGAGGAAAGCATCCTTCGACGTCGTGCACTCCTGGAGGTGACGGCTCTCGTCGAGGCCGATGCGGTGTGGAGCCGTCTCACAGGCCTCGAGCTGTGGTTCGCGCCGCCCGAGGGGACCGTGGTCCCGCAGCCCTCGCGCTTTCGCATGGCGCTCGTGATGATCGCGGTCGTCTATGTGCTCGTGCTTTCGATAGGGCAGCTCGTTGGACTCGCTCTCGCCGCAGCCCCACAGCCGGTGCGGCTGCTCGTCACGATCGTGATCGAGGTGTTTCTCATGACGTACGTGCTCATGCCTCGCCTAACGCGCCGGCTGGCGCGCTGGATCTACCCAAAGGAGGACTCATGAAGATCGTGTTCATCGGCGCCGGTAAGGTTGGCGCCCCCCTCGCTGTGCATCTCGCGGAGGCCGGTCACGAGGTCGTGCTCGCCTCCACCAAGGAGGGCTCGACGTCACTCGACGCTGCGCTCGCGCGCTCGTCGAAGCTGCGCGCAGAGGCGCTCCCCGAGGCCGTGAAAGCCGCGGAGGTCGTGTTCCTCGCCACTCCGTTCTCAGCGAACGAGGCCGTGGTGCGGCCCATCGCCGCGCAGCTCGCAGGCAAGGTGCTGGTCGATTGCACGAACCCCGTTGGGCCAGGGCTGTCCCACGGGCTGCGAAGCGAGCGTTCGGGGAGTGAGCTACTGCAGTCGTTCGTCCCCGAGGCGCGCGTCATCAAGGCGTTCAGCATCTACGGCTTCGAGAACATCGAGGACCCGAGCTTCCCAGGCTTTGGCGTGAAGCCCACGATGTTCTTCTGCGGCGACGACCTGCGAGCCAAGAAGCTCGTCTCTGACCTGATCTTCGACTGCGGCTTCGACCCGCTCGACGTGGGTGGGCTCGTGCAGGCGCTGCACCTCGAGCACATGACGCTGCTCTGGGTGCGCATGGTGCGTGCGCAAGGTCATGCCCCCGGCCTTGCGTGGAGTGCGCTGCGCCGGCCGAGGTGACGTGGGCGCTGGACCAACGGCCCGACCTGGATCGAGCCGTATCCAGAAGAGCAGGCGACGAAGTTCTTCTGCGGCGACGACGCCAAGCCGTGGAGGTTGCTGTTCCCCGCTCGCCTTCGTCTCGCTCCGGTCACTTCTTCACGCCAGTGGACGCCCCCCCACGGTCGCGACCAGGAGCTCCTCCGAGCGGCTCGGCAGCCGGAGGCCATCGGCGCGGCCGGCGAAGTACCGCGCGGTCAGCGCGTCGGCCGACACGTGCTCCACCTCCGCGAACCCCGCCTCGCGCGCGAGAGCGAGCATCGCTTCGGGCTCGAAGAAGCTGAGCCACGGCGTCCCGTTCGCGCGCGCCCCCCGGGCCGCCGCCTCGATCCCCGGGCGCATCGCGGGCTCGGCGAGCTCGAGGGGCAGCATGAACGACATCACCAGCGTCGAGCCCGGGGCGAGCCCTGCGACCTCGCGCAAGATGGCCGCGATCGCCTCCCTCGTGAGGTACATGCTCACGCCGGTCGACGCCACGACGGCGGCGCGGCCCGGGTCGAAGCCGGCCGCGGCGAGGCGCGCGACCCACGACTCGCCGCGCTCGAAATCGACCGGCACGAACCGCAGCGACGAAGGGACCGCGACCCCGAGCTCGGCGAGGCGTTGCTGCTTCCACGCCTGGGTCGCGGGCGCGTCGACCTCGAACACCCGGAGGCGCGAGGCGAGCTCGGGCCTCCGCTCGGCGAACGTGTCGAGGCCCGCGCCGAGCAGCACGTACTGGTCGACGTCGCGCGCGAGCCGCGCCTCCACGTGGTCCTCGACGAACCGCGCGCGGGCCACGATCGACGCGCGAAAGGGGCGCGTGAACGGGCCCATGTCCGGTCGCTGCCGCCACCCGTCGTCCGGCGCCACGAGCGCGAGGCCGAGCTGGTCGTCGAGCACGTGCGGCGGCGCGTCGGCCAGCACGTGGAGCGCGCGCCAGAGCGCGACGCGGACCGCGGTGTCGTCGGGCACCGCCCGCGGCGCGTGTTCTCGGTTCCCCTCGGTGGTCATCCGGCTTGGTAGCAAGCCAGCGCGCCGAGCGAAAGCCGACTGCCCTCAGTCGCCGCGGTAGGCCTTCTCGAGCGCGGCGACGTCGAGCTTCTTCATGCCCATCATGGCCTGGAACATGCGCCCGAGGCCCGGGCCCTTGCCGGTGCGCTGCAGCTCGACGAACGCGTCCGGCACGAGCTGCCAGGACACACCGTAGCGGTCCACGAGCCAGCCGCACTGGCTCTCCTTGCCGCCGGTCGTCAGCGCGTCCCACAGGCGGTCGACCTCGGCCTGGTCGGTGCACCGGACCGACAGCGAGATGGCCTCGGTGAACTTGAACTGCGGTCCGCCGTTGAGCGCCTGGAACCGCTGCCCCGCCAGCGTGAACTCGACCATCATGGCCGTGCCGGCGGGGAACGGCATGCCCTCGCCGTAGCGCCCGATGGCCCCGATCGCGCCGTCGGCGAACAGCGAGGTGTAGAACCGCGCCGCCTCCTCGGCCTGCCCGTCGAACCACAGGCAGGGCGCGATCTTCGACCCGCGCACCTTGGCGAGCCGCGCGGCGAGCTTGTCGAGCTCCATCTCCCAGCCGGCGACGGCCCGCTGCGTCCAGAGCTCGTCGTGCATGGCGTCGATGGTCAGCGCCATGCGCACGCCGGCCGACGTGCTCGAGAGCTCGACCCGCGTCTCCACGTCGTAGGCGATGACCCCCGGCACGAAGTCGACCGGGTGCAGATAGGCGAGCCGCTCGTGCCGCGCGACCTCGGTGTAGCGGATCACGTGCTCGGTGACGGTCGGCATGCCGGCCTTCTTCATGAACGCGATCTTGTCCGCCTCGACCGCGGCCATCGCGTAGCGCAGCTCGCCGCCGACGCGCACGTCGATCTTGCTCACCGTCACCGCGAAGCCGTCCGGCCCCCACCAGGACTCGATGCCGTCCTTGGTCGTCCAGAGCTCCCAGACGTCTTCGATCGGCGCGCGATAGGTGCGCTCCAGCGTGATGCGCTTCTTCATGACGGCTTTCCTTTCTTGCGTTTCTTGTCGAGGGCCGCTTCGAACCGATCGAGGCGGGCCTCCCAGAGGCTGCGGTAGCGAGCGACCCAGGCGTCGAGCTCGCGGAACGGCTCGGCGCGCAGCGAATAGAGCCGCCGCGCGCCGTCGGGTCGCATCTGGACGAACCCGGCCTCTCCGAGGATGCGGAGGTGGCGGGACACGCCTGACTGGTGGATGTCGACCCGCTCGACGAGATCGTTCACGGCCTGCTCGCCGCCGAGGAGGGCCTCGACGATGCGACGGCGGGTCGGGTCGGCGAGGGTCTCGAACACATCGACATGCATCATGGTGCATATGTATACGCATGCATGTCATGCCGTCAAGGCCGGGCGAAGCGGTCGAGCTCGTCACGCGACCGTTTCTTGCTGCATGCAGGCAACTGCGGCATGAGTCGGAGCACGAGGAGCGGTCGTGAGCGTACGCATCGGCATCAACGGGTTCGGTCGGATGGGGCGGCTCGCGCTGCGCGCAGCCTGGGGCCGCCCGGGCATCGACGTCGTCCACGTGAACGAGACCAAGGGCGGCGCCGAGACCGCGGCCCACCTCCTGGTCTTCGACTCGATCCACGGCCGCTGGGGGCACGAGGTGCGCGGAGACGGCGAGGCGCTGCACATCGACGGGCGTCGCCTCGGCTTCAGCGCCCAAGCGTCGCCCGGCGCCGTCCCGTGGCGCGAGGCCCGCGTCGACCTGGTCCTCGAGTGCACCGGCAAGTTCCGCACGGCCGACACCCTCGCGCCGTACCTCGCGAGCGGCGTGCGCAAGGTCATCGTCGCCGCACCGGTGAAGGACGGCGCGCTCAACGTGGTGATGGGCGTCAACGACCACCTGTATCGCCCCGACGAGCACCACCTGCTGACCGCCGCCTCGTGCACCACCAACTGCCTCGCGCCCGTGGTCAAGGTCGTCCACGAGGGGCTCGGCATCCGGCACGGCGTCATCACGACCATCCACGACCTGACCAACACCCAGACCGTCGTCGACGCCCCGCACAAGGATCTGCGGCGCGCCCGGGCGAGCGGTGTCTCGCTCATCCCGACCAGCACGGGCTCGGCGACCGCGATCACGATGATCTACCCGGAGCTCGCGGGGAAGCTCGACGGCATCGCCGTCCGCGTGCCGCTGCTCAACGCCTCGCTCACCGACTGCGTCTTCGAGGTCGCCCGACCGACCACCGTCGCGGAGGTCAACGGGCTCCTGGAGGCCGCGGCCCGTGGCCCGCTCCAGGGCATCCTCGGCTACGAGACGCTCCCCCTGGTGTCCGTCGACTACAAGGACGATCCACGCTCGTCGATCGTCGACGCCCTCTCCACCAAGGTGGTCGACGGCACGAGCGTGAAGATCCTCGCCTGGTACGACAACGAGATCGGCTACGTGCACCGCATGGTGGAGCTCGCAGAGAAGGTCGCCGCGAGCCTCGGATGAGTGCGGCGCGCAACTACGCGCTGGTCACCGCGGCCTACTGGGGGTTCACCCTCACCGACGGCGCGCTGCGCATGCTGGTGCTGTTGCACTTCCACGCGCGCGGGTTCTCGCCGGTCACCCTCGCGTTCCTGTTCCTGTTCTACGAGTTCTTCGGCGTCGTCACCAACCTGTTCGGTGGCCTCCTCGCCGCGCGCCTCGGGTTGAAGGTCACCCTCGTGAGCGGGCTCGCGCTGCAGGTGTTCTCGCTCGGCATGCTCTCGCTCGTGCAAGACCGGTGGGGCGTCACGCGGGCGGTCGTGTGGGTGATGGCCGCGCAGGCGCTCTCCGGCATCGCCAAGGACTTGACCAAGATGAGCGCCAAGACCTCGGTGAAGGTGCTCGTGCCCGACGGCGAGCACGGGGCGCTGTTCAAGTGGGTGGCGGTGCTCACGGGGTCGAAGAACGCGCTCAAGGGCGTGGGGTTCTTCCTCGGGGGCCTCCTGCTCGCCGCCCTCGGCTTCCGCGGCGCGCTGTGGGCCATGGCTGCGGCGCTCGTCGTCGTGCTCCTCGGCTCGATGGCCTCGCTGCCGCGCGAGCTCGGCCGGGCCAAGCACAAGTCCAAGCTCTCGACGCTGTTCTCCAAGTCCCGCGCGGTGAACGTGCTGTCGGGCGCGCGCTTCTTCCTGTTCGGTGCGCGTGACGTGTGGTTCGTGGTGGGCGTTCCGGTGTTCTTGTCGACCACGTTCCGCTGGGGATTCACGGAGGTCGGCACGTTCCTCGCGGTGTGGGTGATCGGGTACGGCCTCGTGCAGTCGGCGGCCCCCGCGCTGATCCGTCGGGCGACGCACGGTGAGGTGCCCGGCGGCGCCGCCGCCCGCGGGCTCGCCCTCCTGCTCGCGGCGGTCACCGCGGCGGTCGCGCTCGGCGTGCGCTCCGGTCACGCGCCGCTGGTCGTCGTGGTGGGCGGACTCGCGGTGTTCGGGGCGGTGTTCGCCCTGAACTCGTCGGTGCACTCGTACCTCATCCTCGCCTACTCGGACGGCGACAAGGTCGCCCTGAACGTCGGCTTCTACTACATGGCGAACGCGGGGGGCCGGCTCGTCGGGTCGCTGCTCTCGGGGGTGCTGTTCCAGCTCGGTGGCGTCGTCGCCTGCCTGTGGGGCTCCGTCGCGTTCGCGCTCGCCACCTTCGCGACGTCGGCGGGACTGCCCGCGGGGCACCCCGCGATGGCGCTCGACCAGCTCGGTGAGGACGCGGCCGGCGACTGAGTTGTCCTATCGTCACATTGCGATGTGACGACAGCGTGTCGCGCTATCGTGTGCGAACACACGGCAGTTATTATCGTGCTATAGCGATGAAAGGAGGCTTCGATGCCCGACGACACCGTTGCGCGGAAGCTCGGTTTCCTCGACCGCTTCCTGACGCTGTGGATCTTCCTGGCCATGGCCCTCGGCATCGCGCTCGGCCTGTGGGTGCCGGCGTTCTCCGCGGGGCTGTCGCGGCTGAGCGTCGGCACCACCTCGGTGCCGATCGCGGTGGGGCTCGTCGTGATGATGTACCCGCCGCTCGCCAAGGTCCGCTACGAGGAGCTCGGCCTGGTGTTCCGCGACAAGCGGGTGCTCGCGCTGTCGCTGGTGCAGAACTGGGTCGTCGGCCCGATCCTGATGTTCGCGCTGGCCGTCGTCTTCCTCCGGGACAAGCCCGAGTACATGCTCGGCCTGATCCTCATCGGCCTGGCCCGGTGCATCGCCATGGTGATCGTGTGGAACGATCTCGCCGAGGGCGACACCGAGTACTGCGCCGGGCTCGTCGCGTTCAACTCGATCTTCCAGGTCCTCTTCTTCTCGGTCTACGCGTGGTTCTTCGCCACCCTCCTCCCGGCGTGGCTCGGGCTCAAGAGCACGGTCGTCGCCATCGGCATCGGCGAGATCGCCCGGAGCGTCGCGATCTATCTCGGCATCCCGTTCGCCGCCGGGTTCCTCACGCGGCGCCTGTTGGTCTCCGCCAAGGGCCTCGACTGGTATCGGTCCCGGTTCGTGCCGCGCATCAGCCCCCTCACGCTGGTCGCGCTCCTCTTCACCATCGTGGTGATGTTCTCGCTCAAGGGGCAGGCGATCGTGCAGCTCCCGCTCGACGTCCTGCGCATCGCGCTGCCGCTCCTCGTGTACTTCGTGGCGATGTTCGCGGTGTCGTTCTTCATGAGCAAGCGGCTCGGGGCGGACTACCCGCGGTCGGCCACGCTCTCGTTCACCGCCGCGTCCAACAACTTCGAGCTCGCCATCGCCGTCGCGGTGGCCACGTTCGGCATCCACAGCGGCGCGGCCCTGGCCGCGGTGATCGGCCCGCTGGTCGAGGTCCCGGTGCTCATCGGGCTCGTCCACGTCTCGCTGTGGATCCGGCGGCGTCACTACCGAGGGGCGCACCCCGCATGACCCTCCTGTTCCTGTGCGTGAAGAACTCGGCGCGGAGCCAGCTCGCCGAGGCGCTCGCCCGCGAGGCGTTCGGCGATCGCCTGATCGTGGAGAGCGCGGGTAGCGAGCCCAGCGAGGTGCACCCGCTGACCCTCGAGGTGCTGGCCGAGGTCGGCATCGACGCCCGCGCGCAGCGGTCGAAGTCAGTCGACGAGATCGATCGCAGCCGGGTCGAGACGGTGATCACGCTCTGCGCCGAGGAGGTCTGCCCGGCGTTCCTGGGCCGCGTACGGCGCCTGCACTGGCCCATCCCCGACCCGGCGGCGGTGGGCCCGCGTGAGCAGCAGCTCGAGCGGTTCCGCGCCGCCCGCGACGAGATCCGCGCGCGGGTCGCCCTGCTGTCCGAGCCGCGCGGAGAGTCACCCTAGGAAGCCGAGCGCGGCCCGAGCAGCACGAGCCGCTGGAACTGCTCCTCGGACGACCAGGGCACGAGCGCGACGCGGGGGCACAGGGCCACGACCTCGTGCAGGTAGTGAGCCTCGTTCGCCCGGCGCGCGCGCAAGGTCGGGTCGGTCACCGTGAGCGGCGTGAGGCTCTGGTTCACCACCCACCCGAAGGGATGGATCTCGGCGCGCGCGAGGTCGCGCTGCAGCGCAGCCGCCTCGTGGACCGGCGTGGCCTCGGCGAGGGTCACGAGGAGGATCCGGGTGTAGGCGGGGTCGCGCAGGCGAGGCAGCAGCTTGCGCACCTCTTCCGGCGCGGCGCCGCGCGTGCGGAGCACCTCGCGGTGGTACGATTCGGCGGCGTCGAGCAGGAGCAGCGTGTGCCCGGTCGGCGCGGTGTCGATCACCACCAGCTCCTGCTCGCCTTGATCGACGACCTTGGCGAAGGCGCGGAACACCGCCACCTCCTCGGTGCACGGGGAGCGTAGATCCTCCTCGAGCAACGCGCGACCCGCGGCGTCGAGCCCGGCGCCGCTCGTGCGGAGGACCTCGTCGCGGTAGTTCGCCGTCTCGACCGAGGGATCGATGCGCGTGACCCGCAGGCCCGGCACCGCTTCGCCCCCGAGAGACGAGGAGAGCGCGGCCTGCACGTGCGCCGCCGGGTCGGTGGTCGTGAGGTGAACGCGCAGGCCGCGCCGCGCGAGCTCGACGGCCACCGTCACCGCGACCGAGGTCTTGCCGACGCCTCCCTTGCCCATGGTGAGGATCACGCCGTGCGGGTTCTGGGCGAGGGCGGGCAGGAGATCAGACAGCGGGGCGACGATCGGCGGTGAGGGTGCGTCCGGCAGCGCTTCCGGCGCGACCTCGGCCGAGAAGAGCGCCCGCAGCGCGTCGACCCCGACGAGCCCGAAGGGGTGGAGCGGGATGCTCGTCCGGGGCAGGGCGGCCAGCGACGCGGGCATCTCGGCGAGCGCGTGGGTCCCCCGCGCCTCCAGGGCGACCGCGATAGGATCCGCGGCGCCCTCCGCCGTGAACAGGCCGTTGAGCACCAGCTCCTGCCGGGTGACGCCGAGGGCCGCGAGCTCGCCGCGGGTGCGCTCGGCCTCGAGGAGGGCGCTGCGTTCGGGGCGGCTCACGAGCACGAGCACCGTGGCGGTGGCGTCGACGAGGGCGGCGCGCGAGGCCACGTAGAGCGCCTGCTGCGCCGCGAGCCCCGCGAGCGGCCCGAGGCAGGAGGTGCCGCCGGTGTTGGCCTCGAGGAACGTGGTCCACGCCGCCGGGAGCTCGAGCAGGCGCAGGGTGTGCCCCGTCGGCGCCGTGTCGAACACCACGTGGTCGAACGCGGCGGTCACGGTCGGGTCGCCGAGCAGCTTGGAGAACTCGTCGAAGGCGGCGATCTCCACCGTGCAGGCGCCGGAGAGCTGCTCCTCGATGCTCCGGATGGCAGCATCTGGCAGCACCCCGCGATAGGGGCTCACCATCTTGTCGCGGTAGGCCCGCGCGGCTTCTTCCGGGTCGAGGTCGAGCGCGGAGAGGTTCGGCACCGAGGCGATGGCCGTGGGCTTCGGGCCGAGCGGCGTGGCCAGCACCTCCCCGAGGTTCGACGCCGGGTCGGTGCTGACGAGCAGCACCCGCTGGCCGCGGTCGGCCAGCGCGATGGCGGTGGCGCACGCGACGCTCGTCTTGCCCACGCCGCCCTTTCCCGTGAAGAACAGGTGGCGTGGCGCGCGCTCGACCAGGCCCGACATCAGCAGCAGCCCGTCTTCGACTTGCCACCGCCACAGCAACCACCGGCCGCAGCCTCGGTCTTCGCCGCCGGCGCGGGGCGCACGACCACCCCGGCGAGCGCGGCCAGCGTCTCGCGCGTGGGGTACGCCCCCTCGGTGGCGATGCGGTCGTCGACCAGCACCAGCGGCAGCACCTCGGTGCCGCGCGCCAGGGCCTCCTTGACCGCGGCGGTCTCGGCGAACGCGCCGGGCTGGGCGGAGAGGTTGTAGCGCTCCACCTTCACGCCCTGCTTCTGGAGCCAGTCCACGTCGGCGGCGAAGCGGGCGAGCTCGGGGTCGCTGGTGGGGCCGCAGACACCGGTCGAGCAGCACATGGCGGGGTCGAAGACGCGGATGGTGGACATGGGTACCTCTATCGGTGATGAACGATGACGTTTGGAGGGGTCAGAGGCTCCCGACCAGCGCCTTGAAGCGGCGGAGGGTCCGCGGCTCGAGGCAGTAACAGACCCGGGGGCCGTCGACCTCGCCACGGACGAGGCCGGCCTCCTTGAGCACCTTGAGGTGCTGCGAGACGGTGGACTGGGCGAGCGTGAGTTCTTCGACGATGTCCCCGCAGATGCACGTGCTGCGGCGCGCGAGCAGGCGGAGGATCTGGACCCGGGCCGGGTGCCCGAGGGCCTTGCCGAGGAGGGCGAGCTCCTCGTCGGCAGGGGCACCCTCCACGGGCCGCAGGTCAGGGCCTTCGGCCGCCGGCGGACAGCAGGGGGGCTCGTCCTTCTTCATCGTAGAACGACGATAGCACCGCCGGCGGTCAGTGGCGAGCCCGACCCCGCAGCGCGCAGCGATCGAGCCGGTCGCGGCAGAGGGGGTAGAGGAGCTGGGCGGAGAGCTCCGGCGGGTGGGGGGCTCCGTCGGCGAGGCCGAGCGCAGCGGGGGCGCCACTGGGCAAGCGGCGCGTCCCGAAGACCACGTCCCAGAGCACCAGCGTCGAGCCGTAGTTCGAGTTGGCCTCGGCCATCGCCGTCGAGTGGTGGAAGGCGTGCAGATCGGGCGTCGAGAAGACCCAGTTCAGCGGACCGAGCACCAGGCGCACGTTCGCGTGCTGGAGCACCGCCACCGCGCCTCGCAGCGCAGCGACCAGGACCACCGCGCGGGGCTCGAGGCCGAGGAGCAGCGGCACGGCCGCGTCGATGCCCAGGTTCCAGAGCAGGTTCACCGGGTGGAGGCGTACGCCGTTGAGCGAGTACATCCGGCTCGGCGCGTGGTGTTCGGCGTGGAACCAGAAGAGCCAGGCGCGCTCGTGAGCCAGGCGATGGAGCCAGTACTTGCCGAGGTCGGCGAGCGTGACGGCGAGGACGACCTGCACCGCGAGGGGCAGGCGCGACCGACCCTCGCTCGACAGGGCGAGCGCCGCCCCCGTGGCGAGGGCGTGACCGAGGAGGCGACCCACCGGTTGCAGCCCGGCGGCGATCGCGAGGTACGCGCCGTCCTGCGCGGCCTCGCGCGCAGGCGGATTCCAGGCGCGTTCGCGCGGCGCGAGGCGCTCGAGCAGGGCGACGACCGCGAGGGTCGCGAGGAACGTGAGCGAGACGACGAGGCCTGGCGACAGGCCCCGCGCGCGGAGCAGCTCGGCGGACAGCAGGGCGGACACGACGATGCCGGGATACGCCGCGCGCGCGACGATCCAGAAAGTGACTCCGGACATGGGAACCTCGGGCGTGAGGGACTATTCGCAGCGACACCCGTCGCGGCGGCGCTGGTAGCCGATGACGTTGCCGTGCACGTCGAGCTCGAGATCGCAGCAGGCGCGGACGATCTCCTCGAGCATCTTGCGGCCGCGCTGGACGCGGGACTTCGCGCCCGAGAGCGAGAGTCCCACGCGCTCGGCGTAGGCGCGCTGGCCGAGGCCCTGCACGTCGACGAGCTCGAGCGCCTCGGCGTACTCGTCGGGCAGGAGCGCGAGCATCGGCCGGAGCCAGCCGGCCACCACCTCGTTGACGTTGCCGTCCTCGGGCTCGTCGACGGGCTCGTCCTTCTCGGACAGCTCCACCTCGGTGCGGCGCGCGCGGTGGTGGTCGGCGACCACGCTGCTGGCGATGCGGAACGCCCACCCCGGCAAGCGCGCCTCGTCGCGCAGATCCCCCGCCCGCTCGTGCATGCGCAGGAGGATGTCCTGCACGAGGTCCTCGACGTGGTCGGGGTGGACGCGCCGCGCGACGAAGGCCCGGAGCCCCTTGCGCAGGGCGAGGTAGACCGGGGTGGCGGCGTGACCACCGGGCGAGGGCTCCATCGAGGACATCGTATCCACCGGCTCGGGGAGGGTCGATCGCATGCTTCTCCCAGAAGACGGGGGTCGGCCCACGAGGACGCAAGGATTCTACCGCAGGGCCGAGGGGGCCATGCCGGCGCGCAGGCGCTCGTCGCCGTCCTCGAAGTCGCGCGCGGTCAGCCACAGCCGTAGGAGGTGGCGCCGCTCCCGCGGGTCCTCGTGATCCTCGTAGGCGGTGCGCTTGTGGAGGATGACCGAGTTCTTGAGCCACTGGACGTCGCCGGGCTCGAACTCCATGTCGAGGTAGAGGGCCGGGTCGTTGGCCGTCGCCTCGTAGAGCGCGAGCAGCTCCTCGCGCGCCGCCGTCAGGCGCGGCACCTCGGGCAGGCGCTGCGCGCGCCGGATGTACCAGCCGAGGAAGAACGTCGCGAGGTGCCGCCCGTCCCAGCGGCAGATGGGCAGCTGGAAGAAGGCCGGGAACCCGGGCGGGAACTCGCCGTGCAGGTGGAAGAACCACTCCTCGAAGAGCAGCGCGGCCAGATCCGGCCGCATTCGGGCGACCTCCTCGAAGACGGTGACCGAGCTGACGAGGCGGCTCACGCCGCCCGACCGGGCCCCTCGGATCGCGAGGAGCCCGATCACGTCGGCCCCGTCGGTGTGGAAATCCTGCTCGGCGCGCGTGGTGTAGAGCCGGGTGTTCGGGTCGCCCGGATCGGCGCCGGTGTCGCGGATGTGGCAGACGAGATCGCCGGCGCCGTTCTGCGGCACTGCCTCGCCGAGCTCGCGGCCCAGCAGCCAGAACATCCTCGCGAGGACGTCCTCGTCACGGCCCTCGACGGGCACGCCGCGGACGAGCACGAAGCCGCGGCCGTCCCGGAGATCGGCCCGCCAGCGGCCCACCGCCGACGCGAGCGTGGGCAGGGGGACGCGCCCGATCTCGGCGAGCGGTCGGCCTCG
>CAZUZY010000028.1:0-42263 GCA_964624885.1 uncultured Polyangiales bacterium | reverse complement strand
CGTTCGTCACGCGCATCGACGGCGTTCCCCGCCCCGTCCTCGGGAGCGCGCAGATCGGCGCGATCTCCACCGACGGGCGTGCGGTCCACGCTCGACCGCTCGGCCTCCGCGCGGGCGCGACGCCCGTGGCCGCCGTCGACGTGACGCTCCCCAAGCTCGCCGACGCGGCCCTGCACGTGCGCTCCACCGCGTCCGACCTCGGCGTCCGGGTGCGACCGGTCGGGTTCGCCGCGCGTCCCGCCGAGTGGGCCGAGCAGATCGCCGTCTACCCGGGCGTGACCGCGGGCGTGGACGCGTTCCGCGTCGTCCAGGCCACCGGCGTGGAGGACTTCTACCAGGTCGACACACCGCGCGACGAGCTCGCCTTCGAGCAGGAGCTCACCCTCGAGCACGTCGCCGGCCTCCGCCTGGTGGCGGACACCCTCGAGCTCCTCGACCCGACCGGCAACCCGCTCGTCCGCGCGACCCCGCCGATCGCCTACGACAGCGCCGGGAAGGCCCGCGCGGGGCATCTCCGCCTGGTCGGCTGTCGCTACGACGAAGACCCGCGAGGCCCCTGGGGTCGCGCGGTGGTCGCCCCGGGCGCCGACACGTGTCGGCTCCTCGCGGTGGTGGACGGCCGGGGGCTGTCGTTCCCCGTCCTCTTCGATCCCACCTGGCAGGGCACGGGCACCACCAAGCAGACCCACGCCTACCACCAGCTCCACTACCTGCAGGGTGGCGTCGACAAGGACAAGGTGTTGCTCGTCAACGGCACCGGCTCGTTCCCCGGCGTCACCGAGCTGTTCAACCCCAAGTCCGTGCCGCTCACCTGGGCGAGCTCGAGCTCGTACCCGGGCACCGTGACCATGGGACAAGGGTCCGGCTCGGCCGCCCTCAAGGACGGCACCGTCGTCTCGTTCGGCGGCGCCCCGACGAGCGGCACCACGGCCTGTCAGGCCACCGTCGTGGTGCGTAGTCCGACCACCGGCACGTGGGGCGCCGGCGCCGCCATGTCCTCGGCGCGCTGCTACGCCGCGGTCACCACCGCTGACGTCGACGGCAAGGAATCCGTGCTCGTGTTCGGCGGCCAGGGCGGCTCCGGCGCGGCCTCGAGCTTCCCGCCCGTCAAGACCGCCCAGATCTACGACAGCGCCACCGACAGCTGGTCGTCGCTCGCGCCGGGGCTCTCGGTCCCGCGCGCCCGTGCCCGCGCCGTGCGGCTCAACGACGGGCGCGTGCTGATCGCCGGCGGCGAGGACTACAACACGACCACGTTCGCCACCACGCCGTGGGAGACCGCGGAGATCTGGAACCCCAGCACCAAGGCGTTCGTGGCGGCGCCCAGCATGGCCGCCAAGCGCTCCAGCGGTGAGCTCGTCGCGCTGCCGGGCGCCAAGCCCTACGCGGTGTTCGCCGGCGGCACCTCCAGCTCCTCGTACACCGGCGTGCTCGACTCGCTCGAGGTGTTCGACGGCACCAAGTGGACGACCCTCACCGCGAAGCTCGGCTTCCCCCGCTACCAGTTCGCGTCGGCCCTGCTCGACGACGGGAGGGTGCTCTTCACGGGCGGCTACTCCTACTCCCCGCTCACCTCGATCGTGGTGGCCGACGGCGCCGACCTGTTCGTGCCCGGGAGCGACCCGACCGCCGCGACCATCGTCGGCGCGAGCACCATGGCCGACAAGCGGCAGTGGCACGCGATGGTCAACGTGCCGGGCCTCGGCGCCCTGGTGACCGGCGGGCTGAACACCACGGCCAGCCTCGGCAGCGAGACCACCTCGTCCGAGGTGTTCAACGTCGCGATCGGCGGCGCGTGCGGCACCGGCTGCACCTCTGGCCTCACCTGCGTCGACGGCGTGTGCTGCAGCACGAGCACCTGCCCCTCGGGACAGAAGTGCAACAACCCCGGTCGCGAGGGGGTCTGCACCAAGCCCAAGGGAGACACCTGCACGACCAACAGCGAGTGCGCGACCGGCTACTGCGTGACCGGCGTGTGCTGCGAGTCGTCGTGCGCCGGCGGCTGCAACACCTGCTCGGAGGCCGGCTCGCTCGGCACCTGCAAGCCGGCGCCGGCGGGCACCGATCCAGCCAAGTACTGCGGCACCGACCCCTACTGCAGCAAGAAGTGCGACGGCACGGGCAAGTGCCAGGCGAGCTACCCGGGCACGACGACCGCCTGCGGTGCGTCGGCGACCGACGCGGGGACGGGGCCGTTCTGCGCCGCCTACGCCTGCAACGGGTTCGGCTCGTGCACCTCCAAGACCAACGACTGCGGCCTCACGTGCACCACCACGGTCTCGTGCGACGAGACCACCAAGACCTGCACCCCGATCGTCACCGGCATCAAGGCTGGCTACTGCGTCATCGAGAGCAAGTGCTGGGCGTACGGCGACGTGAACCCGAAGGACTCCTGCCAGGTCTGCGACCCGCCGACGAGCAAGCTCACCTGGTCGCCGAGCAGCGAGGCGAGCTGCAGCGACGGCGGCGTCGACTCGGGCCTCGACACCGGCGCCGTGGACACCGGGCTCGTCGACTCCGGCGTCGACACCGGCGTCGTCGACTCGGGCACCTCCGCCGACACCGGCAAGCTCGACACCGGGACCGACGACGGCGGGATCGAGGACACCGGCCCCGCGACCGGCGACATCCCGGAGGCGAGTGGTTGCTCGGTGGGCGCTGCTCCGACGGCCTTCGCGGGGCTCGGCGCCTCCGGGTTCGGCGCCTTCGTCGCCGTCCTCGCGCTCCGTCGCCGTCGCGCCCGCTGATGCGTCGCGCTGCGCTCGCCCTGCCGGTCGCGGTCGTCGCGCTCGCGACCCCCGCGCGCGCGGAGCCCACCACCCTCGGTCTGCAGGTGCTCGGCGCGCCCGCGGTCACGGCCTTCGCGCCGAGCCGCCGGGCGCTCGTCACGCTGCCTGCCCACCTCGACCCCCTCGCCCTCGGCCTCGTGCCGATTGTCCCGGGGATCGCCGTGATCGAGGGCTCGGCGGCGCGCCTCGCCGGCTTCTCCGCCGCCCACCCGGATTTCCTCGTCGAGCTGCGGCCGCCGCTCCGCCCGAAGCTCGACGCAGCGCTGCCGTTCATCCGCGCCACCGCGGCCGACATCGGGACCGCGCGGGGCGGCGAGGGGGTCATCGTCGGCATCGTCGACACCGGCGTGGATCTCTCGCTCGACGATTTTCGCAACGCCGACGGCACCACGCGCGCGCTGTTCTACCTCGACGGGTCGGCCACCACCTACGGCACCCTCGACGAAGCCGCCTACCTGGGGCGCATCTACGACAAGGCCACCATCGACGCGCGGCTCGCGGGCGGCGGTACCCTGCCGGGGGACGAGAACGGTCACGGCACCCACGTGGCGGGGATCGCCGTCGGCAACGGCGGCAAGCCTCCGGTGCGCTACGTCGGCGTCGCGCCGGCCGCGGACCTCATCGTGGTGCGGGCCGGCTCCGCGGACGGCAGCCTCGACGAGGGCAAGATCCTCGCGGGCGCCAAGTTCGTGTTCGACATGGCCCAGAAGCTGGGCAAGCCGGCGGTGGTCAACCTCTCGCTCGGCACCCAGTTCGGGGCGCACGACGGCACGAGCGCGCTCGAGCGCAGCCTGTCCGCGCTCGCGCAAGGGCCCGGCCGCGCCGTGGTGGTCGCCGCGTCCAACGAGGCCCAGTCGGCGATCCACACGAGCGTGCGCATCCAGCGGACCGCCCGCTACGAGATCCCGATCCGACTGCCCGGGAGCAACGGCGCCGGCGCCAAGTACACGTCCGGATCGGTCTACGCCTGGATCAACGCGCGCACCGGCTCGTTCAAGGTCTCCGTCGAGGGCGAGGGCAAGCAGTGGCTCGCACCCGTCGAACCCGGTCAGGGCTTCGGCGCCAGCCCGCGCGCCGATCTCACGGTCAACGTCGTCAACGACATCCAGAACGGCAAGCCCCTCCCGGCCGGCAGTCACGGCGCGGTGATGGTCGTGCGGGGAGCCCTGCCGGTCGGCGATCTCACCCTCGTGCTCGAGGGCGACGCCAGCGCGGAGCTCTGGCTGCAGGGCGACGGCCAGGCCTCCGACGGCATCGGCGCGGCCTATTTCCCCCACGGCGCGCAGCTCGAGGGCACCATCGGCGTGCCGGGCAGCGCCGCCGATCTCATCGCCATCGGGTGCGTCGATCACCGCACGAGCTACACCGATCGGCTCGGTCGCACCGAGCGCATCGGCGACGTGCTCGTCGGTCGTCGGTGCGGCTTCTCGAGCGCCGGTCCCAACGCGCTCGGACAGCCCCGCCCCGACGTGCTGGCGCCGGGCAACTACGTGATCTCGACCCTCTCGCACGCCGCCGCCTCTTCGTTCGACGCCTCGGCCATCGTCGACCCCGACCACGTCGCGCTCGCGGGGACGAGCATGTCGTCGCCCGTCGGCGCCGGCGCGGTGGCGCTCCTGTTCCAGCGCGAGCCCTCCCTCACCCACGACGACGCGCGCGCCCTGCTGGTCGCGGGGGCGCGCCCGCTGGTGGACGACTCGTCGGCGGGCACGCAGGACTACGCCAAGGGCGCCGGAGTCCTCGATCTGCGCGGCGCGCTGGCGGCACTCGCCCGCCGCGCCGCGAGCACGTCCGCGCCGGCCTCGCTGCAGCTCCGGCTCGGCAGCAGCTTCGTCGCGAGCGACGGCGCATCTCCGCTCTACGGCCTCGCCCTCGTGCGCGACGCCGAAGGTCTGCCGACCGATCTGCCGTCGCTCCGCCTCGAGCTCGAGGGGGCCTTGCTCACGCGCGATCCGCTCGTGAGGGTGGCGGCCGGTGCCTATCGCTTCTCGGTCGTGGCGGCGCCGGGGCACGGCCTCGAGCGCACCACCCTCACCTTGCGGGGCGGCGCGCTCGTGGCGACCCGCGTGCTCGCCCTCGGCCCCGATCGGTGGGATGCCCGCGACGGCATGAAGGTCGGCGGTGGCTGCAGCCAGGTCGGCGGGGGAGGCGGGGCCGGCGCGCTCGTGCTCGTCTGGCTCCTGCTCCGCCTGCGTCACTCCGCGGCGAAGATCCCCACCTCGTAGGCGTGCCCGTAGCCGAGGGGCTCGGCGGGGCGCCACGGCTTGTGCGGATCGCCGCTCTGCACGCCCACGAGCACGATCGACGCGACGCCGGTCAGCGCTCGCACGTCGAGGGTGAACTTGCGCGCCGTCTCGAGCACGGGGGGCCGCACCTCGCCGACCACCTTGCCGGCCGTGTCGAGCTTCACCACCCGCCACACGAACCGCGCGCCCTGCTCCCACTCGAGGTCGAAGTCGAGCCCACCGCCCTTCGGCATGGCGTCGAGCTTCACCCGCACGTAGGTCGTGCCGGTCGGGTCGACCGGGCGTCGCACGGCGAGGCGACGCGGCAACGACGAGGCGAGCACGTCCCACTCGAGCACCGGCCCGACCGGCTCGAGCGCGCGCGCGACAGCCACGTCGAGCAGCAGCTCGTCGAGCGAACCGCCGCTGTCCTTCATGGTGGCGGCGAGCACGTCGAACACGCTGGTCTCGTCGTGGAAGTGCGCGGGCCCGAGGTCGTCGTCGGGGGTGGGCTCCACGATGCCGCGGTGCTCGATCGCCATCGAGAGCAGCGCGGGGACGATGGCCCCGAACCCCTTGCCGCGCCGCTCGTCCAGGAACCGCACCAGGTACTCGACGCCGTCCGCGTCGAGCGCCTGCCAGGGCTGGGTCTGCCAGCGGGCGAGGCGCGCTTCGCTCTCGCCTGGGCAGGGGGCCACGAGGCGCGCAGTGTGGCGCGCAAGCCCTCGCAGCACGAACGGCGCCTCGCCGACGTCGACCGCGTACGCGCTCGCGAGGGTCAGCCCCTCGGCGATCCGCGCGCGGAGGCCGCACCCCCCCGCGGTCGCGCGACCGGCGTCGAGGACCACGAACGCCGGGGCCGCGTCGCGGTCCAGCAGCAGATCGAGGCGCCCTCGACCGACGCGCAGGCCGTCCTCGCCGGGCACGTCGGCGAGGTACAGGTGCACCTTGCCGTCGCCCTCGGCCAGCGGCCGGGGGAGCTTGAGGACCTCGAGGTCGAGCCACGTGGCCGTCGCGAGCTCGCGCGTCGCGACGAGGGTCGCCGCCGACACGGTCGCACCTGCATGCACGCACAGCGGTGCGGTGGTCGCGCAGCTGGTCTGCTGGAAGGTCGGGCGCGCCACGACGGGTCCGAACGGGGCACCGGCGGTGGTCTTGGGGAAGCCGATCGCGTGGGCCTCGCGGGTCGACGAAACGAGCGCGACCAGGAGCAGGCCCGCGACCAGCAGGAGTCGGGCCAGCGCGGGGCCGCACCGGAATTGACAGTGGTTCGAGAACCCCCGTACAACCGCAGGACGAGGCGAGATTTGGAGCACGCGACCGATCCCACCGTATCCCAGTCCACCGCTCCGCCGGCAAGCCCGGCCTCGCCGGGGGCCGGAGCCGTCACCTTCGATCTCGCGCATGGTCAAGTCCGGCTCTCGGGAGGCGCAGACAGCGGCCGCAGCGTGTTGGTTCCCGTGTCGGTCCTGCGAGCCCTGCTGGGCGCCGCGGGCGACGACGCGGCGGCCAGCGCCGGACGGGGCCTCGGGGCCTCGCTGGGCCATCGGCTGAGCGCCCGCGGTGACGTGCGCGCCGCGAGCCTCGACGCGATCGTCCACGAGCTCGCCACCGAGGCCGCGCTGGCCGGGCTCGGCATGCTCAGCCTCGAGCGCTGGGGCCGCGCGATGGTCGTGCGGTTGGACGACGCGCCGCTCGCCGGTGCCTCCGCCGACGCCTTCCTCTCCGGTGTGCTCGAGGGCCTCGTCGGCGCCGCGGGCCAGCGCGAGGTGCGCGCGGTCTCGCTCGGACGCGACGGCGCCGTCGCGCGATTCCTGGTCGCCAACGCCGCCACCGCCGCGCGCGCCGCCGAGCTGGTCGCGGCCAACACACCGTGGGGAGACGTCCTCGTCCGCCTGCACGCCAAGGAGGCGCGATGAGCGCCCAGATCCAGAAGCTCGAAGGCCTCCTCGCCCGCATCCAGCGCAACGCCGAGAAGCCCCGGCCCCCCCGCGCGCTCGTCGCAACGCCGGTGGCGGTGCACACCCAGGAGCTCGCCGCGGCCACCGCCGTCCCCCTCGAGCCGGAGCTCGCCCCGCCTGCGGCCGATCACGCCTCCGTCGAGGAGGTCGTCGCCGCGCCCGCGATCGCGCGCGCCGTCGACAGCCAGCCGCTCACCGCGCCCGATCCGGCGCAGCTCGCCGAGCAGGCCGCGCGCGTCGAGACGCTGCCTCCGGCCGCGATGGACGAAGAGGTCCTCGAGCTCGAGGAGCTCGGCCCCGCCGACGCCGACGACGCCGACGTGGTGGTCTCCGTGGCCGAGGCAGCCGCGGTCGAGGAGTCGCCGCCCACGCGTCGCCCCGAAGAAGAGGAGGCTGCCGAGGCCCCGCCCTCTTCGGGACGTCACCTCGTGGCTGCTCCCCACGAGAGCGCGCGCATGGCCGTCGCGGCGCCCCTCGCCGAGACGCCCGAGGTCACCCTCGAGCCGGCCGAGCACTTCGCCGCGGCGCCGGTCGATCACGAGGCGGCCGAGCCTGTCGATCTCGATCTCGACGAGCACGCGGTCCCGCCCGAGTCGTCCAAGTCGCTGCGCGCCGTTCCCGAGGTGCCCGCGGCCGAAGCGAGCGAGGCGAGCCTCGCCACGCCCGAGCCGGCGCCGATCGATCTGGACCTCGACGCTGCCCCGATCGAGGTGTCACTGGGCGACGTGGAGCCCGCCGCAGAGCCGGCGGCCGTAGAGCCGGCGGCACTGGCCGCTTTCGAGCCTTCTGCCGACGCGCTGCTCGCCGACGCGGTCCCGGCGGTCGAGCCGGCGGTCGGCGAGGTCTCGCAGGTGCAAGACGTCGTCGCTGCACATCCGCAAGAGGCGCAGCCGATCGAGCTCTCGCTGGACGCGGGGCCCGAGCTGCAGCTCCAGCCCGTCGCCGACGCGGTCGCCGACGCGGCCGAGCCGCCGGTCGTCGACCTCGGCGCGATCGAGGTGGCGGCGCCGGAAGAGGCCGCGATCGAGGCCGCGCCCATCGACGAGCCCACCTTCGTCGACGGTCACATCCCGGACGCACCGCCGACCCCGCTCGAAGGCTCCGCGCTCCCTCGCTTCGAGAGCCCCCCGCAGACTCCGAAGCGGGTCGCGCCGGCCTTCGTGGTGCCCGAGCCCGCGGCCGCCGAACCAGCCGCCGAACCAGACCAGGTGGCGGCGAGCGCCCACGACGACGCGAGCCCCGACACGCTGGCCCCCGCGGCCGCCGCCGTCGTGGCCAAGGTCGCCACCGCCGTCGCTCTCGTCGGCGCACCGCAGGGCCGCTTCGAGCCCGTGGCCGTCACCATCGAGGCCGCGGTCGTCCGTCCCGAGGTCACCCCGGCCGACGTCGCCGCCTTCGTCGGCGCCGTGCGCGGCGCTCGCCCGACGACGTTCGGCGACGTGCTCGACGCCGCGCTGGATCTCTGAGATCCCTCCCCGATGCGCACCCGGACGCTCGGGAAATCCGGGCTCGTCGTCTCCGAGCTCACCCTCGGCACGCTGTCCCTCGCGGGGGAGCTCTACGGCCCCGTCGAGCCCGCCGAGGCGGACAAGACCATCGCGCGCGCGAGAGAGCTCGGGATCACGCTGTTCGAGACGGCCGACGTCTACGGCGCCGCCGCGGGTCAGGGCGAGTCGATGGAGGCGCGCCTCGGCCGGGTGCTCGAGCGCGACGACCAGGCGTACCTCGTGACCAAGGGCGGCAACGACGCGCAGAGCGGCCGCAAGCGCTTCGACCGCATGTTCCTGCACCGCTCGGCCGCGCGCTCCGCCGACCGTCTGCGTCGCAAGCCCGACGTCTACCTGCTCCACCACCCCACCGCCGACACCCTCCGTCGTGGCGAGGCCGTGGGCACGCTCGAAGAGCTCGTGCGCGACGGCGTCATCGCCAAGTGGGGCGTGGCGTGCGGCGAGGCCGCGGTCGCCGAGGTGGCCATCGAGCTCGGCGCCCCGGTCATCGAGCTGCCCTACAACCTGTTCCACCAGGACGACCTCAACGAGGTCGCCTCCAAGGCCGTGGCGAGCAACGTCGGCGTCCTCGCGCGCTCGCCGCTCGCCTACGGCCTGCTCTGCGGCACCTGGCCCGCCGACAAGGTGTTCGCCGAGGGGGACCACCGTCGCGATCGGTGGAACAAGGAAGACCTCACCGAGCGCCTGCGCCACGTGGCCGCGCTGCGCCCCCTGGTGCACGACGAGGTCCACACGCTGCGGGCCGCGGCGCTGCGCTTCGTGCTCGCCAACCACACCGTGTCGTCGTGCGTGGTCGGCGTGCGCAACGGCAACCAGCTCGAGCAGAACGTGCGCGCGATCGCCAAGGCTCCGCCGTACCTGTCCGAGGCCGACCTCGCCCGCCTCCCCGAGCTGCTCGGCAAGTGAGCGGACGAGGCGGCGGCGGCCGCTACCCGAGGCTCGGGTAGTCGACGTAGCCCTTCTCTTCGCCCTGGAAGAACGTGGCGAAGTCCGGGGCGTTGAGCGCGGCGCCGCTGCGGTAGCGCGCGGGCAGATCGGGGTTCGCGAGGAACGGGACGCCGAACGCGACGAGGTCCGCGTCGCCGCGCGCGAGGGCCGCCTCGGCGCTGTCCTTGTCGTAGGCGCCGTTGACCACGTACGTGCCCTGGAACTTGCGGCGCAGCACCGGCGACAGGCGTGTGACCCCGGCCGCGGGCGCGCCCGGTCCCGACAGCGCCTCGGTGACGTGCAGGTAGCCGAGGCGGAGCGCGCTCAGCTTCTCGGTGAGGTACCCGAAGGTGGTCGCGGGGTCGGACTCGGTGGCGCCGAACCCGGCGAAGTGCGGGACGATGCGGTAGCCCACGCGCGAGGCGCCCCACACCGAGATCACGGCCTCGGTCACCTCGAGCGGGAGCCGCGCGCGGTTCTCCACGCTGCCGCCGTAGGCGTCCGTGCGCTTGTTCGTGCCGTCGCGCAGGAACTGGTCGAGCAGGTAGCCGTTGGAGCCGTGGATCTCGACGCCGTCGAAGCCAGCATCCTTGGCGTTCAGCGCGCCGAGGCGGAACGACTCCACGATGCCCGGCAGCTCGCTCGTCTCGAGGGCGCGCGGCGTGACCATCCTGGTCTTGCCGTTCATCGTGAACACCTCTCCGTCGGGGAGCACGGCCGACGGCGCCACCGGCAGCGCGCCGCCGTGGAAGTCGGGGTGCGAGATGCGCCCGACGTGCCACAGCTGCAGGAAGATCCGCCCGCCCACCGCGTGCACGGCCTTGGTCACCGCGCGCCAGCCCTCGACCTGCTCCTTGGAGTGGATGCCGGGCGTGCGGATGTAGCCCACGCCCTGCGGGCTCACCTGGGTGGCCTCGGTGATCAGCAGACCGGCGGACGCGCGCTGCACGTAGTACTGCGCGGCCAGCGGGTTCGGCACGTTGCCTTCGAGCGCGCGGCTGCGCGTCATCGGGGCGAGGACGAGGCGATTCGGCAGCGTGAGCTCGCCGAGCTGGTGAGGGTCGAACAGGGTGGTCATGGGCGGCCAGTCTTGGCCCGGGGGGACCTGTTCGAAAGGTGCTTCTTTCGGTTCCTACCTGCTCGTTCTTGATCCGAATCCCGCAAGGCGGAGCTCCCCGCGAGCAGCCGGCCCGGGGCCCAGGCCACGATGGCGTCGACAAACGCCCGCACCTGCGGCGGCACGAACTCCCGCTCGGGGTAGACCACGGAGAGGCGGGAGTCGGTGCCGAGCGTGCCCCGGAGCACGGCCGTCAGGCGTCCGTCGTCGAGCGCCTCCTCCACCGCCTGCATCGGCAGGACGGCGATGCCGAGGCCGGCGACGGCCGCCTCGCGCAGCAGGGTGATGTCGTTGGAGGCGAACGGCCCCTCGACGTGCACCTTGCCGCCGGAGCGCAGCGGCCAGTGGGTCTGCGGCAGCTCGCCCCGCGCGTACCCGAGCAAGAGGCGGTGCCGCCGCAGATCGCGCACGCTCTTCGGGGTGCCGTGCTCGGCGAGGTAGGCCTTGGACGCGACGGCGATCAGCTCGCTCCGCGCCAGCGTGCGCGCGATGAGCCCGGGCTCGAGCTGGGCGCTCGCGCGGAGGGCCACGTCGAAGCCGCCCCGCTGCAGATCCACGTACTCGCTCGAGGCGTGCACGGAGAGCTTCACGTCGGGGTGGCGCTGCGCGAACTCGACGAGCATGGACTGGAGGGGAGACAGCCCGAGCGGGGGCATCGAGATGCGGAGCGGCCCCCGCACGGCGTCGCTCCGGCTCACGCTGGCCTCGGCCTGGTCCACCGCGTCGAGCACCAGCCGCGCCTGGCGATAGAAGGCGTTGCCGGCGTCGGTCAAGGTGAGGCTCCGCGTCGTGCGGCGCAGGAGCCGCACGCCGAGGCGCTCCTCGAGCCGGGCCAGTCGTCGCCCGATGGTGGCGCGAGGGATGCCGAGCTCGATGGCCGCCCGCGAAAGGGACTTGGCGTCCACGGTCTTGGCGAAGGCCAGCAACTCGGCGGTCTCCAGGGGATCGTTCATCTGGATCGAATCGTAGCGAATCCTGCCCATTGCTACGACGAATTCCCGAATCCCGCGGTGGCATCGCAGACCCCATGAACACTCGCAACATCGGCTACTGGGCAGTGACGGGGCTCGTCGCGGCGGCGTTCGCCCTCGGCGGGGCGATGGACCTCGCGCACGGACCGCAGGTCATGGAGGGGATGGCCAAGCTCGGCTACCCCGCGTACTTCGCCACCCTGCTCGGCACGTGGAAGGCACTCGGCGCGATCGCGCTCGTGCTGCCGCGGTTCCCCCGCCTCAAGGAGTGGGCGTACGCCGGCATGTTCTTCGATCTCACCGGCGCCGCGGTGTCGCACCTCGCCGTGCACGAAGGGGACAAGATCGTGGCGCCGCTCGTGTTGCTCGCGCTGGTGGCGGCGTCGTGGGCGCTGCGCCCCGACACCCGCTCCCTCGCCGCGGGCGCGTCGATCCCCGCGACGGCCTGACGGTCAGGCCGCGAAGCTGCCGAGCCCCGGCAGGTCGTCGGTGTCGAGGACGAAGGCGCGCTCGCGGCGCGTGCGGGTGGCGAACGCCTGCGTGAACGCCTCGGGCAGCGCCGGCGTCGCCGGCACCGGCCCGAGCTCGGCCAGCACCTCGACCGGCGCCACGCGCCCCTTGGGCCCGCGGAACTGCGCCTGCACGCGGCCGATCGCCGCGAGGCGCCCCCCGACCAGGAAGCGCTGCTCGACGTAGAACCAGCGGTGATCCCAGCCGACGATGCGCGTCGCCACCGTGAAGCGCGCGAACAGCGGGAGCTCGCGCAGGAACTCCATGTGGACGCCGCCCACCACCGGCACCCAGCGCCGCCGCGCGAGCTCCGGCCCGAGGCCGCTCCGCGCGACCAGGTCGAAACGCCCCACGTCCATGACCTGGAGGTAGCGCCCGTTGTTGAGGTGACGGTTCACGTCGGAGTCCCAGGGCGTGACGAGGAAGCTCGTCCGCACCTCGTCGAGCAGCGAGACCTTCGCCCCGAGGGTGGCGCGAGCGAGCACGGTGCCGAGTCGGACGAAGTCGAACATGAGAGCCTCCAGAGTTACCAGTGGTCACACGGTGTGGGTGTAGTTCGCACGATCCCCCATGAATAACGGACCAAGTCGAAGTAACCGTTGGTAACATTAGGGCCGATGGGAGGAATGTCAACCCCACCGGGGGGAGGCCACCGTCAGGGCTTCATGCCGTGCAGCGAGATGCCGAGGATGCGCAGGTAGTGCCGCTCGATCTTGGCGCGCTCCTCGCCGCGGATGCGCCGCTTCTGGAGCAGGTCGACGTAGCCGTGGCTCAAGGTCCAGAGCGCGAGGGCCAGATCGCGGGGAGGGGCCGCCGCGCGGAGCGTGCCGGCCTCCTGCGCGGCCACCACCTCGGCCACCAGCAGATCGAACGAGGCCTCGACGGCCTCGTCCAGGGTCGGGAAGCGCGCGCGTGCGCGGGCGGCCTGCGCCTCCTCGGTGCCGGGCACCGGGCCGTCGTCGAGGCGGTCGCCGAACATCACGCGGTAGGTGGAGGGATCGTCGAGCGCGAAGCCCACGTAGGCCACGGCGAGCGCCTCGATGCGCGCGAGGCTCCCGCGCGGCAGGTCGCGCCCGGCCTCGGACTGCGTCGTGCGCAGACGACGGAAGCCCTCCTCGGCGACCGCGGCGAACAGCGCCGTCTTGTCCGCGAAATGACGATACGCCGCCACGTGCGACACCCCGACCCGCGCCGCGGCCTCGCGCAGGGTGAAGGCGCCCTCGCCCCCCTCGGCCACGAGCTGGGTCGCGGCGTCGATGAGCGCGCGCCGGAGATCGCCGTGGTGGTAGCCCAGTTTCTGGGGCAGCTTCTTGGGCACCGCGGACCAGTATATCGTCCTCGGCCATGGGAAAACCCGTCGCCGTCACCGGAGCCACAGGGTTCATCGGTTCTGCCGTCGTGCGCCGCCTGCTCCTCGACGGGCGCGACGTCCGCGCGGTCCTCGAGCAAGGGGCGTCCACGGTGGCCCTCGACGAGGTGGAGGCGGAGACCGGTCGCAAGGTCGACCGCGTGATCGCCGACGTCGCCGACTTCGAGGGCATGCGCCGCGCGCTCGACGGCTGCGCCTCGCTCCACCACCTCGCGGCGATCTACAAGACCTGGCTCCCCGATCCGACCCCGATCTACCGCGTGAACGTGGAGGGCACGACGGCGACGCTGCTCGCCGCGCAGCACGTCGGGCTGCGCCGCGTCGTGTACACCTCGAGCATCGCGGCCATCGGGTTGCCCGAGGGGCGGGCCCTCGCCGACGAGTCCACCCGCTTCGATCTGTTCCCCATCGCCAACGAGTACATCCTCACCAAGTGGCTCTCCGAGCGGGTCGCCCTGCAGTTCGCGGCGGCCGGGCTGCCGGTGGTGATCGTGAACCCCGCGTTCCCGTTCGGCCCCCGCGATCTCGCGCCCACCCCGACCGGCAAGATCGTCCTCGCCCTGCTGCGTGGCGAGGTGCCGGGCGTGTCCGAGGGCGGTTTCAACTGCGTCGACGTCGACACCGTCGCGGCGGGCCACGTGCTCGCCGAGGAGAAGGGGCGCATCGGCGAGCGCTACATCCTCGGCGATCACAACGTCACGCTGCGCGAGCTGTTCCAGGTGGTCTGCGACATCGGTGGCGTCAAGACGCCGTGGCTGCCCATCCCGAGCACCCTCGCGGCCGGGATCGGCCTCGGGATCGAGCTCTGGGCCGACTGGGTGAGCCACGAGGAGCCCCGCGGCACCTACAAATCCATCCGCTACGCGCAGCGTCACGCCTGGTTCGACCCGACAAAAGCCCGGCGCGAGCTCGGTCTGCCGACCGTCCCCCTGCGGACCTCCCTCGAGCGCGCCGTGGCCTGGTTCCGCGAACGCCGGATGGTTTGACGGTTCTTCACGGCCGAGGAAGCTTGACGACCTCATGCCGCGTCCACAGGGTGCCTGCACATGTTCCTGAAGAGGCTCGTCGTCGGGCTGGTGCTCGGCGTGTTGATCGGCGGGTTGTTCGGCTTCGGCCTGGCCCAGGCCAGCACCAGCTTGATGGCGGGTGGCCTCGGCTACCTGCTCGCGGCGGCGGTGGGCGTGCTCACGGGGCTCGTGGCCGGCAAGCCCATCTGGGCCAAGGGGGCGCAGATCGAGGCGGGCCTCAAGGCGTTCTTCGGCGCGCTGCTCGGCGCGGGCATCCTGCTCGGCCTGCGGTTCGTCCCGTTGAGCCTCCCGGGACTCGCCGGCATCCCCGCCGCTGAGCTCGGTCGCCACGCCGTCGCCTCGCTCGCCGCCGTCTCCACGCTGCTCGCCATCTTCTACGAGCTCGACAACACCGATGCCCCCGCGGAAGAGGAGAAGAAGCGGGTCGACACCTCCGCCGGCACCAAGTCCCGCGTCGCCGACGAGGGACTCGACGACGAAGCCGAGCCCGCGGCCGAGAAGAAGAAGGGCAAGGCCTGACCGCAGCGTGGGGCTTGCGCCCGAGCGCGGAGCAGTAGAGCCTCGGACGGGTGACCGCCACGATCGCCATCGAGCCGGCGCGGCTGGCCGACCTCGTGCTCGGCGGCCTGGTCCACTCCGATCTGCTGTCGGTCTCGATCGTCCCTGACACCAACGCGGCCACCCTCGAGCTCGAGTACGCCGCGGGCAACGTCGATCGGTTCGTCGTCGCCCCCGACGTGGCGATGGCGGCGTGCGTGCGCCTCGCGCTCGCGGCGCGGCTCGACGTGCTCGCCGAGGCCGGCTCTCCCGAGGGTGCGGCCAACGTCACCCGCATGGCGGTGCGGGTGGGAACCGATCGGGCCGAGCTCCTGGTGTCGGTCTCGGCGCGACGCACCGGGCTCGAGGCGGAGCTGCACCTGCTCGGTCGCAACGGGCGGCCGCTCACCTCCCGCCGCGTGGTGTCGCTGCGTCGCTGCCCGAAGTGCAAGGCGTTCTACCCGGGACAGGCCGTGCGTTGTACGGCCGACGACGCCGAGCTCGTCGAGGTGATCGAGCGCCCGGAGCCCGGTGGCACGATCGGGCACTATCGCATCGACCGGCTGATCGGCGAGGGCGGCGACGGCCTCGTGTTCGCCGGCGAGCACGCGGTCATCGGCCGACCGGTGGCCATCAAGCTGCTGCACCGCTCGTTCGCCGAGGAGCCCCTCGCCGCGCGCCGGTTCGTGGGGGAGGCGCGCGCCATCTCGCGCCTCCACCACCCGAACGTCGTCGAGGTCACCGACTTCGGGCTGCTGAACGACCGCCGCCCCTACATCGTGATGGAGCTGCTCGTCGGTCGCTCGCTGCACGTGCTGATGGACGAGGAGGGGCCGCTCGAGATCGCCCACGCCCTCTACATCGCGCGCGCCATCGCCGAGGGGCTGGGCGCCGCCCACGCCGCGGGCGTGGTCCACAACGATCTGAAGCCCAGCAACGTCCTCTTGCTGGAGGGGGGCGACGAGCACCATCCGCGGCTCAAGGTGCTCGATTTCGGCGCCGCCTCGGCGCGCGGCGAGCGCCAGGCCACCGCCGAGGGCGAGGTGTTCGGGACCCCCTTCTACATGGCCCCCGAGCACACCCGTGGCCTGCCGACCGACGGGCGCTCCGACCTCTACTCGCTCGGCGTGGTGCTGTTCGAGATGCTGGACGGCGAGCTGCCCTTCGACGGGGACGACGCGGCGGTGCTCGCGCGGGCGCACGCGTTCTCGGCGGTGCGACCGATCGAGCGCCCGGAGGGGCCGCTGCCCCCGGCCGTCGCCAAGATCGTCAGCCGCTGCCTGCGCAAGTCCGCGGCCGAGCGCCCACAGTCGGCGCTCGAGTTCGTGACCCTGGTCGACGAGGCCCTCGAGATCCTCGGGCGTCCGGCCTGGATGCGGTGGATGCCATGAGCGAGCCGGCGCCGGTCAGCGTGCTCTTCGTCGACGACGAGGCGCTCATCCTCCAGACCATCCAGCGCATCCTGCGCGGGGGCAGCCTCGAGGTGCTCGTCGCGTCCGACGCCAAGGAGGCCATGGGCATCCTCGACCAGCGCCGCGTCGACGTGCTCGTGTCCGACATCGACATGCCCGGCATGGACGGCCTCGCGCTGATCGCGTGGACCCGCAAGCACCACCCGACCACGCTGCGCATGGTTCTGAGCGGCCACGGAACGCTCGAACGCGCCCTCGAGGCGATCAACGAGGGCGAGGTCCAGCGCTTCTTCGCCAAGCCGTTCGATGCCCGTGCGTTCCGCTTCGCGCTCGAGTCGCTGGCCGAGCGCATCGATCGCCTGCGCCGCGACGGCGAGGACCGCGCGCGGGAGGCCCGCCGCGCCGATCTGATCCGCTGGGTCGAGGCGCGACACCCCGGCATCGGCGAGATCGAGCGCGACGACGACGGCACCGTGGTGCTCGACCTCGAGCGCCTCCGCCAGGGGCCCGAGCTCGGCAGCATGCTTCCCGCCGAGCCCACCCCCGCCTGATCACGCGTCGTCTTCGTAGCGGGCGTCGTCGTCGGTCTTGGACTTCTCGAGCGGCGGCGGCGGAAGCAGCACGTGCTCCAGCACCTCGGAGACCTTCTTGACCGGCACCATCTCGATGCTGCTGCGGATCTCCTCGGGGATGTCGTCGAGGTCGCGGATGTTCTTGGCGGGGAAGAGCACCTTCTTGATGCCAGCGCGGTGGGCGGCCAGGGTCTTCTCCTTGAGGCCGCCGATCGGCAGCACGGTGCCGCGCAGGGTGATCTCACCGGTCATCGCCACGTCGTGGCGCACCGGGCAGCCCGTGAGCCGCGACACGATGGCCGTGAACATGGTGATGCCGGCGCTCGGTCCGTCCTTGGGCACGCCGCCGTGGGGCACGTGCACGTGCAGATCGAGCTTCTGCAGGCGGTCCTTGTCGATGGCCAGCAGCTCGAGGTGGGAGCGCACGTAGCTCCACGCCGCGTGCGCCGACTCCTGCATCACGTTGCGCAGGTTGCCGGTGAGGATCATCTCTCCCTTGCCCGGCATCACCTGCGCCTCGATGAACAGGAGGTCTCCGCCCGCCGGGGTCCAGGCGAGCCCGGCCACGAGGCCGATCGCCGCTCGCCGCTCGGCGAGGTCGGGGATGTGCTTCTCGGGGCCGAGCACCTCGGCCGCGAGCTCCTTGGTCACCTTCACGCCGCGCAGGTCCTTGCCCTCGGCGACCTGCATCGCCGCCCAGCGGCACACCGAGCCGATCTCGCGCTCGAGGCCGCGCACGCCGGCCTCGCGGGTGTAGCCGTCGACGATCTTCTCGATGCCCGGGTCGGTGAACTCGAGGCGCTCGGGGGACAGCCCGTGCGACTCGAGCTGCTTGGGCGCCACGTAGTCGCGCGCGATCATGCGCTTCTCGTTGCGCGTGTAGCCGGTGATGTCGATCACGTCCATGCGGTCGAGGAGCGGTCCGGGGATGGTGCTCTTGTCGTTCGCGGTGGCGAGGAACATCACCTGCGAGAGGTCGAACGGCAGGTCGAGGTAGTGGTCGGTGAAGGTGTCGTTCTGCTCCGGGTCGAGCAGCTCGAGCAGCGCCGCCGCCGGGTCTCCGCGGTTGTCGATGCCGAGCTTGTCGACCTCGTCGAGCTGCAGGATCGGGTTCTTGGTCTTCACCTTGCGCAGCCCCTGGATGATGCGACCGGGGAGGGCGCCCACGTAGGTGCGACGGTGGCCGCGGATCTCGGCCTCGTCGCGCACCCCACCGAGCGAGATGCGGTGGAGCTTGCGGCCGGTGGCGCGCGCGATGCTGCGGCCGAGGCTGGTCTTGCCCACGCCGGGCGGCCCGACGAGGCAGAGGATCGGCCCCTTCTTGGTGGGCGCCAGCTTGCGCACGGCCATGTACTCGACGATGCGCTTCTTGATCTTCTCGAGGCCGTAGTGGTCCTCGTCGAGGCAACGCCGCACCTCGGCGATGTCGAGCTTGTCCTCGCTCCGGGTGTGCCACGGCAGGTCGGCGATCCAGTCGAGGTAGTTGCGGGTGACGCCGAACTCGGCGCTCTGCGCGGGGATCTGCGCGAGACGGGCCAGCTGCTTCTTGGCCACCTTGTCGGCGTCGGGGGGCAGGTTCGCCCGCTCGAGGCGGCCGCGGAGCTCCTCGAGCTCGTCCTCCTCGTTGCCCTCCCCGAGCTCGTCGCGGATGGCCTTCATCTGCTGGCGCAGGATGTACTCGCGCTGCGACTTGCCCATCTCCTCCTGCACCATGGAGGAGATCTCCTTCTTCACCTTCATCATCTCGAGCTGGCGGGTGACGATCTGCAGCACGAGCTTGACCCGCGCCTTGACGTCGAACGTCTCGAGCACCTGCTGCTTGTCCTCGATCGAGGCGAGCTCGGAGGAGAAGTTGCTGGCGATGAGGTCGGCGAGCGCGCCGGGCTCCCGCACGTTGTCGAGGATGCCGGCGGTCTCGCGCGGCAGGTCGGCCTTGTGCTCGAGCACCTCGCGCGTGGTCTCGCGGAGGGTGGTGGCGAGCGCGTCGAGCTCCACGTCGCGGTCGAGGCGGTCGTGCAGGCGCTGGATGCGGGCCCGCATGTACGGCTCGAGGCCGAGCGGCTCGAGCATGCGCATGCGCGCCGCGCCCTGCAGCACCACCGAGTACGAGCCCGCGCTCATGCGGATGACCTTGACGATCTTGGCGAGCACGCCGACCTCGTAGAGATCGCGGAAGGTGGGCTCCTCGACGTCGGGCTTGCGCTGCGCGGCGATCGCCACGTACGGCCGCTCGCGGCCGAACAGCTCCTCGATGAGGCGCACGCTGCGCGGCCGGCCCACGTTGATGGGCACCACCTGCGCCGGATAGAGCACCGCGTTCCGCAGCGGCAAAACCGGCAGGGTGTCGAGATCACCCGGACCTTCCTTGGGGCTCATCTCGGTCGTGTACCGCGACCTGGGCGCCGGGGCGAGACCAAGAGTCGTGCCAGCTCCGCCATTTCGCGGAGAACCGCGGGAGAAACGGGGAGGCGTGCGGGTCGGCGCGTGGATGGGCTCCACCCACCTGCTGCGACCGAAATGACCAATGGCTGCCCTTGGCCATGGACATCGTGTGCAACCAAGGGCGAAACTGAGCATCGATGTCTTTGCACAAGAGGCTGTTGGTCGCTGGGGTGGTGGGCGCAGCCCTCGCCTCGACCGCCACCGCCGAGGCCGACATCACGCCCCTCGGGTCCATCAACCTGCTGGGCATGCACCACAGCATGGCGTTCTCCGAGCCCACGCTGCGCGCGCGCCGCACCTACGAGATCATCGCCAGCCTGCCGGTCGCGAGCTCGATCGACCAGACCTACGACCTGCGCGGCTTCGTCGCGCCGGTGGTCGACGCCCAGGTCAAGGTGGCGCCCAACGTCGTGCTCGGCTTCCCGCTCGGCATCTCGGGCAAGCACGTCTTCACGGCCGACTTCGGCGACCGCACCCGCGTGGCCTTCGGCCCGTCGGACGGCTTCGGTCGCGGCGGCCTGTTCTCGTTGAAGACCGACTTCTGAGCCGATCGGCTATCGTCGAGGCATGGCCTTCGACGCGCACGACCCTGCCTGGGCACCCCTGATCGCGGCCGCGGTGGCGGTCCGTGCCCGCGCCTACGCGCCTTATTCGGGCTACCTCGTCGGTGCCGCCGTCCTCGCGTCCGACGGGGCGGTGTTCGCCGGCTGCAACGTCGAGAACGCCTCGTATGGCGGGACCATCTGCGCCGAGCGGAACGCCGTCTGGCACGCCGTCGCGAGTGGCCAGCGCCGGTTCTCCGCCTGCGTGGTGGTGACGCGGGGGCCGAACCCAGGGGCGCCGTGCGGCATGTGTCGACAGGTGCTCGTGGAGTTCGAGGCCGACCTGCCGATCCTGCTGGTGGCCTGGGACGACACGGCAGGGCACGAGGCAGCGCGCCGGCACGCCACTTTGTCCGGTCTCCTGCCCGACGCCTTTCGACCGAGCGCGCTCGCTCCCGGAGACCCCAGGCTCAGCACTTGATGAATTGTTAGCGATCGAGGGTCCACTGGTGACAATAGATCAATCTCGTCGCACCCTTCAGGGACATGACGAGGACTCCCTTCTGGTTGCTCGGGTTCTTGCTGGCGGCCTGTGGCGGGGACGACTTCCAGGTCGCCGCGTCCGAGGACGCCGCCCTGGAGGACTCCGCCACGATCGACACGCACGTGGACACGGGCGTCGTGGACGCGCGCCCTGACACCACGACCGACGTCCCCACGGATGCCCAGACCGAGGTCCTGACCGACAGCAAGAGCGACGCCCCCGACGACGTCGCGACGGACGGCCCGACGGAAGCGGCGACGGACGGCCCGACGGAGGCCGCGACCGACAGCGCGATCGATGGCGCCACGGACTCCGTCGTCACGGTCGACGCGCCCGCCGATGCGCTCCCCTGCGAGGCGCCCGTGACCTGCTACGCGGACAAGGACGAGGACGGCTTCCCGGCGGCCGGCGCGAAGGCATTCGTCGCCTGCGACTGCCCGAAGGGGAGCACCCCCAAGAGCCCCAGCGTCGTCGTCGACTGCAACGACGAGGATTCCCGGGTCCACCCGGGCGCGACGGCCTTCCAGACCACCGCGTACTGCGTGCCCGGCACGGGCTGCGCGACGAAGTCCTTCGACTACGACTGCAACGGCATCGACGAGAAGCAGTACACCACCAAGTTCTCGAGCTGCAGCCTCGGCTGCGCCGGCGAGGGCCTCACCGGCGAGCCACCGCCGGCGTGCGGCGCCACCGCCGGCTACACGACGTGTCGCTTCGCCGTCATCTGCAACAAGGACGCCTCGACGATCACCCAGGGGTGTCGTTAGAAGGTCGCCAAGAGGTCGAGCTTGGCGTGGCCCGGACCGACGGTCGGCGCGAGCGCGACGGAGTTCCAGGTCGAGCGCCGCGCGAGGACTCCCGAATCGACGATGACGGTGATCAGGCCCATGAAGGCGACCGCGATGATGGGCGTGAGGGTCGAACTCTCGGACTTCGGAAGCAGGTAGGGCAACCCGACGGTGGCGCCACGCAAGAGGACCGAAGCAAGCGCGCTCTTCGGCTGTCCGTGAACGAGGTGGAGGATCGGGCCCCCGGTCACGAACACGAGTGCGGTCACATCGACCCGGCGGGTTCCGAGCAAGACGAGCGGCGTGCCCACGAGGTCCAGCAAGAGGAACTCGTCCCCATACCAGTCGGGTGGACGTCGAGGTGTGGGGCTCGCGGGTGGGGGTTCTGGCTCGGCGGCAGGAAGACTCTTGGCGACTGCGTTTCGTGCACTCACGCAGGTCACGTCGTCGCTCGGGACGACCGTCGCGGACGTGGCGTCGAACACCGCGGGCACCTCGGTCGAGTCGAGAGGGCGTACGGCGGGAGCCTCGTCCGAGCGGAGTCCGACGCAGTTCCTGCCGACCGCGAGCAGCGACGCGCAGAAGCCGCTGCAGCCCACGTCGACGAAGCCGGAGGTGGGCGGATCGTAGGCGGTGATCACGCCCTCGGGATTCGCGCGACCGATGGCGAAGGCGCCGAAGACCCGGACCACGGTGGCCGAGCGGCTCACCACGTGATCGACGGCGACCACCGTGCTCGGCGGGGAAGTCTTGGTCTGCGCCGCGGCGACCGGCGACGTCAGCGAGCGCTGTCAGCAATGCTGCGTGTCGGCCCCGGCTCATGGAGGAGACGTTACCGAGCGGCGGCGCGCGAGACATAGTCAAAAGTTGTCGTGGGCTACGTGGTCTTCGCGCCGCAGCACGTGCAGTGCCCGAGCGACTGCAGGCTGATCTTGCCGCAGTACCGGCACGCCACCATCGGCTCGGTGTCGCTGCCGCGGTAGTCGCCGCCGTTGGTGACGAAGCCGCGCGCGGCGCGGACGGCGGCGTCGGCCCGGCCCTCGGCGAACTTCACGTCGCTCTCGGTCCAGTACGAGGCGACGATGCCGGTGGTGAACTCGAAGTGGAGGCCGCCATTGCGCGCGGCGACGTACACGTGGTGGGTGTGCTTCTCGGGGGCGGTGGCGAACCAGCTGCCGTCGAACTTGAGGTGCACCCTCGAGTCGGTGCGCTTCTCGAGCGCGTAGCCGATCTGCACGAAGTAGCCTACGGCGGCGTCGCGCACGACGTCCGGATCCCCTTCGCACGCCTTGTCGAACTCGCATCCGTTGAGGGTCATGTGAGGAGGGTCTCAGACAGAGATGGCTTGCACAAGGCTGATAGAATCTGCCGTCACGCTGGCACCGAGTCCGAAGGGAGAGTGGATTCGCGCGCCAACGGCGTGACCGCCTGTCGCGGCTCAGAGCTGGTCACTGGATTGTAGCGCCGAACGATCTGGCCGACCTACGCCACTTCTCGCTCGCGCTTGCGACCGAGCAGAGCCAACGCCACGAGTGCGCAGATGCCTGCGACGTCGGTTGATTGGTGACCATAGCTGCAGCTGCTGTCGCCGCGAATGTCCGCCGGCGGTTCGCACTTGCCCGCACTGGTGCAGGTGTCGGTTGAGTTGGCGCAATCAACCTGCGCAGCACAGAACGAGAGGCAAGCGCCAGCGCGGCAGACGTAGGGCGCGCATCCTAGCAACGCTCCGTCTGCGCTGACGACCGAGCGGGCGTCGTCACTGCATTTGCTCGCCGAAGTGCAGCGGCCCAGCGCGTCGCAGCGATTGCCGGCCGCGCAGTCTGCGTCGGTGGTACACGATGTCTTGCAGACCGCGGCGCCGCACACATAGGGGTCACATTTGACGGTCGTCTTGGGTGGACACGTGCCCTTGCCGTCGCAACCGGCTGACTTGACCGCGACGCCGTCGGTGCACGATGGCGCTTGGCATTCGACAGCCGATCCTGGAAGGCCACAGGCGTCCCGCGATGTACCATCACAACTCCCCTTGCAGACCCCGACGCCCGCACAGCCAGATCGGGCACCATGGGGGTCGCCGATGACCGGCGTGCATGCTCCCAACTTGCCTGCGACGTCGCAGGCCTCGCACGAGCCTGTGCACGAAGTGTCGCAGCAGTACCCGTCGACGCAGTGCCCCGATCCGCACTCGGCCGTTCCCGTGCAGGCAAGGCCGTTCGGCTTGCTGCATACGCCGGCGCCACCTGCGACGTTGCATTTGAGCGGCGTTGCACAACTCGCAGTGGTGCAGCACACGTTGTCAACGCAGTTGCCCGAATCGCAGTCGACTGGCATTCCACATGTGGCTCCAATGGCTCCCTTCTGGCACGCGCCCGACGAACAACCAAAGCCAGGCGCACAATCGGCTGCAACCGTGCATGACGTCTTGCAGGTTGAAGTTGCCCCATTGCAGGCGTACTTACCACAATCGCTGACGAGCGGTGTCGAACACGCACCCGCACCATCGCAGCCTGCGCCCGCTGCAGCATGGCTCGCGTCAATGCACTTGGCTGCGGCGCACGACGTAGCTGGAAGCGGGTACTTGCAGGCAGTCCTCACAATCCCATCACAGGTGGCGGCACACGTGCCGCTACCACCAACGCAGGCCGCGCGCTTGCCATGTGGTGCGCCGGCGACTGCGGTGCAGTCGCCAAGACTGCCGGTGACATCACACGCCTCGCACTGCGCCGAGCAGGCGGAGCCGCAGCACACGCCATCGACACACGCGCTCGTGGAGCAGGCACGGCAGCCCGCGACCTTGCAGTCAGCACCCGCAGCCAGGTTGCACGCGGCGCCCTTCGCCTTGATCGCCTGACAGCGTCCAGTGGAGTCACAGTAGTGCGTCGAAAAACAGTTGGCGTCCGTCGTGCAGTAGGTGTTGGCCACGCAGGTCCCAGTTGCGTCGCAAGTGCTCGTTCCAGTGCACGTGTCTGGGTCGTCGGCGCCCTTGACGGGCACGCAGGTGCCAGTCACATCGCACCCACTGCAGGTTGCGGTGCACGTGGCGGTACAACACCGAATGTCACAGATGCCAGACACGCATTCGCTGGCTGAGGTACACGCAGTGCCGGAGGCGAAGATGTTCCGAATCTCCGCTGAGCCCATCGCAGCCAGTAGGGTCTCGCCACCCGTGACCAGGATGGTGTTTGGGCCAAGCAGACTCGCGCGGTGACGGCTTCGCCCAGTGACCATCGCGCTCGTTGTCGCAAACGTGCCGGTGGTCGGGTCGTAGAACTCGGCGCTCGAGAGATACGGTGTGCCCGACGCATCGCCGCCCGCGATGAGCACTTGGCCCAGACCCAGGACCGTAGCGGTGTGAGACCGGCGTGGCGCATTCATCGAACCGGTTGGTGAAAAGGAGCCCGTTGCCGGGTCGTACAGCTGCGCAGTTGACAAGAAGGTGCTGCCGTCATGACCGCCCGCGATCAGAACCTTTCCCGAAGCGAGAACGCTGGCGGTGTGGTTCAGGCGAGCAGTCGGCAACGGTCCCGTTGCTGCGAACGTGCCTGCCACCGGGTCGTAGAGCTCCACGCCCGTTGTCGCAAATTGACCTCCCGCAACGAGAACCTTGCCTGAGGAGAGAACGCTCGCGGTGTGGAAAGCTCGCTGGGACGCCGCCGATCCCGTCGGTGCGAACGTGCCGCTTGAAGGGTTGTAGATCTCGGCACTGGACTGCGCCATGCCAGAACTCGCGCCACCGAAGATCAGGACGCTGCCCGAGCTCAGGCGACTGGCCGTGTGCCCATTGGAGCGTGTGTTGAGCAGTGAGCCCGTCATCGAGAACGTACCCGTCGTCGGATCATAGAGTTCCGCAGTCGACAAGTAGACAGTGCCGACGCCAAATCCCCCGGCCACGAGGACCTTCCCGGAAGCGAGCACGGTCGCTGTGTGGGCGTCCCTTTCCTTTGCCATGGCTCCCGTCATCGCAAACGTCCCAGTTGTCAGGTCGTAGAGCTCCGCACTGGAGAGGTAGGCACCGCCGGAATCGAACCCGCCGGCCACGAGGACCTTCCCAGAAGCCAGAACGCTCGCGGAGTGTGTACGACGCTTGGCCGCCATCGAGCCGGTTGCTGTCCAGCCCGGGTCCACCAAGGCCGGATAGGACACGGCTGCGCCACTCCACGTGATCCGAATGCGACAGCTCGAAGCACCTGGATGCGCAACGATGCGTCCCCAGGGCGGAGCAGGCTCCGTGTCGTGGGCACACCCCTCCACCATCAGCATCGCTTCGTGGCGCTTGCCGCCAACATCCACGACATACGGAGGAGCCACCCGGAGCCGTGGCGATCCCGTGCCGTCGAGAAACTCGAGCGTGTTCGAGACGAGGCGGAGTCCGCCAACCAACGAGACGTCGACTTCGTACGCAATCTCCTCGCGCTCAGGCCGCCTCTCGAACGCGACAAAGTCCTCCGTTCCTTCGGCGTGCACCCAGTGGAAGACCTCTGGCGCGCCGTCGCGCGCCAGCGAGTACAACGCAACACCGTCTGCCGCGACCTGAATCGCCGCTTCACCAAGGGCGTCACTGATGGGGTCGTGTTCCGCAAATGCGAAGCTCACGCTCATGTGGGAGCGGTCGTCCTCGACTCTGACGCGTCCTCGTGCGTGCCGAGGGAGTGCTACCGTGGCCGACGCCGGCACAACGCGCTTGGTGTTGGCGCTGACAATCGCGCTCACGCCTGCGGCGTCGTTTTCGAACCGTACCAACGCTCCGTCGGAAGACGGGAGCAGTCCTGCGCCAAGACCTTTCTGGAACCTCGCGCGTAGTGCATCGAGGCGCGAGCGCGCGAAGGCCGAAGTGGCGAGTGCTGTCTTGGTCGAGACCACCGGCGATGATTTCGCAACGGAGGCATCGGGCAGCGACTCGTCGAGCTGGGCGTTCGGCTTCGAGGCGCAGGCCAACATCGTGCTCACGGCCACAACGGCCAAGCATCGCTTCGCGATGGTCTTCATCTGAGCTCCTCGACTGGTGTGCTTCAGTCGCGCGAGTGAGTGAAACACTTTTCGACGGTCGCGAGAAGACGCACTGGACCGTCCCTGGGTACGGCTCACTTGGCTTCGCACGGTGACCGTGACGGAGACTGGGTTTCGTCCGCTCCAACCTTCGGATATCTTCACCTGTCGTGTCCCTACACTACGATGCTGAGCAGCGGGTCGGGACCATCCTCGACGACCGCTTCCGCCTCGAGCAGCTCCTCGGGGCGGGAGCTATGGGCGCCGTCTACGTCGGCTACGCGAGCAACGACTACCGCTACGCGATCAAGCTCCTCCTTCACGATGACTACCGGGGCAACGCCGATCTGATTGGGCGGTTCGTTCGAGAAGGCCGGCTGACCACGAGCATCGAAGCGGCCAATGTCGTCAAGGTGTTCGAGTTCGCGGTGGATTCGCCCACGCAGACTCCGTTCATCGTGATGGAGATGCTGTCCGGGTCCGACCTCGAGGGTCTGGTCCACAAGGTCGGCGCCGTTCATCCGCGGACCGCTGTTCGAATCATCCTGCAGGCCGCGCGTGGCCTGCAGCAGGCGCACGAGGCCGGCATCGTCCACCGTGACATCAAGCCTGCAAATCTGTTCTTGCACCGGCCAGGGGACGGCAGCGTCGTCGTGAAGGTCTGCGACTTCGGCGTGGCGAAGTCCCTTGTCGATGCCGGGGTGGGCGGAGCGATGACGGCGACCGGCGCCATGCTCGGCTCCCCGCTCTACATGTCACCCGAGCAGATCCGCTCTTCCAAGCACGTCGACGCGCGGTCCGACGTCTGGAGTCTGGCCATCGCGTTCTTCGAGCTCCTCGCCGGCCGAGGCCCCTTCATGGGCGTACAGTCTCTGAGCGAGCTGATGGTCTCGATCTCCACGAAGCCGGTGCCGTGGTTGCAGGACGTCGCCCCGTGGGTGGACCCCGCGCTCGCGCGGGTGGTGAACGCGTGCCTCCTCACCGAGCTCGACCAGCGTTGCCCGAGCATGGCCGCCTTGATCGAGGGGCTGCTCCCTTTCGCGGGCGAATCGGAGGCGCTCACCGAGGCCGACCTCGTCGGCGCACCACCCGAGCTACAGGCCAGCACTGCGCCGCGAGGGCAGCGTGCGAGCTCTTGGGCGGAGACCTCGCCGAGGGTCGGCCCCCGACAGGACCCTGCGCTCGCGGCCTTGCTCGGACAGACCCTCGGCGGGCGGTATCGCCTCGACCACCTGCTCGGAGCAGGCGGCATGGGCGCGGTCTACGCAGCCACGGCGCAGGACGGCACCCCCGTCGCGCTCAAGATCATCCTCGGAGACCCGGCGCACCAGAAGCCGGAGCTCTGGCGCCGCTTCGTCCGGGAGGCGCGCGCGACCACCTCGATCGACAGCCCTCACGTGGTGCGGGTGCTCGACATCGACACCGATCGCGAGCGTGGCTTCCCGTTCATCGTGATGGAGCTCCTCCAGGGGACCGATCTCGATCGACTCGTGAAGCAGACAGGGCCGCTCGAACCCGAAGCAGTCGTCGCCGTGTTCTTGCAGGCCTGTACGGGCCTCGCGGCTGCCCACGCGAAGGGGGTGGTCCACCGCGACATCAAGCCGGCCAACGTCTACCTGCACGAGGCCGCCGGCCGGCTGACGGTGAAGATCTGCGACTTCGGCATCGCCAAGCAGCTGCAGACCGACACCGAGCAGACCTCCACAGAGCTCACCAGCACGGGCGGCATGCTGGGCTCGCCGATGTACATGTCGCCCGAGCAGGCGCGGAGCGCGAAGCACGTCGACGCGACCACAGACGTGTGGAGCCTCGGGGTCGCGCTCTATGAGTCGCTCACCGGACGCAGGCCGTGGGAGCACTGCACCACCGTCGGCGATCTCATCGTCGCGATCTGCACCCAGGAGGTTCCGCCGATCCAGGAAACCGCCCCGTGGATCGAGCCGGGGCTTGCAGCTGTCGTCCACCGGGCCCTCGCCAAGGAGCCCTCGCAGCGATTCGCGACGATGGAGGCGTTCGCTGCGGCGCTCGCGCCCTTCGCCGCGCGCGAGGTCGGCGTGGCGACCCTCACGCCAATCACCGCGGAGCGTCGATCGCGCGTCGCTCCGCGATTCGATCGACCTGGCTTCGGGTCGACGACGGCCGCCGCCGCTTCGCAGGTCGAGGCTCCGAAGAAGCGGACCGCGTGGTTCGCCCTCGGCGCGGTGGCGGTGGTGCTGGTGGGTGGCATCGGTACCGTGCTGGCGCTCAATCGCGATCCCCCGAAGGTGGCCGCGGCGCCAGCCGAGACCGAGGAGAAGAAGCCCAGCCCAGAGCCGAAGCCGACGGTGCAGGCGGCGACGAAGCTGACGGTCGCCGTGAAGGTCTCGCCCGCCGAGGCCGAGGTGACCGTGGATGGCAAGGCGGTGCCGCTCGCGGCAGGCGTACTCACCCTTCAGGGCGAGCCAGGAGACGCCTTCGCCGTGGTGGCGAAGTACAAGGACAAGAAGCAGGAGCGCCAGGTCATCATCGGCAAGGATGGTAAGGCCTCGGTCGAGTCGCTCGAGTTGACCGTGGACAAGAAGCCCGCGGCGGTGACCACAGGGAAGGCCACCTCGACCGGGAAGGTGCTCGGCGAGCCGGTGGCCACGATCGCACCCCCGACGACCACCCCTTCGCCCGCCACGACCCCCACACCGACAGCGACAGCGACGCAGCCGGTCGGTGCGAGCAGCTTCTGACTGGTGGAGAGACCGCCAGGAGCGCTCGGCACTGCGCTCGACGCGCTCCTGTGGCTCCGCGCCGTTGTTTGATAGCGTCGGCCCATGCATCGCCATGCAGCCTTCCTCGCCGTCGTCTTGCTCCCAGGACTCGTGACGAGCACTGGGTGGAGCCAGACCCCGACCGCCACGGGACCGACTCCGACACAGGTCGAAGAGGCGAAGCGCTACTTCGAGCAGGGCGAGGCGCTCCGCTCGGCCGGCCAGTACCAGGCCGCACTCGAGGCGTACCTCAAGTCGCGCGCGCTCGTTCCACGCGCCAGCAACACGGTCAATGCCGGCGTCTGCCTCCACGCGCTCAAGCGCTACGACGAGGCCTACGAGTACTTCGAGGAGGCGCTCACCAAGTACCCATCGACACAGCTCCCCAACGAGGCGCGGGAGAGCGCCAAGAAGACGATGGCCGACATCGAGACGAAGGTCGGGCGACTCGACGTCTCCGCCAACATCGACGGGCTCCTCGTGCTCGACGGCCGGCCGCGCGGCAAGCTCCCGCTGGCGGCGCCCATCCGGGTGATGCCAGGCAAGCACGTGGTGCGCGTCCTGCGCGATGGCTTCGAGACCTTCGAGAAGGTGGTCGAGGTGAAGCTCGGGGAGACCAGCAGCATCGATGCGGTCCTCAAGCCGCTCACCTCGGCCGGACGCCTCCGGGTCGAAGGAGCGGATCTCGAAGGTGGGACGCTCACCGTCGATGGGGCCAGCGTCGGGAGCCTGCCGTGGGAGGGCACGCTCCAGCCCGGCATCCACGTGTTCCAGGTGCAGAAAGGGGACGTCGGCACGGGTCCGACCCTGGCCAACGTGATCGTCGGTCAGACGATCACGATGACCGCGGTGGGCAAGCCGCTCGGCCCGGAACGCCGCGTGATCGCCGATCCGCCGACGGCCGACCTCTCGATCGACGGCGTCGCGGTGGGCAAGGGCCGTTACCAGGGCCGACTGCCCATCGGTGCGCACGTCGTCGAGGCTCGCGAGGTCGGGTATTTCGCGCAGAAGCAGACGCTCACCGTCTCCCCCGACGACTCGGCGGACTTCCCCGTGAAGCTGGCCATCGACGCGACCCACCCGCGCTGGGGGACGGCAGCGAAATCCCGCGTCGCGCTGGAGCTGATCGGCGGCTTCGCCTTCGCGACGGGCACGGGCAACGACGCCAATGCCTGGTGCCTCCTCGCCAAGACGGCGTGCGAGCAGACCGCTTCGCCGAAGGGGCTGCGCGTCGGCCTCGCCGGAGTCTACGAGCTCTCCTCGAAGCTCCACGTGTTCCTGGGCGCCGGGTGGATGCAGGTCAATCGAGGAATGCAGCGGGTGTACTCCCGCACGCTGCCGGCCGTGGGCTCGTTCCCGAAGCTCGAGACGGAGTGGACCCAGGTCGATGCCATCTCGATTCGTGGGCCGTTCGCCACCGCGGGGATCGGCTACCGGATCGGATTCGGGGACTCGCTCGACGTGGGGTTGCGATTCGGCCTCGGCGGCGCGTTCGTCCGGGTGTCGGACGACCTCTCTGGCAGTACGGTGAGCGGCGGAGGCCGGACGCTGGGCACCGCGACCGACGGTTCGAACGTCGCCGCTTCTGCCGTCATGTTCACCGCCAACCCCGAGGTGCAACTCGGGATCTGGGCGGGGAAGCACGTGCGCATCTCACTCGGACTCCTGGCTGCGATCAACCTTCTCGACGGGCCCACGATGAAGCTCGCGGACACGCGGGTCAGCAATCCAGCAAAGCCGGCCGTGAGCTCGCTGGACTCTGCGGCCGGGCAGCGCTTCGACCCGAGCACCACCGCCTACTCGCGCTTCGTGATGTTCGTGCCGGAAGCAGGGCTCGGCTACTGGTTCTGAGCCAGGGCCAGGGTGGCGTGACTCTGGCGGGTAGCGATCTGCGAAGTTCTGGCGGTAGTGTCCAGCCCCGGCTCGGCCGTGATCACTCGAGACTGTCCCCGATACCGTGGAGGATCCTTGAATCTCAGCTAACTCACTCTCGCATTTCACGGTGTGCAGGCCGGATCGTCAGCCCGCTCGCGAATAATGACCTCACACGCGAGGATCTTGTTCCACTGCCCAGCGTCTGCACCGAAGTGGATCCGCGCCTGGCAGGAGTGGACGTCGTCCGACATCCAGAACGGGGGATTTCCCTTCTTGTCCCCTGGTCCGCACCACCCACTCGCCTGCGTCGTTGCCCACTTCGTCTCTGGTGTTCCCGAACGGTGGTAGCCCGCGTCGCACACCGCCGGACCGACGGGCACCTCGATCGACGTGCCGAAGGCGACACCGACCGCGACGGCGGGCGGCTCTCCGACGCCAAAAGCCTTCCCACAGGGCGCACAGACCTTGTTGCGGCAGAACTGATCAGCACCGCACTTCTTGCCGCAGGCGCCGCAGTTCGCCTCGTCGCCCACCAGGTCGACGCATTGGCCATTGCAGAAGGTCATGTTCGGCGAACACAGAGACTTGCAGACCGACTGCGTACACGCCTGATCAGCGTTGCATTGCTTTCCGCAGCTGCCGCAGTTGTTGATGTCCGAAGCGAGAGTGGCGCAGGCACCATTGCACAGAACCTGGCCGGACGGGCAGGGTGGCGGTGATACGCACTTTCCCTGCTCGCACTTCTGGCTGCCGCCGCAGGTGACTCCGCAGGCGCCGCAGTTTGCGTTGTCGCTCGCGAGGTTCGCGCAGCCGTTGCTGCAGGCCGTCTGACTTCCACAGACGTTCATCTGCGCGGGCAACGCGTCGCAGCCGACCCAGTTGGCGGTGCTGCCGGACGCAATGCAGTGCGTGATCCCGCACGTGGAGGGAGAGGGGAAGCTGGTGTTGCATTCCTGTCCCGGCTGTGCGGAAAGGTTGCACAGCGTGACCAGGCCCTCGACGCACAAGCATCCTGGCGTCGCGGTGTCCACGGGATAGATACACTTCCCGTTGTCGCAAGCCGCAGCCGCCTTTGCAGCGCATACCGGGACCGTGACTCCGACCCCCGAACACCCAGAGGTGTCCGTGCCCGAGCACGTGGGCGCGAGCGTCAAGGCGTGCAGCCTGCTTGCCACCGCCGGCGACAATGGCGTCTTCGGCAGCCTCACGCCACCGGGACAACCCACAGTCGCCGTGGTGAGCAAGGCCAACGTGACTCGTACGACTGCTCGCGTTTTGAACATTTGCTTCCTCACCAGCTGCAGCGCATCGCCACTGACGCCTTGAAGTCGATGTCGGCGACCTTCTGGCACGTTCCCTGAAGGAGCGGAGTCCAACCCTTGATCTTGTGCATCTCGACCCAACTTCCCAATCCCGACCGGCTCGTTCCGGCCTTGCACTTCGAAGGCGCGCCCGTCTCGCACTGACCGAGCTCCTCTGGTTGGAACTTCTCGCCGAAGAGGAGCACAGCGTCCTTGGTGCTCGAGCTGAAGCAGCCTCCATCGCCGTAACTGAAGGCGACGGTCGTCTCGACCGTGCCTCCGTAGGTCTCGAACCCGACCGAGATGCGACCGTAGTTGTAACCATCCGGCTTGTCGTCTTTCATCACGAACGTCACATGCTTCTTGCGCGTGCACGTGGCGGAGCCGATGTCGCTCGTCCAACCCGCCGGGCAGGTCTTGCCCGGCCCGCCGAGGCAAACCCCCGACCACTTCCCGTTCGGATCACAAGACTCGAATCCGCCAGCGCAACCGGTGACGCCAGTACAGGGGCGGGTGACGTGCGGCGTGCATTCACCGGCCACCACACACTTCTTGGTCGCGGGATCGCATCGCAGCGTTGCACTGCACGCATCGATGCCGCAGCAAGGCGTGTTCAGAAGACCGGTACACACGGGCTGCGGAGGCGCGCTCATCTCGCTCGGAAGCTCTTCGCAGACGCCCCAGTTGGCAACGCCGTTCGACGCAACGCAGCGGGTGATCCCACAGCTTGGCGAAGACGGCGCGTTGCTGTCGCACTGTCCCGTTCGATCGCATAGGGTGACCTGTCCCGCGATGCACCGGCATCCAGTCGTCGCCGTGTCGAGAGGATAGAGACACTTCCCCTGGTCGCAGATCGCACCACCTGCGGCTGCGCAGACCGGGGCAACAAATCCCGGATTGCTGGGCCCGGGCTGACACTTGGAGGCGTCCGAACCCGAGCAGTCCGGCGCTAAGAAAAGCGCAGTCAGCTTGCGGAGGACGGTTGGCGACGAGGGGGGTTTCGCCAGGTTCACACCACCCGGCCCGCAGGCACTCATCGTCACAAGGATGGCACCCATGACTCGAATGACAGCTCGCGTTCTGATCATGGTTGCCTCAGCATTGGTCCGCGACCGATCGCTGCTCATGACCGAGAAGACTAGAGGACCATCGCCTGTGTCAAGACGGCAAGCGATGAATCGACACAGGCATTTTGTTGCGTCGACCCGTAGGTGAGAACTTTCCGGTCGCGCGGCGTCCGGCCGCATTACTCTGATCGTGTGGTCGTTCGTCGGGATGGAGGGGGCATGTCGAAGCGGGTCGCCATCGGTCTCTGCACCTTGGGGTTGGTCGCCTGCGATCGCGGCGACGAAATCACGACGACAGATGCATCGACCGACCCTCCGATCAGCGCGAGCGAGACGCATGCGCGCGCGGTCCTTGCCTCTCTCGACGCGATCGAGCCCTTCGCAGGACATCTGGGACGGGGGGTTGCGTTGCGCCGTGAGTCCGATGGCTTTCACTCGATGGCGAACGCGTCGCTTCTGGCGACGGCACCCGTCTTCGCCGACGGTGTACTGCGTCTGGGCCTCCCGCATCACAACGCCGCCATGACGATCACCGCGCTCGGCGCTCGTCCGGTCGCTGGCACCCGCATCGATGGCGCCATCGTCTATCGAGACGCGTTCATCGACACCGATCTCGTCGAGGTTCTCGATCTCGAACGCGTCGAGGAGATCCGGATCCTCCGTTCCCCGGCCGCGCCGAACGAAGCGCGATATCGCGTTGACCTCGGATCGAAGGGCGAAATCGCGCTCGTAGACGGTCGTTTGATCGCGCGCGACGACGATGGCCTTGAAGTCCTCGAGAGCGCGCCGCTGTTCGCCGTCGATGCCAAGGGAGAGCGTCGAGCGGTGTCCGTGCGCATCGAGCGTGCTTTGGATGCCTTCGTGGTCGTGGCGCGACTCGAATGCGCGGGTCTCCAGTATCCCATCGCCGTCGATCCGATCTGGAAGTCGGTGGGCTCGACCCCTGCGCGCTACTACCATTCTGCGGCGCTCATCGGCGGCAAAGTCCTTGCCGCGGGCGGTGTCGACACAGGCAGCAGCCCAATCGCCTCGGCCGTGTACTTCGACGGAACCTCGGTCACGGCCGCTCCCCCGCTGCCGACGAAGCGCCAGTCGTTCACGCTTTCCCCGCTCGGCGCCACCAAGCTGTTGGCGGCGGGCGGCTTCTCGGGGACCGTCGCGATGAGCAACGTCGACGTCTTCGATGGCTCCGCGTGGGCTTCTGCGAGCGCGATGGCGAACGCGCGCTATGCGCATACGGCCTCGGTCCTCAGCACGGGAGTCGTGCTCGTCGCCGGCGGCTACGGCACGTCGGCGCCCGTCGCGGTCTCCGAACAGTTCAACGGTAGTGTGTGGTCTTCGGCGGGCTCACTCGTCGTCGCGCGATACAATCACGCCGCCGTCGTCTTCAAAGCCGCGGGCCTCGACAGAGTGCTCGTGGTCGGCGGCAACGACGGCAGCGGCGCGCCCCTCGCCTCCGCGGAAGTGTGGAACGGCACTAGCTGGTCTCCGGTCACATCCATGGGTTCGGCGCGCGCAAACCACACTGCCACGTTGCTCGCCAGCGGTCGCATTTTGATCACGGGCGGTCGTGGAGCGGCAAGCACCTATCTCGACAGCGGCGAGGTCTACGATCCTGTCGCGAACGCGTGGTCTCCGGTGAGCAACAAGTTGACGGGCCCGCGCGCAGAGCATGGCGCGCTCCTCCTCGCGGGCGACACGAAGGGTCGCGTGATCATTGCTGGTGGGTACACGACCGGCGGCGCGATCGTCGGCACCACCGACTACTACGATCCAGCGACGAATGCGTTCGCGGCTGGGCCGGCGATGAACAGCGCCCGCACGCGCTTCTCGTTGACCGCGATGACACCTGCTGCCGGCGAAGCCGCGCGCATCGCCGCGATCGGAGGAATCTCCGGCACGGGAACGTACGCGACCGTGGTCGACCTTCTTTCGCCCTTGGCCGACGGGGCCAGTTGCGCGATCGCCAGTGACTGCTTGGCGCCGTATTGTACCGTGGGCCGCTGTTGCAATGCGGCGAGCTGCTCCGCGGGCTACACGTGTGCGAGTGGCGTCTGCGCCACTTCGTGCGCGAGCGCGGGCGTGAGCGCATCGTGCGCCGCCGGGTACTACTGCACTGGCAGCGTTTGCGTCGCGAACAAGCCGAACGGCAGTACCTGCGGCGCGGCCTACGAATGCATCAGCGGCTTCTGCGTCGATGCTGTCTGCTGCAACGCGGCGTGCGCCGGCCAGTGCGAAGCGTGCGATGCGACGGGCGTTTGCAATCCGACGCTGGGTGCGCCCAAGGGGACGAGGCCGGCGTGCATAGGCACTGCCCTGGGAACGACTTGCGGTATCAAGTGCAACGGCATCGATCGGGCAGCCTGCCAATATCCGGATTCCACTGTGTCTTGCGGAATCGCGAGCTGTCTCGACGGCACCACGGGTGGTGTCGAGACCGATCCGGGAAAATGCGACAGCGCCGGCGGGTGCGGCGCGGTCACCAAGTCGTGTGGCGCCTACAAGTGCGGCCCGACGGCATGCAAGCTCTCCTGCTCCACCGATGGCGATTGCGAGGGCGGGTACCACTGCGACACCGCAACGAGCAAATGCATTCCAGATCTCGAGCGGGGTAAGGACTGCAAGACCACCGCCGAGTGCGGGAAGCTCACCTGTGTGGACATGAAGTGCTGTGGAGCGGCTTCGTGCGGCCCCGGCGAGACCTGCGCCTATGTCGGCAAGGAAGGCAGTTGCATCAAGAAGGAGGGCACGGCGTGCACTGCCGATGTCGATTGCGGGAGCGCCTACTGCGCCGATGGCGTTTGCTGCACCGCGAGATGTGATGGCCAGTGCGAAGCCTGTGATGTGTCTGGCTCCGTCGGTACATGCTCACCAGTGAAGGGTGTGCCACACGGCATCCGGGCGAAGTGCGACGGTGGTGGTGGAGACGATTGCAAGGTTCGTCAGTGCGACGGACTCGCCGCCAACACCACCACATGCGCGGGCTACGTGAACGGCACTGAGAAGGAGTGCAAGGGCGCAACCTGCGCGGCGGGCGACTGGACCGCTCCTTCGCACTGCGATGGCAAGGGTGTGTGCAAGACGCCTGCGGCCTCGTCGTGCAAGCCATGGGGATGCGACGTCAGCGGTTGCAAAGCGACGTGCGCAAACAACGAAGACTGCTCGCCTGGGTCGATCTGCAAGGGCGGCAGATGTCAGGGCGGCGCCTTCTGCAGCGATGATCACACCGTCAGCTCGACGACGGGCGATCCTCCACACGACTGCACGCCGTTCACATGCAGCAATGGCACCTGCGTGAAGCCGTGCACCAACAACGCGGAGTGCGTGGCGGGCTTCCAGTGCAGTTCGTCGGGCGAGTGTCTTGGGTCGACGAGCCCGCCCCCGCCGAGCTGTGGATGCTTCGTCGTCGGACGCGTCGCTCTGGGCGACGGGACCGATGGCGCTGCCGGGCTCGCATCCGTGAGTGCGATAGCCATGGCCATTCGTCGACGACCGAGAAGGCCGCGACGCGCAACCTAGGGGTCGCGCTGCGCCCAGCCGCGAGGATCTCGGCGCCGCCTCGGCCGGCGCACGCCGGCCGCGCAGCTCGCGACCACGAGCCCACGCCCCTGCGGCGCCGGATCCCGGTGGCACCAAGCTCGGGCGCGGCACCCTGTCGCCTCGCCGAACACCGCGATGCCGTCGTACGTTCTCGGAGCATGCGACGGCTGCTCCTCTGTGCCCTCCTCCTCGGTTGCCAGCGCGAGACCCGCAAGGACGTCACGAAGGTCGCCGAGGCGTCGTCGTCGTCTCCGTCGTCGGTGGCGTCGCCGACTCCGTCCAAGACCCCGCCGCCCGCGTCTCCGCCCGAGCCATCGACCTCGAGCGTCGCCGCCCCGGATCCCCCCGATCCTCCGCCGAAGCTCGCGCCGTTCCTCTCCGTCGTCTCTCCCGTCGCGCCGGCGCCGGCACCGACCAAGGGGTACTCGGCGAAGCCCCCCGCCGGGTTCGATGTCCGCAAGGGCAGCAAGGTGTTCCACCTCCCCGATGGCGACCTCTACGCCAAGAGCTTCGAGACGGGGCCCAGCGACGCGGAGTACTTCCTCTCGCTGGTGCGTGGCGGAGTCGAGGTGAAGGCGTTCCCCCAGGTGCGGCAGTTCACCGTCGACCCGCTCGCGGGGCGCGTGGCCCTGCTGCACACGGTCGGTGGTCCGGGCGGCTCCCTCCGCGTCCGCGAGATCGTCGATCTCACGACCCTGACGAGCACGTCACTGCCGACGATGCCCTGCACCGACGAGCTCACCTGGGTCGACGACGGCAAGGCGCTGCTCGGCCAGGGGTTCGTGCACGATCCGGCCGACCACCCCGAGACCTCTCAGGTCTGGGTGTGCCTCTTCGCCCCGAGCGGCAAGCTGCTCGCCAAGCTCGATGGTGGCCGTCACCCCCACCACGCGGCGTCGAGCGACTACGTGAACACGGTGGTGGGTGTGTTGCCGAAGGAGCCCTCGGTCGTGTTCCTCACGCGCGAATACCGGCCCTACGGCAACTACGACGTCACCTTCGTCGACACCCGCCCGCCGCACGCCCGCAAGGTCGCCCGGCTGAACACGCCCGCGAAACCAGGGGAAATCGACGGTCCGCGCGGGGTCGAGATGGATCTCGCGACGATGACCCTCGCCAGCTCGACCGAGCTCCGCTTCCGCGGCAAGAAGTTCGGCGAGGGCTGGTGGTGGCAGTGGCAGACCACCAAGCTCGTCGACGCGCCCTGACGCTCCGTGGAGGCGGCCGATGCTTCGGCTCGCTGACGCTTCGCTCAGCCCGCGGCGCGGCGCAGCTTCTCGACGAGGCCCTGCACCTGGCGCGCGGTCTGCTCGTGCGCGTGCGCGATCTCCTCGAGCTTGTCGGCGCTGTTGAGGAGCTGCTCGTTGCCGCGGGTCTGGCCGCGGTGACCGACGTTGAGCTGGTTGACCATCCCCGAGATCGACTCGATGGCCTGGGTGATCTGCCGGCCGCCGCGCGCCTGCTCCTGGCTCGAGCGCTCCACGTGCTGGGTGATGAGGCGCATCTTCTCGGCGCTCTTCACGATGAGCTCGGAGCCGCGCGCCTGCTGCGCCGTGGCAGCGGCGATCTGCTGGACCGTCTCGGCGATGCGGCCGATGGCGTCGGTGACCTGCTTGCTGCCCTTGGCCTGCTCCACCGTGGCGCGGGCGATCGCGCGCACCATCGTGGTGCTCTTGGTGGACGACTCGAGGATCTTCTTGAGGGCGCGCTCGGCCTCGTTGCTCACCTCGACGCCGCGGTCGACGTTGTGCGCGCCGCGCTCCACCGCCGCGACCGCGTTCTTGGACTCGGCCTGGATGGTCTTGATGAGCTCGGCGATCTCCTTGGTGCTCGAGCCGGCGCGCTCGGCGAGATCCTTGATCTCGTCGGCCACGACGGCGAAGCCCTTACCGTGCTCGCCGGCCTGCGCGGCGATGATGGCGGCGTTGAGGGCCAGCAGGTTGGTCTGCTCGGCGACGTCGTCGATGACGCTCAGGATCTGCCCGATGGCCTCGATGCGCGACCCGAGGTTCGAGATGACCGCCACCGCCTCCTGCGACGACTCCTTGATGCGGTAGATCTCGCCGATCGTCTTGAGGATGGCCTCGGCGCCGCGCTCGGCGTCGCTCGCCACCTCTTCGGACAGCTTGGCCGTCTCGTTGGCGTTGGACTGCACCTGGTCGATGCTCACGTCCATCTCGTTCATGCTCGAGGAGGTCTCCTCGGCGGTGAGCGAGAGCGCGTCGACGTTCTTGGCGACCTCCTTGATCGAGTAGGTCATCTCCTCGATCGAGCTCACCGTCTCGCGCACGCTGCCGGCGAGCTCGCCGACGTTCTCGGCCACCTCGTCGTTGGTCGCCGTGAGCTCGAGGATCGACGACGAAGACTCCTCGGCGCTGGTGGCGAGCTGCTCCACGTGGTGGGCGAACTCCTTGAGCGTGCCGGTCACCTCGCGCACACGCCGCCCCGCCTCGACGGCCACGTCGAGCTCGTCCTTGGTCGTGTCGGTCAGCTTGCGCTGGAGATCGTCGAGCTTGTCGATGACCTCCTCGATGTCCCGGTGGTGGCGCTTGTTCTCGCCGTCCTTGGCCTCGATCTGCTTCTCGAGCGCGGCGAGCTCGGACTCCTTGCTGGCGAGCTGCGCCTCGAGCTGGGCGTGCTTCTTCTCGAGCTCGCCACTGCTCTTCTGGGCGCTCTCGTGGGCGCGGTGCTGCTCGGCCACGCGGGTGAGCTCGTCGTAGAGGGCGAGCACCTCGCTCGGAGAGCCGGCGGGCGGTGGCGCAGGGCGATCGCCTTCGCGCGCGCGGCGGGCGGCGTCGGCGACCCCCGGTGGCAGCGAGGCGCCACCACCAGAGCTGAAGACCATCAGCACGGCCGCGAGCACCCCGAGCCCCGCGATCCAGGGCATCGTGTGGAGGCTGGGCGACGCCGCCACGACGAAGAACAGCACGGCCACCAAGACGGCCGGGACGAGCTGGCGCTGGAGCTGGGGATTCACCGGAAGCCGAGCGTAGGGGGTCCACGGGAAGCGAGGCAAGCTACCCGTCACGACGCCGCAGGACGATCTCCACCACCTCGGGCGCCGCGCCCAGGCGGAACATCGGCCCGGTCGTGCCGAGGCCTGCGCTCACGTGCAGGTGGTGGGCGCCGTCGCGGTAGAGCCCGAAGGGGTAGCGGGTCGTCAGGTGCGCCAGATTCGACGCTTTCACGAGCCACGGCACGGCGACCTGTCCCGCGTGTGTGTGCCCGGACAAGGTCAGGTCCACGTCGTGGCGCGACGCATGCGGGAACTCCTCGGGGTGGTGGGCGAGCAGGATCGTCGTCCGTCGTTCGCGACCGACCAGCGCCGCGGGCAGATCGGGTCGCCCCTTCCAGAGGTCCTCGATCCCCGCCACGAAGAGGCCGTCACGCACGACGACCCCCTGGTTGCGCAGCACCCGGATCCCGACTCCGGACAAGCCGGTCACGAGGGCGTCCTCCTCGTAGTAGTCGTGGTTGCCGAGGCAGGCGAAGACGCCGTCGCGGGCCACGAGCCCCGAGAGGCCCCGCACGACCTCGGCGTGGAAATCCGCGCCGCTGGTGAGGAAATCGCCGGTGATCGCGACCAGATCGGGCGACTGCGCGTTGCTCCGCGCGACCCAGCGCTGGGCCGCGGCGGAGGTCGTCCACGACCCGATGTGGAGATCGGAAAGGTGCACGATGCGGTAGCCGTCGAGCGCCTCGGCGAGCCCCTCGATCGCGACCTCCACCCGTCGGGTGCGCACCGCGTGGCGGCCGACGGTCACCCCGTAGAGCCCGGCCAGCGCGCCGAGCGCGAGCACCGTCCACCCCGCGACGCGCAGCCCGAACAGCAGGTACACGGGCAGGCCCAGCACCACCAGCGGTGGCAGCATCTGCACGCCCGTCCACCACGCGTCGAACGCGGGGACCAGCCCGTGCACGAGCCAGGCGGCGTGGGGGCGATCGCCGAACCCGAAGCGCACGCGCGGTCCAACAAGGGCGAACAGCGCAGCGGTGCCGACGAGCGTGGCGATCCGCACCCCGTTCCCCTGGATCGCGAGGAAGGCGACCGCGGGTGCCGCGCCGACGAGGAGCATCAGGCGCAGCCGCAGGACGAGCGGCGAGGCGTCGGGAGGCAGCTTGGGGCGCGGCATGGCGAGATCAGCCAGCCTCGGCTGCAAAATTCACCGCGCGGGGTGCTCGTGATAGGTATCCAGGGACCATGGCAGGGGCGGTCGTCGGCATCGATCTCGGCACCACGAACACCGTCGTCGCCGTGGTGCGGGGCGGCAAGGCCGTGGTCCTCGCCGACGAGGAGGGCCACCGGCTGCTCCCGAGCGTCGTCTCGTTCCACCCGAGCGGTGAGGTCCTCGTCGGCCACAAGGCCCGCGAGCGGCGCCTCGTCGACGCCCGCAACACCGTCTACAGCATCAAGCGCCTCATCGGTCGCTCGTGGCAGAGCGACGAGGTCGAGCGCGCCCGCCAGCGGTTCCCCTTCGAGCTCCGCGAGGGGCCGACCCACGGCCCGCTCGTCGTCGCGCGCGGCGAGACCTACACGCTCCCGGAGATCAGCGCGTTCGTGCTCCGCCGCGCGAAGGCCATCGCCGAGGCCGCCCTCGGCGAGCCCGTCGAGCGCGCCGTCGTCACCGTGCCCGCGTCGTTCAACGACCTGCAGCGCGCCTCCACCAAGGTCGCCGCCCGCGAGGCGGGCCTCGAGGTGCTGCGCATCCTCAACGAACCCACGGCGGCGGCGCTGGCCTACGGCTTCGGCAAGAGCGGCAACGAGCGCATCGCCGTCTACGACTTCGGCGGCGGCACGTTCGACCTCACCCTGCTCGACCTCTCGGGCAACGTGTTCGAGGTCATCGCCACCGCGGGCGACAGCTTCCTCGGCGGCGACGACGTCGACCAGCTCATCGCCGACCGCATCGCCCTCGACGTCATCCAGCAGACCCGCTTCGATCCGCGCTCCGACGTGCAGGTCATGGAGCGCCTGCGCGCCGCCGCCGAGCAGGTGAAGATCGCCCTCTCGCAGCAGCCTGACATGAGCGTCGAGCTCAAGGAGCTCGGCTACGGCCCGGGCGGCAAGCCGATCGACATCACCTTCACGCTGAGCCGCGCCCAGCTCGAGCAGCTCGCCGCGCCGCTGGTCGACCGGAGCTTCCGCGTCTGTGACGACGCGCTCCAGCTCGCGCGCCTCAAGCACGACGCCTTCGACAACGTGATCCTCGTCGGCGGCAGCACCCGCATCCCCCTGGTGCGGCGCCGGGTCGAGCAGGCGTTCTCCAAGAAGCCGATGGACCGCGTGAACCCGGACGAGGTCGTGGCCATCGGCGCGGCGATCCAGGCCGCGGCTCTCACCGGCGCCGAGCGTCGCCGCCAGCAGACCCCGGCGCCGGTCCTCGATCCCAACGCGGTGAAGGCCTCGCGCATCCAGACCCTCGGTGGCGTCGGCAAGACCCCGCGCGGCACCGGCCCGCAGACCCCGCCACCCCCGCCGCGCGAGGGCGTCGCCCGCACCACCGGCCGCAACCT
>CAZUZY010000027.1:0-43860 GCA_964624885.1 uncultured Polyangiales bacterium | reverse complement strand
CCGGCCGCCGACGCGCCGGCCGCCGAGCCGCCGGCCGCCACGCCCGCCGAGTAGTCGGTCCCGCCGCAACGAAAAGACGCGCACCCTCCTCGCGGGGGGTGCGCGTTCTTCTTGCTGCGGGCGGGCGAGCCGCGGCTACAGCTTCTCTTTGACGTTCAGGTCGACCGCGACCACGACGAGGAACATCAGGAACGAGAGGGTGCCGATGCCCTGGCCGACGCTGAGCCCGAGGATGACCGGCATCGGGCGCGGATCGAGCACGGACCAGACGACGAGCGCGAGGCCGACGAGGGCGCAGACGCAGGCGAGGCGGAGCACCTTCTCGGTGCGGGTCGGAGGCTGGCTCATTGGGTGTTTCCCATGTTGCTCAACGCCGAGCTCGGCGCGGGCTTGATCTTGACGGGTTCGGGGCGATCTTCGCCAGGCAGCTTGGTGCGCGGGTGCGCCACACCGTGACAACCCTTGCTGGAGCACCCGACTTCATTGGTGAGGATCTGCGCCTTGGCGCTGGCGTGGTCGGGGACCCGGAGCCAGTTGGGGGCGTTGGTCGTGTGACACTGCATGCAGTTGGTGTTCTGGAACGGCTTCAAGAGGTGAATCTTGTGCTTCGCCTCCTCGAGCCCCATCGTCCGGAACTCCTTCACGTACAGGTACACGTGGCGCATGCCACCGAGCTTGGTGACCACCGTGCCGAACAGGCCGTAGTCGGCGTGGCACGTGTAGCAGTTGTCCTTGCCGAAGAAGGGGTTTCGCGCGTGGATCGCGGCGAGCGAGTTGCTCTTCGGGTCCTCGGAGTCCTCGGCGTGGGGCCCCATCACGTGGCAGGAGGCGCAGAACTCCCGGTGCTGCGTGGCCTTGTAACCCTGCACGTTGGCGCCGAGCGCGGCTCCAATCGGCAAGACCCCGAGGCCCACGAGGAGCAGGATCTTGGTCGACCGGACGAGGGCCGGCCGCCGGAGCAGGTAGAACAGCAAGATTGACGCTGCGCCTACCGCACAGACCAGCGCCACCACCTGCAAGAGGTTGTGTTCGTCGACAGGAAGATGTTTCATGAGCGCGCCTGATGAAAGCGGCTCTGACCCCTGCGAGCAAGTTGGCTGTGGGGGCGCTCTTCGGAATCGGGTGCACGATCTGCGCGCCGCGCATCTCGAGCGCCGATCCACTGCGCCTCCGCGCCGACGCCATTGGCTCCACCAGCTCTCCCGTGGGGCTCCTCGTCCTGCGCGGGGAGGACAAGTTCAAGCCCTGGCTCGACGCCGAAGCGGTCGCCTGGGTCGGGGCCACCAGCACGCCCGACGTGACCGGCGACGCCCTCGTCCTCACCGTGCGGGCCAGGGATCTCAAGGGTCGCGGGGAAATCCGGGTAGGCCGCTTCGTCTACGTCGCGGGCGCCATCCGACCGCTGCACATCGACGGGGTGCGGGCCTCGGGCCGCATCCTCGCCACCGGCACCAGCGTCGAGGTGTTCGGCGGCGCCCCGGTCGTGCCTCGCTTCGGAACTCGACCGTACGACGTGGCCTGGGGAGGTCGGCTCTCGCAGATCGCCTTCGGCACGCTGTCGATCGGCGTTTCCTACCTGCAACGGCACCAGGGCAGCGCCGCGCTCGACCGCGAGGTGGGCCCCGACCTGACGTTCGCGCCCACCGACTGGTTCGATTTCGCCGGCCGCGCCGCGTTCGACCTCGTGAGCACCCGACCCACGGACGCGCTCGCCTCGCTCGCGGTGAAGACCGGCCCCGTGCGCACCGAGGCCTTCGTCACCCACCGCTCGGCGGGCCGCCTGCTCCCGGCCACCTCGCTGTTCTCGGTGCTCGGGGACATCCCCAGCACCACGAGCGGTGTGTCGCTCCGCTGGCACGCGGCGCCGCGCCTCGACCTCTGGGCCACGGGCGCCGCGCTGGTCCAAGGGGACGAGGTCGGTGGGTACGCGACGGGCCGCGCCTCGCTCGCCCTCGACGACGCGCACGACGGCAGCCTCGGCTTCGAGCTCCGTCGCCAGTACTTCGGCGCGGCCCGCTGGGCCGGTGCGCGCGTCTTCACGCGGGTGCCGCTCTCCCGGACCCTCGCCGCGACGGCTGAGGTCGAGGTGGTGCGACCCGACACGCCGGTCGGCACGAGCAAGGTCTGGCCGTGGGGGCTCCTCGCGGTCACCTATCGCATCTCGCCGGCGTGGGACGTGGCCGGCGCGGTCGAGGCCCTGCGCACGCGCGACGATCGCACCGAGGTGCACGGGCTCGTGCGTGCTACCTGGTCGCTGGAGAGACTCTGATGGCCCGCCGCCCGCCGATGCGTCCTCGATCCCGCGGCCTGCGCTCGCTCGCGCTGCTGGCGCTCTGCATGCTGATCGGAGCCTGCGCCGGCATCCTCGGCCTCAAGAAGAAGACCGACGCGGCGCACCCGTTCGAGCACCGCAAGCACACGGTCGCCGGCATCAACTGCCTCACCTGTCACGCCGCGATCAAGGACGCGACGGAGAACCAGGCGATCACGCTGCCGACCACCCAGACCTGCCTCACCTGCCACAAGAAGCCGCACGACACGCGCGACTGCAACGGCTGCCACGGGGAGGAGTCGATCCGGGCGGGCGCAGCCGCCGCGCGCAAGCACCTGCGGTTCGCGCACAAGCGCCACCTGCCGGCGGTGAAGGGCCAGTGCGTGCCCTGCCACTCGGAGGCCGGCTCGGTCGACCCGACCTCGCTGCGCCCGGCCATGGCCCAGTGCTTCTCGTGCCACCAGCACAAGGATCAGTGGGCGACCAACGACTGCGCCGGGTGTCACCGCGACCTGCCCTCCGAGGGCGCGCGCCCCGCGACCCACCTCGTGCACGACGGCGAATGGCTCCGTGAGCACGGGATCCGCGCGGCGGCCTCCAAGGAGCTGTGCAGCAACTGCCACCAGGAGAGCATGTGCGCGAGCTGCCACGGCAAGACCACGGCCGCGCTGCCGTGGAAGCTCGCCGCGGGTGACATCAAGCTCGACCGTCTGCACCCCGGCAACTTCATGGCCCGCCACCCGATGGAGGCCAAGATCGGCGGGGGGCTCTGCACGACCTGTCACGCCGAGACCACCTGCGCGAGCTGCCACTCGAGCAAGAAGGTGGCGGCGGGCAGCGGCGCCAAGAACCCACACCCGGTCGGGTGGGTGCGCGCCGTCGGCGGCTCGCACGGCACGGCCGCCCGTCTCGATCCGGTGTCCTGCGCGGCTTGCCACGGGGGTGCCGGCGAGATGCTATGCGTCGGTTGTCACAAGGTCGGTGGCCCCGGCGGGAGCCCGCACGGCCCCAGCTTCTCGAGCAAGCTCGACAAGAAGAAAGACCTCCCCTGTCGCCTCTGCCACGCTCCATGACTCGCGCCCGTGAATCGCGCCCCATGAATCGCGCCCTCCTCCTCCTCGTCGCCTGCCTCGCGACCCTGCTCACCGCTTGTCCGGGAGAGTCGGGTGCGCCCAAGCAGGTGCCCGCCTCGTACGCCGAGGTCCGCGACCTGCCCGGTCACGTCGCGCACCTCGGCAAGATGACCAAGATCGACGGCGTCGAGCGCGTGGTGGAGTGCAAGGACTGTCACGAGGTGAAGAAGGAGGGCTTCGTCTCTCCGGGCGCCAAGCCCTGCGGCCACTGTCACGAGAAGCAGGAGAAGGCGCACCACCTCGGCAGCAAGGAGAAGCCGACCGCGTGCACCACCTGCCACGTGTTCGCGCCCAACGACGCCGGCAGCAAGACGCCGATGTGCCTCGACTGCCACAAGGAGGCGCAGGGCAAGATGGCGGCGCTGCCCAAGCACCTGACCGCCGGCGTCGCGTGCACGGCCTGCCACTCTCCGCACGGCAAGCTCACCTCGGCGCTCGCCACCTGCACCTCGTGTCACGTCGGCCTCGTCGTCGTGCACGGCGCAGGGTTCGCGGGGGTCACCCACGACGGCGGCGTCGGTGACGCCACCACCGACGGTGAGGTCGGCCCCCCGGTCTCGCTCTCGGCCGAGGGCGTCAAGGAGGCGTGGAACAGCGCGATGCCCGCGGCTCCGTTCACCGCGCCCGACGGCGGCACCGTCGACGGTGGCGCGGTCCCGGCCATCTGCTCCACCTGCCACGCGCCGCACACCGGCGCGAAGGACGCGAAGGACGGCTGCGCCACCTGTCACGTCGGCAAGCAGGTGCCGCCCGGTGGCGAGATGATGGCCTCGCTCGCGGGGCGGGCCCCCAAGATCGACCCGAGCGGCGCCCCGGCGAAGCACCTGTGCATCACCTGCCACTCGCCGCACGCGGCCCGCAAGGATCAGGTCACGCCCTGCCTCGCCTGCCACGCCGACCACAGCGGGGTCTCGGCGGTCAAGTCGCACGGGGCCTGCCTCACCTGCCACGCGCCGCACTCGCCGAAGAACGCTTCGGCCGCGTGCACCAAGTGCCACATCGGCGTGGCCGCGTTCGGCGCGGCGGTGATCCCCAAGCACGCGCTGTGCGGCAGCTGCCACAACGTGCACACGCCGAAGGTCACGCCGGCGGCCTCCTGCGAGAAGTGCCACACGACGGTCATGGCCAAGCACCCCGCCGTGGGCGTGGCGCCGGGCACCGCCGCGTGGAAGGACGCGCCTCCCGAGAAGCGCGTCTGCATCGGCTGCCACAAGCCCCACGGCGCCGGCGGAGGCAAGGTCGCGGCCTGCACCTCGTGCCACTCCAAGATCGGCCCGCACACGGTCACGAGCGACACCCAGTTCCACGCGGCCACGGGCGGCGCCGGCGGCCCCAAGACCGGGATGAACTGCGTGAACTGCCACAAGAAGCACTCGTTCCACCTCGCTTCGCCCGCGGCGCCGGCCAAGGGCGCGATGTGCCGCACGTGCCACGACACGCAGGCCAAGGCGCTCGCCAAGGGCCACGACTCCTGCCTCGCCTGCCACCTCGATCAGCACGTGCCGACCAAGAACGTCGCGTGCGGCGGCTGCCACACCAAGCAGGCCGCGAGCGCGCCCAAGGGTCACGCCGCGTGCAAGAACTGCCACGACGGCCACTCGGGTGCGCGCATCGCCCGCGACGGCGCGGGCAAGGCGGTCGCGGCGGCCTCTGGCAGCGCGTTCTGCACGGGCTGCCACGCCAACAAGAGCAAGGCCATCCACGCCTCGATCGCCACCGGCTGCGCCACCTGCCATAGGCCGCACGGGCCGAACGGGGTGGCGTCGCCGCCGGCCTGCACCACCTGCCACACCGCGCTCCCCGGCCTCCACTCGCTGAAGACCCACGCCGAGAAGTGCTCGAGCTGTCACCTCACGAGCCACGCCCCGGTGTCGGCCGTGCGCGAGACCTGCACGGCCACCTGTCACGAGAAGTCGAAGAACCATCAGCCGGGCGCCAAGGTCTGCAACGGTTGTCACGTGTTCCGCAAATGACCTTCTGACGCGCGCGCCTCGGCCTGCAGGCAGGAAAGCGTGCGCATCGGACGCACAATCGGCGCAGATCCGTGGCGTCCTTCGGCCCTGGACGCGCACCGTGATCTGGCATTGATCTGGCATCCGTGGCGCCCGAGGAAGCCATGCGTACCATCCATCCTCGGGGTCTCGGTCTCTCCTGTGTCCTCGCCCTCGTGGTGGGCTGCAAGGATCCACCCGGCTCCGCGAGCGCGCCCTCCGCGGCCTCGGGTGCCGCCAGCGCCCCCGCGACCAGCACCGCGTCGGCCTCGGCGGCGTCCGTCGCGACGACCGGAGTCGCTTCCGCGGCGCCGCACCCGTCGTTCGGTCAACCCTCGATGATCGCGCCGGGCCTCACGCCGCCCCGGCTGGACCCCTCGCTCTCGTGGGTCGCGCCCAAGCGCTGGAAGCTCGTGCAGCACAAGAGCACGATGCGGATCGCCACCTTCGACATCCCGCACGCGCCCGGCGACGCCGAGGACGCCGAGCTCTCCATCACCCGCGCAGGGGGAGACAGCGCGAGCAACGTGGGTCGCTGGACGGTGCAGTTCGGTGCCGAGGGGCACAAGAGCGCCAAGACCACCGAGCGCACCCTCGCGGGGCTCAAGGCCACGTTCGTCGAGATCCACGGGTCCTACCAGGGCATGGGCATGAACGAGCCCAAGGCGGGGTACCGGCTGCTCGGCGCCATCGTGGAGACCACCGGCGGGTCGCACTTCTTCAAGCTGGTCGGGCCGGAGAAGAGCGTCGAGGCGGCGCGCGCCGAGCTCGAGGCGTTCCTCTCGAGCCTCAAGCCGCTTGTCACCGACGGCGGCTGAACAAGCATCGACCGCCTCCAGCGCCGCGCGGCCGCCCGAGGAGGCGGCCGCGGTCGTCTGCGCGCCGAATCATGGTGCGCGTCTCACGGCGGCGAGCGGAACACGTGGCAGCCGTTGCAGACCTTGGCGGCCGGCTGGTGCGCCTTCTTGTCGGTGTGGCACTTGGTGCAGGAGGCCCGGCTCGCGTCGGCGGGCGCGTGCGAGGTGTGGCACTTGGTGCACTCCTTGTGCGTGACGTGCAGGCTCGGCGGCTTGGCGGCCGCGTGGCAGGTCGTGCACGCGGGCGCCTTGTCCACGCCCTTCGGGCCGTGCGCGCGGTGGCAGGTCGTGCACGAGCCCTTGACGCTCGAGTGGAGGCCCTTCGCGCGCTCGGCGTGGCAGGTCGCGCAGGTGGCCTTGCTGGCCTTGCCGGCGTGCGACTCGTGGCACTTCGCGCAGTCGTCGTGCCCCTTGGGGGCGCTCGCCACCACCGCCTTGTGGCAGCTGGCGCAGGTGGGGGGCGCGGTGAGCGCGTGGGTGGAACCACCGTGGCAGGTCGCGCAGTCGGCGTGACCCTTGTTGCTCGTCGCGAGCTTGGCCTGGGGTGCGTGGCAGCCCGCGCACAGCGCCGGCACGGCGGCCTTCGCGGGGGCCGTCAGCGTGTGCCCCGTGTGGCAGCTCGCGCAGGTGAGGGTCTTGGCGTGCGCGCCCTTCTCCGACTTGCCGATCGAGCTGTGGCACGAGACGCAGACCACCTTGGCGGCGCCCGCCGCGGGGTGGGCGGCGTGGCACGCGCCGCAGGCGTTGACCGAGGTCTCGCCCTTGGTGGCGAACGAGGCCGGCGTGGTGGCGGTGCCGCCCGCGGCCTCCGCCTTGGCGTGGGCGACGACGACCTTGGTGTGGCACTTGGCGCAGGTCGCGCTCGCGGCGCCGAGCCCGTGCGGCGTGTGACAGCTCGCGCAGTCGGCGTGCTTCGGGACGGTGGCCGCGGCGAGGGTGTTCTTGTTCTTGTGGCAATCGGCGCAGTGGCCGGGCTTCTCCGTGCTGTGCGCCTTGTGGCAGCTGAGGCAGGAGGCGTGCCCCTTGACCTTGGTGCTCTTGTCCGCGTGGCATCCGGTGGCGCCGCAGGTGTCCACGGCCACCTTGGCGGTCGCGTGCGGCGCGTGGCAGTCGTTGCAGCCCTTGCTGTCCTTGTGCTTCTCGTGGGCGACCGCGCGCTGCTCGTGACACGAGGTGCAGTCGGCCTTCGTGCTCAAGGGCTCCTTGTGGGTCTGGTGGCACTTGCCGCAGTCGGCCTTGACGTGACCGTCGACGATGGCGGCGAGCGTCACGGCGTTGGCGGCGGTGGTGCCGAGGGGCGAACGTTTGGTCTGCGCGTCCTTGTGGCACTCGAGACAGCGCTTCGGGACGAGCCCCGGGTGGAACGGGTGGCAGGTGGCGCAGGTGGACGAGGCACTCGTGTCGAGCGCGCCGTGCGGGTGCTTGCCCTCCACGGTGTGGCAGCCCTCCCGACCGCAGCCCCCGTTGCCCTCGTGCTTGAAGCCGTCCTTCGCGTGGCAGTCGCGGCACAGCACCTTGTCCGAGCCGCGGTGCATCGTGTGGCCGAGGCTGGCGCGGATCTCGGGCCAGGTGTGGTTGTCCGGGCCATAGGTGCGCAGCGGCTTGGGATCGCCGAACTCGATCAGTGTCGAGGCGACCGCGCCGGGAGGGGAGTAGATGGCCTGGCCCGCGTTGGTCGCGTCGCCCGACCCGCCCTTGCACGCGGCGAGCGAACCCAGCGTGGCCAGTGCGGCCAGCGCGAATCGCCGAGATCCAGCGAGAGGAGAGGGGGCGCCGACGGGGGTCGTGATCACGGGGACGTGCACCAAGGCAGCAATGTTCGAGCCACGAGCGCGCGATCGCGGGGGTCACGAGGTGGCGCGCGCTCTGCATGGCAACTCGGCGTGATCGGCCACCCCGAAGGGACAAACTCGCAGCGGTCGCGGCGTCCGCCCTCGGCACGTGCCCTCCCGTCATCCCTCCTGGCTGCATGGTTTGCCGCGACGCTTGCGTTCTTCGTCGTCGCGCCGCGCCGCGCCCTCGCCGAGCCGCCGTCGGCGCTCGACCAGTGCCTCGGCTGCCACGGCGACAAGAGCCTCGAGCGCGTGGACGCGAGCAAGAAGAAGGAGAGCGTCTACGTGGATCGCCTCGGGCTCGCGCGCAGCGAGCACCGGGGCCTCGTGTGCACCGACTGCCACTCGAAGCAGTTCGCCAAGGACCCGCACCCGCCCGCGCGTCGGGCCATCTGCCTCGACTGCCACGTGGGCAACTCCACCCAGAAGGACGGCGTGCTGTTCGCCGACATCATCCGCGACTTCCAGGGCAGTGTGCACGCCCTCAAGAACGAGCAGTTCCGCTGCATCCACTGCCACGACGCCCACACGTTCCAGCTCGACGTCACGCGCAAGAAGGTCTTCGAGCACAACAAGGTCTGCCTGCGGTGCCACGCGTCGGTCACCCAGTTCGACAAGCTGGTGCAGAAGAAGCCGCCCGACCTCGACAAGGCGCACGAGTGGCTCCCCAACCGCGATCTCCACTGGTCCACCGTCCGTTGCCTCGAGTGCCACACGGGCTACGACCCGAAGAGCTCGCACCTGGTGCTCGCCAAGAAGTTCGCCGTCAAGAAGTGCGAGGCCTGCCACTCGCAGAACCCGGCCCAGCTCATGCGCCTCTACAGCCGCATGCGCGCGGCCGAGGTCAAGGAGCTCGGGTTCCTCAACGCGACGATCGTCAACCGCGCCTATGTGATCGGGGCCACGCGCAACCGCCGCCTCGATTTCTTCGCCCTGCTCATCATCGGCGGCACGTTCGCCGGCGTGTGCGGACACGGCGCGCTGCGGATCCTGTTCGGGCAGCTGCGCAAGCGGCGCGGCAAGGGAGGCCACGGATGAGCGAGCGGCGCCTCATGTTTCCTCGGTGGCTCCGGTTCTGGCACTGGGCCAACGCCGTGGTGTTCTTCACCCTCCTCTACACCGGCTTCAACCTGCACTTCGCGGCGCTCGGCGCGGGCAACACCAATTTCCGCCGCTCGGTCGTGCTGCACAACGCGTTCGGCATCGCGCTGATCGTGCTCTACGTCTTCTACATCGTCGCCCAGCTCGTCACCGGCCACATCCGCCAGTACAAGCCCACGCTGCGGGGGGTGGTGGCGCAGACCCGCTGGTACCTGCTCGGCGTGTTCCGCGGCGAGCACCACCCGTTCGAGTCCACGCTCGAGTCGCGCTTCAACCCGATCCAGCGGCTCGCCTACGTGTTCGCGGTGTACGTGCTCTTCCCGGCGCAGGCCATCACCGGTGTCGCGCTGCTGTTCCCCGACCGGGCGCCGGTGTCGGTCGCGGGGATGGGGGGCATCTGGCCCATGGCGATCGGGCACTCGGTGCTCGCCTACGCGTTCACCGCATTCCTGCTGGTGCACCTCTACCTCGCGCTGACCATCGCCGAGGAGAACACCGGCGTGGTCCGCATGCTCGCCGGCGATCGCGCACCGACCGAGGCCGCGCCCACCGAGCACGAACCACACGCGTGACCCGTCGCCCTGCCCTGCCGGTGAAGCGGGTCAGGGCAGGTTCAGATCGATCTGCCCGTCGACGTGGTGGGTGACGCCCTTGGGGGTGATCACGCCGCCGCTGATCGCGCCGTTGTGGCAGAAGCCCACGCCACAGCCCGTCGAGGTGGTGTGCGAGGGCGGCGGCGGGATGCTGTGGCAGGAGCCGCAGACGACGGTGCCGGCGACCCAGGTCGGAGCGGTGAGCGCGCCCCCCGCGCCCGCGTGGCAGTACACGTTGGAGCAGGTCTTGGTGGTCGCGTCGTAGCTGGGCGAGAGGCCGCGCCAGCTGGCGAGCCCGGTGAAGCGCACGGTCGCCGCGCCCTTGCCGGTCGGGTGGCCGACGCGGCTCGTGGGCACCACGTGGCAGGTGGTGCAGGGGACGGGCTTGCTGAACTTGGGCGCGGCGTGGGCGGGGTGCGGACCCGTGGTCGGGAAGGGATCGTCCCCCTTGCCATGGCACGCGCCGCAGCCCGGGTTGCCGTTGCCGACGTCGACCTGCCCGTTGAGGTGCAGATCGGTCTTGGTGAGCGCGGTGCCCGTGGCGTCGGGCTCGAGGTGGCAGCTCGTGCAGGCGCTCTTGTAGTGCGCGGGGGGCGGCGAGCTGTGGCAGCTCTGGCAGGTCATCTTCTCGGTCTCGGTCCACGCGGGCGAGGGGCGCGAGCCGCCCGGCCCCTTGTGGCAGCGGACCGAGCACTGCTTGGTCGTGGTGTCGAACTTGGCGCCCGGTCCGCCGATCGAGCCGAACTGCACCTGCACCGCGCCGTCGCCGTGGGTGCCGGAGAAGTCACCGACCTTGGAGGGCACGGGGTGACAGGTGGTGCACGCGAGCCCGCTCTTCTTGGCGTTGCTCGGCTCGACGTGGGCGCGGTGCGCGTCGCCGGCCGTCGCCGGGCGAGGGAAGAAGCACGCGTCGCGGGGGGGCGCGGCCCGCGCACCGTCGCCGTGGCAGGTGCCGCAGGCGAGCGGGCCCTCGGGCTCCGTGTGACAGGTGGTGCACGCCGTGGCGCCGGGGGCGGCGCTCGTGATGCGCTTCTCGGCGGGCGGATCGACCGTGAACGCGGTGCGGTTGGGGGCGCCCTCGTGGCAACGACCACACGCGTCGCTGTCCTTGCCGTCGAGCATCGGCGCCCAGCGCTTGCTGCGGAGGAAGGTGGCGTGCGACGCAGGGCTGCGCGGGTCGGAGAACCCCTGGGGATGCACGGCTCCACGGAACGCAGGCGCGCCGGCAGCGAGCCAGCGCTCGATGAGCGCACGCTCCTCGGCCGTGACGTAGCCCGCGTGGGTGCCGGCGAGGGCGCGCAGGATCGGCCCGCCCTCGGCGGTGGCCGCGACGCCCGAGACGCAGCCGACCACGCTGAGGTAGCTCGACGTGTTGTACCCGGCCGCGGGGGTCGCTCCCTCGTGACAGCTCTTGCACTTGGCGGCGAAGAGCGGGGCGATGTCTTCACGAAAGGTCGGGGCTGGCTCAGCCCTGTCGGGGGCGCACGCCGCGAGCGCGGACGTTGCGGCAAGGAACACCCCGAGAGCGCGCGCCGAATGCGCGAGTTGCGCAATGATTTCGCTGCGGTGGAGGCGCTGTCTGCGCATGGCTGGATGGAGGTTGGAGGAGGTCGGAGACGAAAGCAACTAGATCGCGCACGCTCGTGTGTCTGGCCTTGATCTGGCAAGGTCCACGCACGAACATGCACTCCCCTCCGGAGACGAGATGATCCCCATGAGAACTTTCCTTGCTGGCACTGGCGCGCTCTCCCTCGGCCTCACGCTCCTGATCAGCGGCGCTTCGCTGCTCGGCTGCGCCGGCAAGGACGGCGAGGTGGGACCCCAGGGTCCCCAGGGTCCGCAGGGCGCGCAGGGCCCGGAGGGTGTCCCCGGACCGCAGGGGGAGGCGGGACCGCCCGGCACGAGCGACGCGGGCGGCGAGACCGGACCGCTGAGCTGCGGCCAGCCGTGCCACGGGTTCGGCAACGTCGTCGACCAGTGGCGCTACAGCAAGCACTACCGGATGCAGAACCTGGCCGACGAGGAGCCCATCTGGACGACGCCGGGCTCGTCGTGCGGCAACTGCCACGCCATCGACGGTGTCGAGCGGCGCCTCGCCAAGACGGTCGACGTGGCCGACGGCGGCACGGCCACGACCGACCCCGACAAGGGCCACCTCAACTTCAAGACCGCGTCCGGCGGCGCGGGCGAGCAGCTGTACTCGGGCACCGGCAAGGCGCCGGTCGTCCACTGCACCTCGTGCCACGCGTTCACCGCCACCAACGACCCCCACAACACCGGCTCGTACGTGCCGGGCTCGGCGCCGCTGCGCGTGCCGGCCGGCGCCACCGACTACGCGATGATCGAGAAGAGCCCCTCCTCTTCGGCGGTCGCGGGTCAGGAGGCCGGCAAGTACAAGGTCGGCAACACCTGCATCTTCTGCCACAAGTCCCGCAAGGACATCACGTTCTACATCACCGCCAGCAACACGCTGAACAGCCGCACGTGGGGCCCGCACGAGGGTCCGCAGGCCGACATCTACACCGGCAAGGGTGGCTACCAGTTCGGCGGCCGCTCGTACGGCAGCGCCGTGCACAGCACCATCGCCAACGGCTGCCCGTCCTGTCACATGCAGCCGGTCGAGTCGAACAAGAACGTGCCCGATCACTCGCTGCGGCCGCAGCTCACGTTCTGCAAGACCTGCCACTCCACCTACACGGGCTCGAACTTCGACGTCGCCGGCGGCCAGACGGCGACCAAGGGCATCCTCACCAAGTTCGAGAAGCTCCTCAACGACCTCAACCTGATCACGCGGAGCGAGGCCGAGCCCTACGCCGCGCTCACCACCACCCAGATCGGCGACGGCTCGTTCCACCTCGATCACGCGCGCCCGAAGAGCGGCGCGGCGGGGGCCGACCAGGTGCTCGACGCCGAGCACGCCGGCGCGCTCTACAACTACTTCCTCGTCGCGCGCGGCAAGGAGTTCGGCCTGCACAACCCGGTCTACGCGAAGCAGCTGCTCTGGGACTCGTACGACCGGCTCAGCGAGGGCAAGGCCACCGCCGACCTCGGCCCGCGCCCCTGAGCGGCACGCTGCCGTCACCGACCGATGGACGACTCGCTCGGGCGCCTGGGCTTCGTGACGCTCGCGGGCGTGGTGTGCGCGTTCGCCATCGTGCTCGCGACCCGGCATCCCGAGCCCGCCGCGGTGCCCGTGGCCTCGGTCGCCTCGGTGGCGCCCGTGACCTCGGTCTCGCTTCCCGCCGGCCACCCACCGCTGCCGCCGAGCGCGGGGTGGAGCTCGAGCGCCTCGGTCGGCGCCGCCCACGCCGGCAAGGGTGGGCCCATGCCCCCCCGCGTCGGCCCTTCGCTCGACTGGGTCGCGCCGGCCCGCTGGCAGCTCCGCCCGCACATCAGCGCCATGCGCATCGCGACCTACGAGATCCCGCACGCGCCCGGCGACGCCGAGGACGCCGAGCTCTCGATCACGCGCGCGGGTGGAGACCTGCAGGTCAACGCCGATCGCTGGATCGCGCAGTTCGACGCGCCCGCGAAGGCGACCGCCAAGAAGACCGAGCGCACGCTCGCCGGCGTGCGCGCGCTGTTCGTCGAGGTGCGCGGCGCCTACCAGGGGCTCGACATGGCGGAGCCCGAGCCCGGGTTCATGCTGCTCGGCGCGATCGTCGACACCCCCCACGGCGCGCACTTCTTCAAGCTGACGGGCCCCGCGAAGAGCGTCGAGGCCGCACGGGCCGAGCTCGAGGCGCTGCTCGCCAGCCTGAAGCCACGCGCGGTCCCCGACGGTGGCTAGCCGATCGGATCCTTGACCACGCCAGCCACGTAGACGCGGCGGACGAGCGCGACGTCGACGGGATCGGTCACCCGCTCGAAGGCGGTCGCGCGACGGAGCGCCGTCGTGCCGAGCAGATCGCGGTCGGTCGGCTCCTCCATCGGCAGCGTGGTGGCGTCGGTCTCCAGGTAGACGAGGATCTCGCCGTCGGGGAACCGGCCGCCGAGCGAGGCGGCCGCGCTGCCGGCGTCGAGCGCCTCGATCGCGTAGCGCACGGTCCAGAACGCGCGCGCGTGGCCCGGCGGGGTCGCGTGTCCGCCGCTCAGCGTGCCGGCCAGGTGGTTCGGCGCGAGCACCCAGCACGGGTCGCGCAGGGTGGCGTCGGCCCAGTGCGCGAGCGGCCACTGGCGCGCGTACGGCGTGAAGAGCGCGCCGTAGATCTCGGCCAGCGTGAGCACGCAGATCGCCGCGTCGCGCGCGCCGGTGGTGCCCTCGCGGGCGATGAGCGAGAGCCGCTCGGTCGCGTCCTTGGCCAGGGTCGGGTGCGAGGAGCGCTCGACGAGCTCGAAGAACCGCAGGGCCTCGTGCGCGTAGCCGAGCTCGAGGTACAGCACGCCGCCCGCGTGGCACAGCGTGGGATCCACGGGGAAATAGGGCAGCGCGGCGTGGAGGGCGTCGCGCGCTTCGAACGGCCGCTGGGCGCGGCGAAGGCTGTCGACGTGGGCGGCGGCTTGGACCGGGTCCATGGATCGCTCCGAGGTCAGTGAGGCGGGAGGTTGCCGAGCAGGAGGACGGCGACGCTCGACACGTAGAGCGCGAGGCCGACGACGAGCACCGAGAGCGCGCGCCCGTAGGCGGTGGTCTTCTCGTCGCGCAGGCGCAACGCGCGACGGACGGCGTCGGGCAGGGGCATGGGCGGCTGGCTCGTGGTCCACTGCACGCGGAGGATGCCGACCATGGTGATGGAGGCGGCGATCAAGACGAGCACGAGGCCCGAGACGATGAGGATCGCGCCGAGGCGCCCGCTGTGCGCGATGCTGGCGCCCGAGAACCCGGTGACGGTGATGGTGAGGCCGGCGAGCTGCAGCAGCATCTGCGCGCGCCCCGCGAGGATGCCCATCTGGCGCTGGATGGCGTCCATGATCGCGGGGCCGTTGCCCGCGTAGAGGTCGAGGAGGTGATCGGCCTCCTCGTCGATGCTGACCGCGCGCTCGCTCATCCCATCGACGCGCGGTAGAGCGCGAGGAGGTCGTCGCGCGTGCAGGGGCGCGGGTTGCTGCGGTGGCAGGCGTCGGCGAACGCGTGGTCGGCGAGGCTCGCGAGGTCTTCGTCGGCGACGCCCTCGGCGCGCAGACCCGGGGGCAGGCCGAGCTCGGCGTTCAGCGCGCGCAGCTTGTCGGCGAGCTCGCTGCCCGCGACCCCGAACACGCGGGCGACCCGCTCCACGCGCTCGGTGACGACCTCGCGGTTCCACGCCACGACGGCCGGCAAGCAGAGCGCGTTGGCGAGGCCGTGGTGCAGGCCCTTGTCCGCGCCGAGGGGGTGGGCGAGCGAGTGGCACGCGCCGAGGCCCTTCTGGAAGGCGATGGCCCCCATGGCGGCGGCCTTCATCATGTCGCCGCGGGCCCCGAGATCCGCGCCGTGGTGGGTGGCGCGGACCAGCGAGCGCGCGCAGAGCTCGAGGCCGCCGAGGGCGATCGAATCGGCGAGCGGGTGGTCGCCGAGGGCGAGATAGGCCTCGAGGTTGTGGGTGAGGGCGTCGATGCCGGTGGCCGCCGTGATGCGCGCCGGCATCGAGATGGTGAGCTCCGGGTCGAGGACGGCGGCGTTGGCGAGCAGGCGTGGCCCGAAGATGACCGTCTTCTGGTTGGTGGCCGTGAGGGTGACGACGCCGCTGCGGCCGACCTCGCTGCCGGTGCCCGCGGTGGTGGGCACGGCGAGCATGGGGGGCACATCGTTCACGATCTTGGCGTCGCCACCGATGGCGTCGTCGTACTGGGCGAGCGGGGGCTCGTGGGTCGCCATCAGGCGCACGAGCTTGGCGACGTCGAGCGGGCTGCCGCCGCCCACGGCGACGATCAGGTCGGCGCCGGCGGCGCGGTAGGCCGCGAGGCCCTCGAACACGTTGGGCTCGTGCGGGTTGCCCTCGGCGCCGTCCCAGGTGGCGTGGGGCACACCGGCCGCGTCGAGCGCCGCGCGCACCTTGTCGACGGCGCCGGTGCGGACGACGCCGGCGTCGGTGACGATCAGCGCCTTCTTGCCGAGGCCCTTGGCGAGCGGGCCGAGCTCGCGGACGGCGCCGGCGCCGAACAGGATGCGGGTGGGGAACGACCAGGCGGTGACGCTCATCGCACGGTCATAACGCGCAGGGGGGAGGCCGCAACCTCTACTTGGCGACGGCCTTGCCCGCGCCCTCCACGAGCTTGAAGCGGCCGTTGATCTTGGCGTCGGTGAAGGTCTCGGTGGCGCCACCGGGCCAGCGCACGGTGATGGAGTCGATGGCCGTGGCCTTGCCGAGCCCGAAGTGGAGCCAGTGCGAGTTGCCGTGGCTCGGCGTGCCGCCACCGCCGCCCTTGACCTCGCGGGTCTGGGTGATGCCGCCCGCCTTGACGACCACCTTGGCGCCCACCGCGTCGCGGTTGCACTTGACCCCCTCGAGGTCGAAGAAGGCCCAGGCGTTCTTGTTGCCGACCTTGTTCTCGAGGACGTTGACGCTGGGGCTCGGGGCGACGCCGGTGATCAGGAGATCCAGGTCACCGTCCTCGTCGATGTCGGAGGCCACGACGTAGCCGCCCATGTGCACCGCGATGCGCGCCTCGTAGGTCACGTCGACGAAGCCGGCCTTGCCGTCGTTGCGATAGAGCTTGGTGTAGTGGCTCGGGTAGGTGGGGGCCACGACCAGGTCGAGGTCGCCGTCGTTGTCGTAGTCGACCCACAGCGAGTTCACGTCGCCCTCGTCGTAGACGATGCCGAGATCGCGCCGCAGGTTCTTGAAGGTGAACCCGGGCGCGCCCTGGTTCACGAGCAGCATGCTCGGGTCGGCCCAGGGCTGCGTGCGCGGGTGCGAGATGTCCGGCACGAAGATGTCCATGTCGCCGTCGTTGTCGAAGTCGCCGATGTCGCTGCCGAAGCTGTGGCCGCCCGGGTAGTCGGGGTCGGTGGTCGGGATGCTGTCGTGGTCGGCGCCGAGCTTGGCCGCCACGTCGCTGAACTTGCCGCCGCCGAGGTTCTGGAACAGCGCGTTGTCGCGCAGGTTGTAGTGGCTCACGTAGAGGTCGGGGAGGCCGTCGTCGTTCCAGTCGGTCCACATGACGCCGTACACGGGGCGCGGAGGGTCGAGCGCGAGGCCGGCCTTGTCCCACACGTTGGTGAAGCCGCCCTTGCCGTCGCCCTCGAAGTAGCGGCTCTTGCTGGTCGGGAAGTCGGGGTAGTGCACGAGCCAGCTGCCGGCGTAGACGTCGAGCTTGCCGTCGAGGTTGCCGTCGCCCATGGCGACCGCGGTGGAGGGCGCGATGGTCTCCACGTCCTTGTTCGCGACGCGGGTGAACTTGCCCTTGCCGTCGCCGAGGGTGATCCGGCTCACGAAGGTCTCGTCGGTCTTGCCGTTGCAGTCGTTGTCGAGGCCGTCGAGCAGCTCGGGGGCGCTGGGGTGGACGGCCTTGTTGGTGTCGTCGCAGTCGCCCTTGGCGATGGAGAACCCGTCGCCGTCGGCGTCGGTCGTGTCGGTGCCGTCGTCGGCCTTGCCGTCGCAGTCGTCGTCCTTGCCGTTCTTGGTCTCGACGGCCGTCGGGTGGATGTCGGCGTTGGTGTCGTCGCAGTCGCCCTGCTCGACGGTGTAGCCGTCGCCGTCGCCGTCGGGCTGCACGTAGACCGAGACGAAGGCGTCCTGCTTGCCGTCGTTGTCGAGGTCACCGAAGGTGATGCTGTGCGGCTTCGGCACGTCGAACGGGTCGAAGCCCGCGGCGGCGAACGTGCCCTTGCCGTCGCCGAGGTGCAGCTTGGCAGCGCCGTCGACGATCGAGACGGCGTCGTCGTGACCGTCGCCGTTGACGTCGCGGAAGGTGACGAACGAGACCGCGAGGCCGTCGAGGGCGGTCTTCTTGAGGGCGAACGCGCGGTCCTCGTCGGCGATGGCGCAGAAGTAGCTGCCCGCGAGCTCGAGGCGGTAGTTGCCGGGGACCCCGAACATGTCGCGCTTCGGGGGCTGGAACAGCGCCGAGCGATCGGTGTCGCCGTCGGCCTTGGTCTCGAGCGCGAGGAACGGCTCGCCGGTCACGTGCTCGTAGACGAGGTCGTAGTGCTGGGTGGGCTGCAGGAACGTGGGCGGGAGGTCGACCTCGATCCACGCGTCGGCCTTGCCGTCGACCACGTCGAGGACGATGGGCTCCACCAGATCGACGGGGGTGGGCAGGTCGGGCAGCGTCTTGGGATCGGTGCTCGGGTAGCTCCCGGGGTAGCTGCGGCCGAACGTGGTGACGACGCGCAGCCGCGCCTGCCCGGTGCCCACGAGGTTGACCCGCAGCTTGGTCGCGACGAACGGGTGCTCGGGGATCACCTTGATGACCTCCTGCACCCCCGCCTTCCAGGTGGTGGTCGCCGTGGGACCCTTGAGCACGCCCGAGTACTTGCCGGAGAGCTTGCCAGGGGTGGCCGGGGTCTTGGTGGCCTCGAGGGTGCGCCCCGCGCAATAGCGGTCGAACGCGGGAGGGGCCACGAGCGGCGGGGTCGCGTCGGCGGTGTCGGTCGCGCCGTCGTCGATCGGCGCGGTGTCCTCGGGCGGAGGCGTGTCGGAGGAGGACGAGCAGGCGAGCAACGTCGCTGCCGAGATCGACCACAGCCCCGGAGACCTGAGTGCGCGCATCGGTGCCTCCCTGCGTGAAGCGAAGGCACCCAGCATAGCTCTTCGATGGACGGTCGGTGCGAACTCGGCTCCCATGGGCCGATGGCGAACAACCCCTACCAGGCGCCGACCGCCGCGAGCGCCCCGCAGGCCGACCCCAGCCTGAAGGCGAGGCTACGGCCGATCGCGGTGTCGCAGCGGTGGGTCAACCTGATGGTCCTCGCCTCGCTGATCGCGTTCTTCGCGATGTTCTTCCTCGGCATCGGCGACCCGGTGCGCCTCGTCGTCTTCGCGGTGCTCGGCCTGCTCTCGGCGGCCGCGATCACCCAGCTCGCGTACCGCGTCTACGAGAGCGCGGTGGCCGCCGTCCTCGCGGCCATCGGGTGCCTCGTGCCCTACCTGAGCCTCGTGATCATGGTGGTGGTGAACCAGGCGGCCACGAAGAAGGTGAAGGCCGCCGGCTACGAGGTCGGCCTGCTCGGGGCGGACCCGAAGCAGTTCGACTGACCACGGAGAGATCGGTTAGACAGGGGCATGCGCCTCGAAGCCCTCCTGATCCTCGGCCTCGCCCTCACCGCCTGTAGCGGGCAGAGCCCGAACACCACGACCAGCGCGCCCAAGGCCGCGGAGCCGACCGCCAAGCACGACGCCATCGAGTACGCCGCGGGCGAGACCAAGCTCGAGGGCTACCTCGCGTACCCGGACGGGCCGTCGAGCACGAAGCGTCCCGGCGTGGTGGTGTTCCACGACTGGATGGGCCTCGGTCCGAACCCGAAGATGCGCGCGGACATGCTCGCGAAGCTCGGCTACGTCGCGCTCGCCGCCGATCTCTACGGCAAGGGCGTGCGCCCGGCGAACGCGGGCGAGGCGGGCAAGCTCGCGGGGCAGTACAAGGAAGACCGCGCGACCCTGCGGGCGCGCGCGCGGGCGGCGCTCGACCAGCTGGTCGCCTCGGGCAAGGTGGACCCGGCGAAGGTGGCAGCGATCGGCTACTGCTTCGGCGGGACGGCGGCGCTCGAGCTCGCGCGGAGCGGCGCGCCGCTGGCGGCCACGGTGAGCTTCCACGGCGGGCTCTCGACGCCGCACCCCGAGGACGCCAAGAACATCAAGGGCCGGGTGCTCGTGCTGCACGGCGCGGACGACCCCTTCGTGAAGCCCGAGGAGGTCGCCGGCTTCGAGACCGAGATGCGTACGGCGAAGATCGACTGGCAGCTCGTGGCGTACGGCGGCGCGGTGCACGCGTTCACCGTGGAAGCCGCGGGCAACGACCCGAGCAAGGGCGCGGCGTACGACGCGAAGGCCGATCACCGCTCCTGGGAAGCGATGCGCGGCTTCTTCGGAGAGGTGTTCGGGCCCTGATCAGTTGTAGAGCGCCGTGAAGGTCAGGGAGACGGCGCCGATCGAGCGCTGGGTCTCGGGCTGGGTCACCGTGTAGGTCTGGTCGTCCCGGTAGGTGCGCTCGGTGCCGCCGAGCGTCGCGCCGGTCAGGCGGACGAGGAAGCCGAGCGACCAGTTGTCGGACACCCAGGCGTCGTAGCCGGCACCCAGCGAGAATCCGCCACCCGCGCGCGTGGTCCAGGTCTTCTGGATGCGATCGTCGCGGTAGTCGCCCATCAGGGCCGGCCCGAACGTCGCGAGGACGTGGAAGCCGCCACGCGGCGACGGGAAGAAGTCGAACGTCGGTCCGACCAGGGCGAAGTCGTGCCGGCGGGTGACGGTCGCCTGGCCGGCCTCGTCCTCCATCGAGCCGACCACGGAGCTCTGGAGCAGGCCGGTCGCCGCGAGGACGAAGCCCGGGCGAATGGCGCCGCCGATGGAGAGCTCCAGCGCCGAACCGCCACCGCTGAACGTGGGTTGGGTCTCGGCAGAGCCGTGGACGACGTTGCGCGAGCTGAACGCGCCGACGCCGGCGGACATGCGCAGGTAGAAGCCGTCGTGGACGAACCGCCCGTGCGACGACTTGGTGGGAGGAGCGACCTCGTCGCCGGCCGAGGCAGCCGGCGCCACGAGGAGAGCGGCGAGCCCGAGGGCAATGGCGAGGGTCTTCATGCCCATGGTGCGGGCATCGCGTGTGCCACGTGCCCCGTGCGACGGGGCGGCGCGGCGCCTTGTGCTTTCCGGCACGGTGGATGCCGTTCACCGTGACGTGGAGCCACCGCGACGGACCAGGAAGAGCGCAAGGGTCGCGCATCGACGCAACCCTCGGCTCGCTCCGTCACTTCTTCGAGTGGATGCCGAAGGCGGCGCCCTGGGGATCGAGCGCGACGCCGGCGCGGCCGCCGCCCGGGATGTCGTGCGGTCCGTTCATCATCTTGCCGCCCTTGGCCGCGAGCGCGGTGGCCGCGGCGTCGGCGTCGGGCACGTTGAAATACGCGACCCACGCGCCGCTCGGGACCATCGGCGGGCGCTTGAAGACGCCGCCGTACGAGACCTTGCCCTTGCCGAACATCTGGTAGGGACCCATCTCGGGGCCCATGTCCATCACGTCCGTCTTGTTCCAGCCGAACAGCTTGCCGTAGAACTGGAGCGCGGCCTCGACGTCGTCGGTCACGAGCTCGTGCCACGACACCTTGCCGACGGCGTCGCTCGGGTCGGCGAGCTGCACGTCGGGGGTCGTGCCGCGGAAGAGCGCGAACACCGCGCCCCACGGGTCGCCGAGGATCGCGAAGCGGCCGTAGCCCGGGATGTCGACCGGCGGGACGTAGGTCTTGGCGCCGAGCTCCGTCGCGAGCTTCGCGCTCGCCTCGACGTCCTCCACGGCCACGTAGACCTGCCAGTAGGGCGGGGCGCCCATGGCCTTGGCCTGCTCGGGGAGGATGGTCACGCCACCGATGCCGTCGGAGGTGCCCGGCGGGATCCACATCGTGTACTCGCCCGTCGCCATCGGCACCGGCTGCGTGCCCCAGCCCACGAGCTCGCTGTAGAAGGCCTTGGCGGCGGCCACGTCGGTGGTCATCAGCTCGTACCAGCAGAACTTGCCCTGGTTGTCGGTCATGTCGGTGTCCCCTTTTCTGGAACGCCGAAGCTATCGACTGGCGGCGTGGTTGTCACCGCTCATGGGTGCGCCGCGATCCAGTCGAGCACGCCCTGGTACTTGGGCGAGCTCGAGGCCGCGTCGCCGGTCTTCTGCTTGAGCCCCCAGCACGCGCCGGTGTGGGTGTACTGCATGAACGGGCCCTTGAGCCCGGCGCCCGCCTGCGCGTCGAGGTACGACGAGTACAGCCCGCGCATGCCCGCGTCGTGCTGCAGCGTCGTGCAGCTGCTCGCCGCGTAGGCGTCGGCGCCGCCCTCGTAGGAGATCAGCGTCATCGCGCCGCTCGCTGCGCACTTGCCGCTCTCCTTGGTCCAGCCGGCGGCGGTCGTGCTGGCGGCGGTGAGCGCGCTCATGCTGATGCCGCTGAAATAGGGCGCGATCGCGTAGAAGCCCGGCTTGGTGCCGAGCGGATTGATCTTGGCGTCTGCGAGGGCCTTCACCATCGCGTCGCACGGGCCGGTCCACGCGGCCTGGCCGGAGAGCACCTTCACGAGCCGAGGGCTGCCCTTGCCGAACACCGCCTCGAAGGCCTCGAACAGGCGCACCGAGGTGTACGCCTGGTACGAAGCGGCCGGGTCGCTGCCGGCGAGGCCGAGCGCCTTGCCCTGCGCGGCGGCGTACGCGTGCTGCGGGAAGCCGCCGTTCCACACCTCGTTCGACCACTCGAGGTAGAGACGCAGCGAAGGGTCCAGCTGGTCTTTCACGAGGTTCGCGAGCTTGGTCCAGTCCGCGGGCGACATGGCGTGGGGGACGGTCAGCCAGTAGTCCTTCTTGGCGCGGTTGCAGAGGTCGATCTGCCACTCGAACGCGACCGGGTTGCTCTGCGCCGCGGTCTTCTGCTTGCGGGTCGACCACACGGCCTGCGGGTTGTCCTTCTCGTTGGTGCCGTTCCAGTCCATGAACCGGAGGACCTTGTACGGCGCGAGATCGGTGAGCAGCTCCGGGCGCCACGGGTTCGTAGCCGTCGCGAAGTCGGTGCCTTTGACGAAGTAGTCGTCCTGCCCCTCCCAGTCGATGTTCCAGAAGTTGGCGCCGATGAAGAGCCCGCTGCCCGGGGCCGGGTTCACGAGGGCGCCGGGGCTCACGTCGACGACGGCGTCGCCGGGGCCGCTGTCGGCCGCGCCGGTGTCGGTGGCGTCGGTCGCAGGGAGGGTGTCGGTCACCTGCGTGTCGAGGTCGCCGTCACTGGTCACGTCGGTCCCGCCGTCGTCCGGGGCCGCGTCGGTCGAGCCACAGCCCGTCAGCAGAGCACACAGGGAGAGGAGGGAGAGAGCGCGCACGGGGACCTCGTGGTGGGACGGGTGGAGCCCCGTCACCGAGGAGAGGCCCGGAGGGCGGAGGATCGGCTCACTTCGTTCGGCGTCAGCCCTTCTTCGGGATCGGCCCGTAGAACGCGAACACCTTCAACGCTCCCAGCGCGAACAGCGCGCCGAGCGCGACGAACAGGCCGTCGAACCAGCCACCGCCGTGGGCGAGGCGGAGGGCGTTGTTGGTGGCGAGCACGGCCCAGACGAAAGCGTCCAGGATCCAGAGCGCGCGGTGGTGGGACACCCGCGACCCGAGGGACAGCAAGACCATGCCGCCGCCGAAGACCAGGCCCCCGATGTCGAGCGCGACGACGAACGGCAGCGAGATCACCACCACGAAGAGGCCGATGGGCAGCGAGAGCCGCACGCGCCGCTTCAGCGCCGCGGCGAGGTGCAGGTCGAGCACCGGATCGAGCAGTCGGCGCAGGGCGCCGACCGCCCCTTTCGGCAGCGGGATCGAGGTACGCACGGGCTCTCGGGTGGCGAGGGCGCGCACGAGCGTGCCGAGCACGAGGTCGGTGTCGGTCAGGAGCTGGGTGCGCGAGAACGAGAGCCGCAGGCCGTCTCCTCGGAGCGCGACGAGGCCGTTCTCGTGGAAGCAGAGCTCCCACTGCCCGATCGCTGCGCGGTTCTCGACGGTGTGCCGCTCGACCACCGCGCCGAGCGCGGCCTCGTCGACCACGGCCAGCACCGCCGCCGCCTCGGGGGTGCTCGGCGGCGCATACGGATTCAGCTCCGGCATCGCGCGATCAGGCGCGCACGAGCTTGACCGCCGCGGAGACGTCCTTGCCGGAAGCCTCGGCCCCGGTGGACTTGAGGTGCTTGACCGCGATGCCCGTGGCCTGGCCGTCGTTGCCGGCGGCCTTGATCTGGGCGGCGACCGGGGCGAGCGCGGCGACGATGGCTTCCACCGAGAGCGTCTGCGGCAGGAAGCTCTTGAGGATCTCGATCTCGCGAACGAGCACCGCCTTGCGCTCCGCTTCGGTCACCATGCCGAGCGACTCCTCGTTCGACTTCACCATCTTGCGGAGGATCGCCACGGTCTCGTCGTCGCCGCCCTTGCGATCCGGGCGCGCCTGCTCGGTGGTGATCTCCCCCATGGCGACCTTGAGGATCTCCTTCTCGACGGTGTCGCCGGACTTCATCGCTGCGAACATGCGGGCCTTGATCTGGTCGAGAAGCATGGCGCGAGGATTCGGCCGGCCGCCCGGCGGGTCAAGGGCTCACGGGAACGAGGTGAACAGGTCCGACAGGTCGGTCGCCTTGGCCGCGTCACGCAGGAACGGCTTGGCGTCGAAGATGGTCTGCAGGGTGCGCAGCAGCGAGCTGTGCGTGTACTTGACCGTGTTCGAGTAGCCCTTCTTGGCGAACGGCGAGATCACGATCATGCCGATGGGGCCGTCGCTCGTGCCCGCGCCTTCGTCCCACGTGAGGAAGATCGCTCCCCCCGCCTTGTACTCGGGGCTCGCGAGGATCTTGGGGATCTCCGCCGCGAGCCAGTCGTCGCCCCGCTTGATGGTGCCGGTGGCGCAGCCGGTGGCGCCGTGCATGTCGTTGCAGACGTCGGGCGTGAGGAAGTTGTAACGCGGGAGCTTGCCGGACCCGAGCAGCGGCGCGAACGCGCTGTAGTCGTGCACGTGGGCCAGGCAGTAGGCGCTCGTCGCCTTGTTGGTGTCGGTGACGTCGTCGAAGAACACCATCGGGTTGTGCTTGGCGCCGTAGGTGCCGGCGCTCACCAGCGGGCACTTGGTCTTGTCGGGGATGTTCTCCTGGAAGCTCCCCCACGTGACCCCGACCTTGTCGAGGTACGTCACCAGGTGGTCCTTGGTCGCCTGGTGGTTGCTCGCCGGGTCCTTGTCGTCGGTGACGCCGAGGTTGTCGCCGGCCTCCATCCACAGGTAGTTCGGCTCGCTCGGGTGCAGGCCCGGCGGGTTGTAGTACTGCTCGGCGTGCGCCCCCATCGGCAGCAAGGTCTTGTTGATGTAGGGCGCCTCGGCGCTGCCCTTGATGGAGGACCAGTTGTGGTTCTCCTCGACGATGACCCACACCGTCTGGATGACGTGCGCGGGCGGTGCGTCGGCGGGCGCGTCCTTGGCCGCGTCGACGCCGGTGTCGGTCGCGCCGTCCGCGGTCGTGCCCGAATCCGTCGCGCTCGTGTCGGCGGCTGCGCTGTCGACGCCGGCGTCGTCGGTGCTCGTCGCGTCGGTGGTGGCGGCGGTTCCGTCGCCGCCGCCACAAGCGAAGAGACCGAGCGCGAGGAGGGCGAAGGGGAGCCGTCGGTTCATCGTGGACGAATCTACGCGGTGGTGAGCGATCGCGCCACCGGAGGCCGCGGGAACAGCGGAGGGCCATGACGCACCTGATCCGAGCCGATCCGGGCGCCGATCGCTGCGGACGTCGTCGGGAGGAACGGGGCGAGCTCGTGCGCGATCACCCGCAGCGCGCGCACGAGGACCGCGAGGCGCCCTTGCTGGCGCGGCCCGACCACCCACGGCGTCGTGCGATCGACGTGGCGGTTCGCCTCGCCGACGAGCTCGAAGGCGGCGCTGCTCGCGGCGTCCAGCGCGAAGCGGTCGACCGCCTCGTCGACCCGTCGTGGAAGGTCGGCCGCGCCGTCGAGGAGCCGTCGGTCGTGCTCGTCGAGCGCGCCGAGCTCCGGGGCCACGCCGCCGCACACCTGCTCCACGAGCTTGGTCACCCGACCGACCAGGTTCCCGAGACCGTTCGCCAGGTCGGTGGTCCTCACGGCCTCGATGCGCTCCGCGTCCAGGTCTCCGTCGCGCGTCGTGCTCACGTGGCGCACCAGCGCGTGGCGCACGGCGTCGGTGCCGAAACGGTCGACCAGGGCGAACGGATCGACCGAGACGCCCGACTTGGAGATCTTCTTGCCGCCGAGGGTCAGGTAGCCGTGCACGAGGATCCGGTCGGGCAGGGCGAGGCCGGCGGACGCGAGGATCGCCGGCCAGAGCGCGGCGTGGAAGCGCACGACGCCCTTGCCGACGACGTGCACACGCTCCGACGCCCCCCACCGATCCCCGGCGCCTGCGAGGTACACGGCGAGTGCGTCGAACCAGACGTAGATCACCTGTCCCGGATCTCCCGGCACGGGGATACCGGTGCCCCGTGCGCGCCGCGCATCCCGCGACACGCTGACGTCGCGCAGGCCGCGCTCGAGGAGCGAGAGCAACTCTGCGCGCGCGAACGCGGGCGTGATGCGGTCGATGCAGGCCCGCACCTCCGACTCGTACCGCGAGAGCCGGAAGAACCAGTTCTCCTCGTCGACGGGCTCGAGGGCGGCGTCGTGCTCGGGACAGCGCTCCTCTCCTGCGTCGCGGAAGGCCTCGCAGCCGACGCAGTAGAGACCGCGGTAGCGGGCCCGATAGAGGTCTCCGCGCTTCTCGCAGCGCTGCCACAGCGCGAGAGCTGCCTGCCGGTGGCGAGGGTCCACGCTCGTGCGGACGAAGACGTCGTGGGAGAGGTCGAGCGCGGGGCCGAGCGCCTGGAACGCGGCGGCGTTCCTCGCCACGAGCTCGGCGGTCGGGACACCGGCTCGCTCGGCGGCGAGCGCGTTCTTCAGGCTGTTCTCGTCGGTGCCGCCGGCGAAGCAGACCGGACGCCCGCGCAGACGAGCGTGCCGCGCGATCACGTCGGCGAACACGGTCTCGAGGGCGAAGCCGAGGTGGGGCTGGGCGTTGACGTAGGGGATGGCGTTGCTGACGAAGAGGGGACGAGGGTTCATGACGGCGCTCCGTGGGGCGCGTCGGTCGACCTCGAAGGGATGTCTCGGGCAGACGGTCGCCTCCGAGGGCGACCGCCGCGCGATGGGTGATACGTGCGTTCAGGACACGTGACGCGAGGCGGACACCCGGCTGGGCATCCCACGCATCGCGAAGACGTTCGTGAACATGGCACCCAGGGTGCCGCGCCGCCCTTGCCTGGTCAAGGGCAGCAGGCGAGCGCGCACCTCAGGCTTTCGACCGCTCGAGCTCACCCGTATGCTCGAGCGCATGGCGGAAGAGTTCCTCGGGTCGAGCAGCGAGTCGTCGGTGGAGCTGTCCGTCGACAGCTCCTCCGCATCGTCGAGCGCCTCCATCAGCACGGGCAGCAACCAACGCCCCCACCGCTCGCGGCGCCACCCGAGCGGCCCGCGGGACGCCAGCCAGGTCACCGACGCCGACTATCGGAACATCCCACCTCGGTGACGAGGCCGCCGTTCCCCTCGTTGTGGACCCACCTCGTGTTCTGGGTCCGCGCGCTGATCGAGACGCTGGGTCGGCGCCGCTTCTCGAGAGTCCTCGCGGCGCGCGTGCGCCGCGGTGCAGTCGAGGCCACCGGCGTGGAGCACGTGCGGGCCGAAGGGGGACTCGTCCTCGCCGTGAACCACTACCACGCGCGGCTGACGTTCGAGGTCATCGCGGCCACCCTCCACGCCGCGGAGCAGGCGCGCGCGGGCGTGATCGATGCGTGCACCGTCGTCGTGGGTCAGCGTCTGCGCCCGGGCCCGGTCACGCGTCGCCGCCGGTTCGTGCGCGCCTGCGCCGACTGGCTGTTCGGCCGCTGGAGCAAGAACGCGGTGCGCATCCCGACGGATGCTCGACTCGGCGTGAGCGCCCTGCGCACGGTCGCGCGGCGCGCGGCCGAGGTGCCGCTGCTGGTGTTTCCGGAGGGCGTCGGTCAGGGCGAGTTCATCGATCTGCGGCCCGGCTCGGGTCGCTTCCTCGCCGGCCTGGGTGTGCCCGTGGTCCCCGTCGGCGTCGTCCACGAAGGTGCGCGCTGGCGTGTCGTGTTCGGCGCGCCGCTCGCGTGGGGGCCCGATCGGCGCCTGCACGACGTGCAGCTCGGCCTCGCGATCGCCGAGCTGTTGCCCCCCGAGGTGGCGCCGACGTGGCAAGGGATGCTGACGCGCTGGCGCGCGGCGCACACGCGGGTGGTCGCCGAGGGCTAGGCTGCGCGCCCGGACCCGTGTCGACATGGTCCTCCCCCGAGCATCGCCTTTTCGAGGACCGAGGACGCGAGGTAGGGTTCTGCCGTGCGAACCGCCCAGACGCTCCGCAGCTCGGCCCTCAGCAGCGTCCAGCGCGTGACGGAGGACGGGCAGGCCTTCGTCGAGGAGCGCTTGAGCGACGCCGTGCCGACGCGGTACGGAGACCTCCTCGTGGAGTGGGCGCGGGAGGTGGCGCGCTGGCAGAAGGGCCACCAGCCCGTCCTCGCGGTGGACACCACCCAGCGCACGGTGCGCTTCGCCGCGGAAGGTCCGCTGGTGTCGGGCAGCCAGCTGGCCGCGGCGTTCTCGGCACTCGATCGCCCGTTTCCGATCGAGCTCTGGCTGTCGCTCGCGCAGTCGTGGGGCAGGGCGGTCCAGGCCCAACTCGTCTCCTATCCCATCGCCGGCGTGCGCGGTCAGTGGGTCGTGGACGCGGACCAGCTGGCCGTCACGCGGCACGGTCACGTCCTGTTCGGTCACGCGCGTACCTACTCGGTCATGGACGGGCTGCGGCTACAGAGTCGCTCCGAGAGCGACCCGCTGCCCCTGGTCCGTCACCCCCTCCAGCTCGGCACCGACCCCAAGGACCTCGGGCCGGCCGCGCAGGTGAAGGACCTGGCCTTCTCCCTCGTGGTGCTGCTCACCGGGCGGATGCCGTTCGACGGCGTCGACGATGCGGAGCGGGTGCTGGCCGTCGGCGGTCCCCTCGGAGTCGAAGCTCTCTCGCCCGCCCTCGAAGGCGTGCTGCACCGCGCGATGCACGTGCGGCGGGAGGAGCGCTTCCCCGACGTCCCTGCCTTCCTCGCGGCCCTGGCGAGCGCCGCGCAGGTCGAACCGATGGCGCCCGCAAGGACGATGGAGGTGCTGCGCGCGGCGGTGGCCGAGGGGGAGACGGCCGATCGGCGCGACCGGCTCGACGTCGCGTGCGGACGCCGGCCGCCCCCCGTGGTGCTCACCGAGGAGCAGCGCGTCGATCGAAGGGCCGTCGACTGGATCGTCGAGCGACTGCGGACGGGCATGCCCCTCGAGGCGGTGGGTGCAGCCGACGAGTTCGCGTTCGAGCTGTCGCGGCGGCGCTACCGGAAGGCGACGCTCGAGCGGTGGATGACCGAGGCCTGTCGCCGGTGCGAAGCGGAGCTGGCCGCCGGGGCCGGTCGGGAGACCGAGGCGCTCGAGCGGGCGTTCGCGGCGCTGAACGCGGCCGGGATCGTCGCGCGACTCGGCTACGGATGGAGCACGAAGAGCGGGCTCGAGCTGTTCGCCTACGAACGCGCCGCGCTGCAGGGTGCAGGTCGCGTGCGGGGGCTCGTCTTCTGCTCCATGCAGACGGAGAGCGAGGCCGCCGCCGACGCCGACCTGTGGCTCGCCACCTGCCACCTGGACGACGGATCGAGCCGCGACGAGGGGCAGCAGGCCCAGGCTTTCCTCGAAGAGGTGCAAGCGGCGCTGCAGGCGGAAGGCTTGCGCGTGACCGCGCTCGATCGTCGGCCCGACCAGCGGGTCTGCGACCTTCGGCTCGAGGGGTTTCGTCTCTTTCGCAGGACCGACCACGCCGAGTGCGTCGGCGGTGATCCCCGCTTCGGGCCGGCCGAGACGCAGCGCGCCTTGTCCACGCCGGAAGGGATCGCCTCGCTCACCCGTCGAGCGTCGAAGAAGGCGGCTCGACGACGTGGCTGACTCGGCGAAGCGCATCGATGCCTGTGCGCGAACGGTACCCAATGCGGCGGGGTCTCCGAACCTGGACGCGTTCCATCTCGAGCCCGCGCTCGGGTTGTACCTGGTCGTCGACGGCGCGCTGGTGCGCGCCAGCACCGACACCGTGCAGCGCGCGTTCGTGGCCTCGGTGAACGTCTCGCTCGCGGTCGATCGCGCGGAGACGGCGCTCGTGACCGCCGTGCGGGCGGCCCAGGAGGCCTTGCTCGCGGTCACACGTAGCGCCCCGGTGCAGCTCGTCGCTCTGCTGGTGCACGACGGCCGCGCGCGTGTCGTCTCGATCGGGGCTTGTCGCTGCTGGCTCGCGCGGGGGCGAGCTGCCGAGCCGGTGACCGAGGACGACGCGTTCGAGGTCGTGGAGTTCGCCCGCGCTCTCGATCCCGAACCGCTCGATCTCCACCCCTTGGTGCTCGGATCCCCGCGGCCGAGGACGTGTGCGAGAGAGCTCGAGCTAGAGCCTGGCGACGTGCTGTTGCTGTCGTCGGACGCTCTCGGGTGGGCCGATCACGACCACGTTCGCGTGAGGCGTGTGCTCGAGGACGCCGATGGCCGCCCGCTCGACGAGGTGCTCGATCGCCTCCTGCCTGCGGACGAGGCGTGCGACGACGACCGCACGGCGGTGCTGCTGCGCGTCGGCGGCTAGCTCGTTCCCGGGTCAGGCGCGCCGGTTCCGCCGTGCCCCGAGCGCGGCGGAGGCGAGTGCGGCCAAGGCGAGCAGGGTCGCGCCTCCACGGGTCGGAGAGGACGCGCACCCACCCCCGGTGGCGCGCTCGAACGGGACCTGCGTGGGGCCGGTGTCCGCGGCGCCGGCGTCGATCGACGTGTCCGCGGTGGCAGCATCGGCGGTGGCATCGGACGCCGCGTCGACGGCGGCCACCTCCGCGGTGTCGGCGGAAGCATCCGTCCCGCCGTCGGTCGCGCAGACCGGTGGCGGTACCCCCGCCTCGAGGCCGGCGCGCAAGGTGGCGAGCTTCGACGGGCACACCGCACCCGTGGTGCCGCTCGCGCAGGTCCCCGCGTTCGTCAGGCTCGGCAGGTCCACGATCGTGGGAAACGTGGCGCCTTCGTCGCACGACGCGGCGACGCCGAACGTGCTCGCGCTGCTGCCGAGGCACGCGTAGAGCCGGCCCTCGTGGTGCCGCAGACAGCGCACCTTGGCCGTGGAGATCGACACCGGGGCACCGCCGTCGAGCGAGCGCAGGAGCCCGGCGTCCGGCCCTCCGAGGAACACCTTCTTGCCCGAGGGGTCGATGGCGAACCCGAGCATGTGACCCGGGACGTCCGCGACGAGGCTCCAGGTCTTGCCGGCATCGTCGGTGCGATACGCAGCGGAGCGGGTGAGGAAGCTCGCGTCCTGGTAGGCGAGGCGGACGAAGACCCGATCCGGATTCGTCGGATCGACGGCCGCCACATAGGCCTCCTCCGGTCGGGGCAGCGCCGTGACCTCGACGAGCGTCTTGCCGCCGTCGTCCGAGCGGTAGACGACGGAGCGCGCCGCCTTGGTGCGGGCGGTGAGCCAGAGGCGCGAGAGATCGGACGGGGCGATCTCGACGGTGCCGAAGGCCGTCTCGGGGGCCTCCGCGAGCCGGGTGAACGACGCGCCGCCGTCGAGCGAACGGAACACCGCGCTCGCGCCCGTGAACAGCCCGGTGCGGCTGACGGCGACCACGAGGAGCCCTGTCGGATCCACGTCGAGGTCCTGGATCGCTTCGCCCTCGAGGGTCGCGACCCGCGCGCTCCCACACCCGTCGACGGCCCCGCGCGCGAGGCCGTCCCAGAGCCCCGCCAGCAGGCGACCGTCGCCAGTGAGGCCGATCGGCGGGTCGTAGGCCAGCCCGCCCGTCCCGACGACCTCTTCGCAGACGTACCGGAACCCGGTCGCCTCGTGCAGCACCACCCCGAACGTCGTGCGGATCGCGAGCGTGGACTTCGCGGTCCCACGCCCGGCGACGATCATCTGCGCCTCGGGGAAGCGGCCGTTCGCCTCCGCGGCCGCGCCGACCAGGCACAGCGCGAGGCCGAATCCTGCGGTCCAACGAGGCATCGTGACCCACCTAGCGCAGTCGAGGCGGCGCCGCTGGTGACGGAAGGCCGGGCCCCGCACTTGCTCGAACGGCATCTCGTGTCGCACACTCCGCCGATGACTTCTCGCGTGTGTGCCCCGATCGTCCTTGCTTTCCTCGCCGGTTGCGCCACCTCGAGCGAGGACACGACCGCCCCGACCAAGGACGCCAGCGTCGACACCACCGCCGACACGAGTGTGGTGGACGCGGCCAAGGACGCGCCGGCCGACACCTCCTCGGAGGGCGCCGTCGACACCGCGGTCGACACGCCGTCCGACGTCGCGTGCGACAAGGTCCTCTGCAGCGGCAAGTGCGTGGACACGCTCTCCGACGTCGACAACTGCGGCACCTGCGGCACCAAGTGCGGTTCGACGGCGGGCTGCGTCGACGGCAAGTGCGTGAGCTGCGACGCGCCCACCAAGCGTTGCGGCGCCAAGTGCGTCGACACGAGCTCGGACTCCGCCAACTGCGGCGCGTGCGGCGTCGCCTGCACCGACGGCAAGGTCTGCCTCGGTGGCACCTGCGCCTGCGCGTCCGGCACGCTCCTCTGCGGCGGCAAGTGCATCGACCCCTTCAACGACAAGGCCAACTGCGGCGCGTGCGCCAAGGCCTGCGCCACCGACGAGATCTGCACCGCGGCCGCGTGCGACAAGGTCTGCACCAAGCCGCTCGAGAAGTGCGGCGGTGGGTGCATCGACCTGACCAAGGACGCCGCCAACTGCGGCGCATGCGCCAAGGCCTGCCCCAAGGGCGAGACCTGCTCGAGCTCGGCCTGCGCGTGCGGCGCCACCGGCGCGTCGTGCGCCGCCGGTCGCGAGTGCGTCTCGGGTGCGTGCAAGTGCGTCACCGGTACCGACTGCAGCGGCGCCTGCGTGGACACCACGAGCGACGCCAGCAACTGCGGCGTCTGCGGCAAGGTCTGCCCGTCGCCCGGCGCTTGCGTCGCGGGCTCGTGCAGCTCGGTGCTCAAGTGCAACGGCGCGGCGCCGAAGGTACTCGTCTACTCGCCGCTCGGTACCGGCACCACCACGTACCTGCCGGCCGGCGCGACGACGACGACGGTCGACGCCACGGGGTGGTCGGCCCTGACGACGGCCGATTTCAAGAGCTACCAGCTCATCGTCTTCGGCGATCAGGGGTACTCGCCCGGGGCCACGGCGTGGGACGCGATCTACGCGACGCGGGCCAAGTGGTTCCCGGCGATCACGGGGCGCGTCCTCGTGCACACCTTCGACCCCGTCGCGCACACCGGCACCGTGGGCGCGACGACGTTCACGACGGCCACGCTCAAGTGGGCGGCCGGCGGCCCGGGCACGGGGCTGTGGGTGGGGCCCGACTACGGCGATCGCAAGCTCGACGTCCTCAGCGACTTCGGCACCTGGGGGGTGCTGGGCCAGAAGACCGACGGCCTGAGCGGTGACGACGTCACGGTCGACCTGCCGAGCCACGGCTCGATGGTCGGGTCTTCGAGCTCGTCGCTCTCGTCGTGGTCGTACAGCTACCACGCCGCCGTGACGGCCTGGCCCACCGCCTTCGTCAAGGTGGCCTCGATCACCTCCTCGTCGTCGCGCGCCCTCGTCGTCGCCAAGGACGTGACCTGCGCGCCCTGAGGGGTCGGAATCGCGGAATCTTCGGCCCGAGACGGCCCTCGGTTGGAAAACCTTCGGAACTGCAGGAATCTACGCGCACCGGAGCTTCCGGCAGGAGGGCAGTGCCGATGTCCCGTGCGTGCGTGCTCGTCGCCTCGGTCCTGGTGACCACCGCCTGCAGCGCAGGCACCGACAAGTCGGGTTCGCCCGGCAGCGTGCTCGACAGCGCGCGGCCGGAGGACGATGGCAGCATCGTCGTCGACGACACCGGCGGTCTGGACGACGGCGGCACCGGTTTCGACGTGGGCCCCGGCCCCGACGTGGGACCGCCCGTCGACGGCGACGTGCCCTCGGGTCCGCCCGCCGACTGCAAGGGACTGCAGTGCCAGCAGAAGAAGTGCGCGCCCGGCAAGACGACGAGCGTCTCGGGCACCGTGTTCGCGCCCAACGGCACGCTGCCGCTCTACAACGTCATCGTCTACGTGCCCAACGCGGCGCTCGCGCCGTTCCCTCCGGGCCTCCTCTGCGACAAGTGCGGCACCGTCGCGTCGGGCGAGCCGGTGGTGACGGCGCTCTCCGACTCCAAGGGGCAGTTCCGGCTCCTCAACGTGCCCGTCGGCAAGGACATCCCCCTCGTCGTCCAGCTCGGCAAGTGGCGGCGCAAGGTGGTGATCCCCGAGGTGAAGGAGTGCGTCGACAACCCGCTCACCGACAAGAACCTCACCCGCCTGCCGAAGAACCAGACCGAGGGGGACCTGCCGCGCATCGCGGTGACCACGGGCGGCTGCGACCAGCTCTCGTGCATGCTGCCCAAGGTCGGCATCGACGCGAGCGAGTTCGGCACCAAGGGCTCGAGCAAGGCCGTGCACTTCTACTCGGCGGGGGGCGCGAGCGGTCCGACCGGCATGACCGACGCGAAGGCGTTCTGGAGCAACCTCGACGAGCTCAAGAAGTACGACGTGGCGGTGTTCTCGTGCGAGTGCGAGGAGGCGCCCGCCACCAAGGACGCGACGTCGTACAAGGCCGTGACCGACTACCTCGCCGCGGGGGGCCGCATCTTCACGACCGACTTCCAGTACACCTGGTACAAGTACAGCCCGGATCCGGCGCTCAAGGCGGCCGCGACGATCACCGGTGGCGCGCCGCCCGGCGGCAACCCCGTGACCCTCGACACGAGCTTCCCCAAGGGCAAGGCGCTCGCCGACTGGCTCAAGTTCGTCGACCCGGCCTCGGCCTACGGCAGCGTGCCGTGCGACTTCGTCTTCGACAACTACGCGGCGCTCGACAAGGCCAAGACCCAGACCTGGGGCAGCTCGTTCGCCTTCTTCATCCCCGGGGGTAGCGCGCACCCGCGGTTCATGACCACCAACACGCCGGTGGGGAAGCCCGCCGAGTCGCAGTGTGGCAAGGCCGTCCACCTCGACGCCCACATCAACCAGACCGACAAGGTCGACGCGACCTACCCCGCGGGTTGCGCCTCCAAGATCAAGACCGGCGAGGAGGCCTTCGCGTTCTTCTTCTTCGATCTCTCCTCCTGCATCCAGAAGGAGGACGCGCCGCCCGCGCCGCCACCGCCCATCAAGTGAACGGAGCGAGCCGCAGGCGAGCGCAGTGAACGGCGCCCGCCTCCATGGGCGGGCGCAACAGCCAACAAGTGAACGGAGCGAGCCGCAGGCGAGCGCAGTGAACGGAGCGAGCCGCAGGCGAGCGCAGTGAACGGCGCCACTCGAAGACTGGTCAGAGCCCGAGGCACGCGGCGAGGAAGTGGAAGTAGAGCCCGCCGAGCGCCCAGAGAGGCAGCGTGACGTAGCTCGTGTGCCCGCCGTCGATCTGGCCGTGGTTGTACGACCAGAGGCCCTGCTCGAACAGGCTGCTCATCGTGCGCCCGTAGGCGTACTCCGTCGTGGAGCCCACGATCGCGAAGAGACCCATGAGCGGGAGGTACAGAGGATCGCAACAGATGGCGAGCGCCGTCGCGGTCGCGGCGATGGGGAAGCAGAAGAGGACCAGCGCGCCGATCGAGAAACCGCCGTCCTCGGGGCGGCTCCCTGCACGGACGACCCAGGCGATCGGGAACGCGATCGCGAAGGCGACCAGGCTGACGAGCATGGCACGCAGCGGTGCTTGGTGTTCGGGGTGGACGAACCGGCCCGCCACCTGGAAGAGCAGCCCGCCGACGGCCCACGGCAAGAAGTTCAGCGTGCTCGTGAACCCCGAGGCGCGGGCGCCGTAGGTGTACGTCCAGATGGGTTCGTGGAAGAACGTGCGCCATAGCACGGAGAGCAGGAGCTCGCCGACGATGCCGGCGACCCCGGCGACCGCGAAGAACGCGAGGTAGCGCCGGTCGACGACGATGGCGAGCGCGGCGAAGGTCAGCGGCGCCCACCCCATGAGCAGGTAGAAGCGCCGCCGCGTGAACGGCGCGTAGAACAGATCCACGCGCGCGCCGCCGACGCCGATCGCCGTCACGAGGCCGTAGAGCTGGGTGACGGCCGTGAGGACGAGCAGGGGAGAGAGCGCGGCGTACGACATGGAGCGGACAGTGCATGGAAGCTACCGCGTCCTCGCGTTCGTGGGCGGCGCACCGCAGATCGGCAAGGTTCGGAGCGGCACCGTGTCACGCGCGAAGGCTCGCCGACGGGAGTACGTTGTGATGATGCTCCACCGCGTACTGTTGCTCGGAAGCGGCGCGTTCTGTGACTGCTACGGGCAGGACGGCGGTTGCCCCCTCGGGGGCTCGGTGTGCGATCGGCTCGAGAAATGCGCCAACACACTCGTGTGCAGCCCGTGACCAGGAAGGCGCTCGTCTTCGCGATCCTGCTGACGGCGGGCTGTCGTGCGAGCGAAGAGCCGGCGCCCTGCGGGGGAGCTGGCCAGCCTTGCTGCGCCGATGGATGTCACGACGCGGCGCTGTCGTGCGAGACACCCAAGCTCTCCACCGAACGGATCTGCGTCCCGTGTGGGCAGCAGGACCAGGCCTGCTGCGCGCGGGGCTGCGCCGACGGCCTCCGCTGCAGCGGCAGCGCCACCCCCGGAGGGTTCGCCACGTGCATGGCGTGCGGTACCGCCGGACGGCTCTGCTGCGAGGGCCAGCGTTGCGCGACCGGCTGCTGCGACACGACCGACGTCTGCAACGCGCCCGCGACCGCCTGTTCGGACGGCAACACCTGCGAGGGCACCACCTGCTCTGCCTGTGGAGTCCCGGGTCGCCCCTGCTGTGGGGGCGGAGTGTGCCTCGGGGGATGCTGCGTCGCGGGCGCGTGTGTGCGCGCGGGCGACGCCGTCGGTGCAGGCGTCTGCGAGGGCACGGCGGTGGTCTCGTGCGGAGCGGCGGGTCAGGCGTGCTGCGCGGACCACGCGTGCGCGGAGGGCGGCTGCTGCGTCGGTGGACGGTGCGTCGCGAAGGGGGCGAGCTGCGGTGCCTCTGGGCTGTGCGACGCGGGATCCTGCGGGTCCTGCGGCGCGCCTCTGCAGGCGTGCTGCGGAGGACCCTCGGCGGACGCGCGATTCTGCACGAAGGAGCGCACGAGCTGCGAGGGGGACGTCTGTCGAGCGTGCGGTGGCCCTGGTGAGCCCTGCTGTCCGTGGCACGGTTGCCGGGACGGCGGCTGCTGCGTGCCCGGAACTGGCGGGGCGTCCGTCTGTGTCGCGGCCGGCGACACCTGCTCGAGCACCCTCGGTCGCTGCACCGCGGGTGGCTGCCTCGACGGTGGCTGCGGTGTGCTCGGCAAGCCCTGCTGCAGCGACCGGCTGTGTACCGCACCCCGGGAGACGTGCACCGGCCTGGCTGGCACCTGCGCGGCGTGCGGTGGTGAGGGTCAGCTCACCTGCGACAACGCGAGCACTCCCTGCGTTCCGCCGCTGCGTCGCGACGGTTACCGCTGCGTCCGGTAACGACGCGAGGTTCCGGTATCATCGCGGCTCCACTCGGAGGGAACGCGATGACCGCACGACTCGCAACGACGACCGACTTCGCCTTCGTCGAGGAGCTCCTCACCTTCGGGGACGGCTACGTGCCGCAGCCGGGCGACGTGGTGGACCAGGACGGTCTCGCGACCACGGGCGGACAGCCGGTCCCGAACGGCAGCGTGACGGTGGTGGCGAGCACCGAGGACACCGTGTCGCTGCGCGACGCCGAGGGTGGCGAGCACGAGGTCGCGGCGAGCTCGTGGCTGTACGTCACCGAGTCTCCGACGATCTCGGGGGTCTGGGACAAGCACCTGCGGCGCGACGACCCGGACGGCGTCGCCTACGCCGACGACATCGTCGACCCCGCGCTCGCGAAGCGGCTGCGCGCGGACGTGCGGCGCCTGCTCGAGGAACCGGCGGACTACCACCCCGGGTCGGGCACCAAGGTGCGCGACCTCGTCCACCCCTCGCTCTTTCCCTACATCGAGGATCGGTCGGTCCTCTCGACGCCTGTGGACTCACCGGCCCACGAGCCCGACACCCACGACCGCTTCGGTCGTCCGTTCGAGAGGTCGCGCTACCAGTGGCTGCCGACGCCGTTCGCGGTGGCCGAGGACGGCACCGTGCGCGCGCTCTCGTACATCAACAACCTCGACGGCGAGCGGCACCCCGACACGGTCCAGGATCTCTCGGTGCTCCTCGCGACGGCGCTGCCGCTGATCGAGAGCGTGGTCGGCTACGTGGAGGCCACGAGCTTCTGGCGCGAGGGCGAGCTGGACGACGAGTCAGAGCTGCCGGAGCTCGACGAGCCCGTCCGCACGAAGGCGCCGCCCGTGTCCCTGCGCGGCCGGGAGCTGCTCGTGATCCCCAAGATCGTGGAGTACCGGCTCGGCGCCGGGGAGACCCACGAGGGGGTGTGGCACGTCGAGGGCATGAGCCACGAGCACATCGTCGCGACGTGCTTGTACGTGCTCGACCGCGACGAGGCGCTGATCGGAGGCCGCCTGCAGTTCAAGCGTCCCTACACCGTCGAGGAGGCCGGCCGTCTCTTCTGGTCGGCCGACCAGGGGCGGCCGCCGCCCGTCGGAGTGCTCGTCGACGAGGGGACCATCCCGCTCGGGGGGGTCGAGACGCCGGCCGGGCGCCTCCTCGTGTTCCCGAACTCGCACATCCACAAGCTGAATACGCTCTCGCTCGCACCCGGCGCGACCGAGGGGCGTCGTCGCATCATCGTGTTCTGGATCGTCGACCCGAACGTCACGATCCCCTCGACGCGCGAGGTCGCCCCGCAGCAAGGCGTGATCCCGCGCGAGGAGGCCCTCGCCGCGCGGCTCGAGCTCATGGACGAGCGGCGCCGCCACAAGCAGACCCTCAACGTGCGCGTCGTGAACCTCTGCGAGCACTGAGCGCCTCGAGCGCGCTCACCGCTTTCGCGTCAGGGCGTAGGTGACCTCGCTGCCCACCAGGAGGTCGTGGAACGCGCGGCGCTCGCGGTCGAACGCGGCCATGGCGAGCCCCGCGGCGTACATCAGCGTGAGCAGGCCGTGGGTGATCGCGAAGGCGAGGACCAGCGACCGGGCCTCGTCGGCCTCGACCGGCTGCAGCTGCTCCACCAGCTTGCGCAGGTGCGAGGCGCCCTGGGTCTTGAGGGTGATGGCCCCGAGGAAGAACGGCAGCCACAGCGACACGAACGTGCGGACGGCGCTGCGCACGAGCCCGAGCTGGGTGCCGTCGCGGCGCCGCACCCGCAGCGACAGCGCCCACTTGGGCAGCGTGCACCCCCAGTAGGCGTGGGCGAGCGTGACGTAGACCAGGTGGATCGGCACCGCGGGCCACCCGAGGACGGCGATGAGGGTGCCCGCCAGCAGGCAGTCGAGCGCGTTGGCCGCGCCGCGCACCCAGAAGCCGGCGTGCACCTTGGCCTCCGGCCCGGCGGCCTCGAGCGCGGCCAGCAGCGCGTCGTAGTCGGCGAACCGGTCCGCGCGCTTCTTCGCCATGAGGCGCATGACGATGGCCGCGAGGGCGGGCGGGCAGTCCTTCACCTTCTCGCCGAGCGGTATCGGCGCCTCGGTCACGTGCTTGGTCGCGACGACGATGCCGTTGGGCCCGTCGAACGCCGGTGCGCCCGAGATCAGGTGATAGAACGCGCACCCGAGCGAGTACATGTCGGCGCGGTGGTCGATGGCCTCGCCCTGGGCCTGCTCGGGCGCCATGTAGAGCGGCGTGCCGAGCACCGCGCCGTCCTCGGTGAGCTTGGGGTCGCTGCCGATCGGTTTGGCGATGCCGAAGTCGGCGATCTTCACCCACCCGTCCCGGGCGCGCAGCAGGTTGGCGGGCTTGATGTCGCGGTGGACGATGCCCGCGTGGTGGGCGTCGCGGAGCCCGCGCGCCACGTGGATCATGGCCTGCCGCGCCTCCTCGGGGTGCAGCATGGCCCGGCGCTCGAGGACGGCCTCGAGCGGCTCGCCGTCGATGAGCTCCATGGCGAAGTAGAGCGACCCCGTCTTGTCGTCGCGCGCCGGCATGTGCCCGATGAAGTGGATGGCGACGACGTTGGGCGAGGTGAGCTTGGCCTGCGCGCGCGCCTCGCGGACGAATCGCTCCGCGAGGTGGGCGTGGGCCGCGAGCTCGTCGGGGATGACCTTGAGCGCCACCTTGCGATCGAGCGACACGTCGTGGGCGAGGTAGACCGCGCCCATCCCGCCCCGTCCGATCAGCTTCTCGATCTGGAAGTGGTCGACCTGCTTTCCGACCCACCGGTCCACCGAGGTGGGCGGCGGCGTGGGCGTGCGCGGCATGGGGGTGGTCGCGGCCACCTCGAGGTGCGCGCGTCCCGGATCGTCGAGCACCTTCCCCACGCTGCTAGCTCAGATGATCTCGAAGTAACGCGCAAGCTCCCAGTCGGTGACCGCGCGGTCGAAGCGCGCGACCTCGTGGCGCCGGGTGCGCACGTAGTGGTCGAGCGCGCGCCTCGGCGCTGCCGTGCAGGAGGTCGGTTGCCGCCGACAGCGTGCGGGGCAGGGGGGCCGCGTCGGGCGCCGGGAGCGAGGTGTCGCCGCTGCGCATGGGCGGGGGCTCGAGGCGCTGCTCGATGCCGTGCAGGCCCGCCGCGAGCACCGCCGCGATCGAGTTGTAGGGGTGGAGGTCGGCCGCCGTCTGCCGGAACTCCACGCGCGTCGACTTCGGTCCGGCCGGGATCACCCGGATCGCGCTGGTGCGGTTCTCGACGCCCCAGCTCGCGGTCAGGGGGGCCCACACGCCGGGCACGTACCGCCGGTAGCTGTTGACCGTGGGCGCGTGGATCGCGGTGAGCGCCGGCATGAGCGAGAGCAGCCCGCCGACGTAGTGCCGCCCGAGCTCGGAGAGCTGGCCGTCGGCCCCGGCGAACAGGTTCTTGCCGCTCGCGTCGACGATGCTCTGGTGGATGTGCCCACCGCTGCCCGGCAGGTCGGCGCTCCACTTGGCCATGAAGGTGGGGATCACGCCGAAGCGCGCGCAGATCTGCTTCACGCAGGTCTTGAACAGCGCGGCCTTGTCGGCCGAGGCGAGCGCGTCGTCGTACTTGATGGCGACCTCGTACACGCCGGGACCGGTCTCGGTGTGGAAGCCCTCGATGGGGATGTCGAAGGCGGCCATCTCGTCGAGGATGGCGTGCATCAGCGCCTGGTGCTGGCCCTCGCGCAGCCACGAGTAGCCGAACATGCCGGGCGAGATCGGCTGGAGGCCGCGGTAGTGCTTGTCCCGCACCGACTCCGGCGTCTCCTTGAACAGCCAGAACTCGAACTCCACGGCGACCTTCGGCGTCCAGCCCTTCGCGGCGTAGCGCTCGAGGACGCCCCGCAGGAGCGAGCGCCCGCACCCCGGGTGTGCCTGGCCCTCGTGGCGGAAGTCGGCGAGGCACGCGGCGGTGCGCGGTTCCCACGGCAGGTGGCGCACGGTGCTCGGATCCAGGATGGCGAGGGTGTCGGGGTAGCCGGTGTGCCAGCCGGTGACGTGCGCGCGGTGCGCAGGGTCCTTGCCGTCGTCGTACAGCTGGTCCTCGACGTCCCACCCGAAGATGACGTCGCAGAAGCCGAAGCCGGTCTCGAGGGCGGAGAAGAACTTCTCCTTCGAGACGATCTTGCCGCGGAGGACACCGTCGACGTCGAAGCCGCCGATCTTGACGTGGGTCACGCCGTCGAGGCGCTGCTCGAGGGTCTTCATGGAGGACGAGGAGAGCACATTTCTCACGCCAGGAGTGGCTACGGCCTAACGGTCGACCGCCGGCCTGGCTTCCACGGGCTCGCGCAAACCCGCTATCTTCCCGCCGTGTCCGACCCCCTGCCTGGGTTCTTCGAGCGGCTCGTCCTCGCGTGGGCGGCGTACTTCCGCATCCTCTTCGACGCGGCCTACGCGGCGCGGGTGCGCGCGGCCGCCGCCGAGGCACCGGCGCTGCCCGAGCCGAAGCCCGAGCCGCAGCCCGCGCCGAAGCCCGAGCCGGTGAAGGCCGCCTCGGTCGATCCGGCCCTGCAGCTGCTCGCCCTGTTCCAGCGCGAGGGGCGGTTCGTCGACTTCCTCGAAGAAGACGTCACGAGCTTCCCCGACGCCGACGTCGGTGCGGCCGCGCGCGTCGTCCACGAGGGCTGCCGCAAGGCCCTGCGCGCCCACGGCAAGCTCGTCGCGGTGCGCAAGGAAGACGAGGGTGCGAGGGTGACCGTCGAGGAGACGGAGACCAAGAGCGGTGCCGTCAAGCTCACCGGCAACGTCGCCGGCAGCGCGCCGTTCTCGGGTGCGCTCCGTCACCGTGGGTGGCGCGTCGAGGGCCTGCACCTGCCCGAGGCGGCCGAGGGCCACGACGCGAAGGTGATCGCGCCCGCGGAGGTGGAGCTGTGACCTACGCCATCGGCATCGACCTCGGCACCACCCACACCGCGCTCGCCTACGTCGACCTCGATCTGGTCGATGGCGAGGACGCGCCGCCCTCGGTGCTCGCGATCCCGCAGCTCGTGTCGGCGGGTGCCCTCGAGTCGCGGAACCTGCTCCCCTCGTTCCTCTACCTGCCGCACAGCGGCGAGTCGCACCCGCTGCCGTGGGACGCGGGCCGCGGCTTCGTCGTCGGCGAGCTCGCCCGGGCGCGCGCCGCGGAGCTGCCCGCGCGGGTCGTCGCTTCGAGCAAGAGCTGGCTCTGTCACGCCGGTGTCGACCGCCGCGCGGCCATCCTGCCGCAGCTGCCCGCCGGTGCGATCACCGACCCCGACCTCCCGCGCCTGTCCCCGGTGGTCGCCGCCCAGCGCTTCCTCGAGCACCTGCGCGAGGTGTGGGACCAGAAGCAGGAGCCGCTCGCCGAGCAGGAGGTCGTCCTCACCGTGCCGGCGTCGTTCGACGCGGCCGCCCGCGAGCTCACCGCCGAGGCGGCGCGCGCCGCGGGCATCGCGCACCTCACCCTCCTCGAGGAGCCGCAGGCCGCGCTCTACGCCTGGATCGAGCAGTCGCGCGGCAGCTGGCGCAAGGAGGTGAAGGTCGGCGACGTGATCCTCGTGATCGACGTCGGCGGCGGCACCACCGACTTCTCCGCCATCGCGGTCACCGAGTCCGAGGGCGGGCTCGATCTGCGCCGCGTCGCGGTCGGCGAGCACATCCTGCTCGGCGGCGACAACATGGACCTCGCGCTCGCCCACGCGGTGCGCGCCGACCTCGAGGGCCAGGGAAAATCGCTCGATCCGCTGCAGGCCCAGGCCCTCGTGCACGCGTGTCGCGCCGGCAAGGAGCAGCTGCTGTCCGATCCGTCGCTCGCCGCGGTGCCCATCGCGCTCGCCGGCCGCGGCTCGAAGCTCATGGGCTCGGTGATCCGCGCCGAGCTCACCCGGGCCCGCCTCGAGTCGCTGCTCGTGGAGGGGTTCTTCCCGGTCGTGGAGGGCAGCGCCCGGCCCGTCACCCGCGCGCGCGTGGGCCTCACGCAGCTCGGGCTGCCCTACGCGCAGGATCCGGCCGTCACCCGCCACCTCGCCGCGTTCCTCGGCCGCCAGGTGGCCGCCGCCGGCAACGCCGAGGGCCGCGCGCTCCTGCACCCGACCGCCATCCTGTTCAACGGCGGCGTCATGAAGGCCGACCCGCTCCGCAAGCGCCTCGTCGACACCTTGAACGCCTGGCTCGTGGCCGACGGTGGCGCGCCCGCCCGGGTGCTCGCGGGCGAAGACCTCGACCTGAGCGTCGCGCGCGGCGCGGCCTACTACGCCACCACCAAGCGTGGCCGCGGCGTGCGCATCCGCGGCGGCACCGCGCGCTCGTACTACGTGGGCATCGAGGGCGCGGCGCCCGCGGTCCCCGGCATCGAGCCGCCGCTCGTCGCGCTGTGCGTCGCCCCCTTCGGCGTCGAGGAGGGCTCGCCGCCCGCGCGCGCGCCCCAGGAGCTCGGCCTCGTGGTGGGCGAGCCGGTGCGGTTCCGCTTCTTCGGCAGCACGGTGCGCCGCGACGACCGCGTGGGGCACGCGCTCGAGCGCTGGAAGCCCGGCGACGAGCTCGACGAGCTCCCCGCCATCGAGGCCACGGTCCCGTCGGAGGGCCGCCGCGTCGGCGACGTGATCCCCGTGCAGATCGAGTCCACCGTCACCGAGATCGGCACGCTGCGCCTCGAGGCCATCTCCACCGACGGCGGGCGCTTCGCCCTCGAGCTCAACGTCCGCGAGCCCTGATGGCGTGGGTCGTCGGGATCGATCTCGGGACGACCCACACCGCGGTCGCCGTCGCCGACCTCGACACCGGGAACGCGCGGCCGAGCGTCACGGCGTGGCCCGTGCCCCAGCGCGTCTCCGTCTCCGCGCGCGACGCTCGCGCGCTCCTGCCGTCGTGCCTGTTCGCGCCCCCGACCGCCGAGCGCCGCGAAGGCGACCCCGC